>JADGHL010000034.1 GCA_019686135.1 Myxococcaceae bacterium | reverse complement strand
ACGCCATGTAGCTCCGTCTCGTGGGCTCGGATTTGTGTATAAGAGACAGGACTCTATGCGCCGACTCACGACGACCCGATGCGCCGACTCACGACGACCCAATGCACCGACTCACGACGACCCGATGCGCCGACTCACGACGGCTCGACTCGTCGACTCACGACGGCTCGACTCGTCGACTCACCACGACTCCACTCACTGACTCACGATGCACTACTGACTACCGACGGCGGCGCGTGGCGGCACCGCTCACGGAGGCGTGGTGGCCGCCGTGTTCGCCGGCTTCGCGGGCGCCCCGATTCCGAGCGCCGCCAGCACTTCGCCCTCGAGGAGTTCTGCGATGTCTTTGCTGTAGCCGCGGTGGCTGCTGGCGATCGTTCCATCCGGCTTCACCAGGAACACCGACGGCAGCGGGCTCCTGGTGCCCAGCCAGCGCCGCGCCACGAGGTTGAACCGGTCCTTGAGTACCGGATAGGTGACGTGGTTCTTCGCGATGAGCTCGTCGATCTGCTTCTGCCCCTCGGGTTCGGTGTCGATCGACACGGAGACGATCCGCAGGCCCTTCGCCGAGTACTTCTCGTACAGCGACTGCAGGTACGGCATCTCCTTCTTGCAGGGCGCGCAGAACGACGCCATGAACGTGAGCAGCACCACGCGGGTCTGTTTGTCCTGCGCGTCCGACCCCACATACCGGTCCAACCCCACCACCGTCGCGCCCACTTCCTTCGCGTTGTAGACGGGGAGCCGGAACATCGGCGCGTGCTTTCCGGTCTCGGCCAGCTCATCGGCGAGCGCCGGAACGCTGGACAACACCATCACTGCGATGACCCACGTGCGCGCGTTCATCAATCCTCTCGGTGGAAGTGCGATCTGAAAGATACCCCGAAGCCGATCCCGGCGGGACCGACGGCGGGCCGCGCCGGGTATTCGATCTCACGGTCCTCAACGCGGCGGATCGTCCTCGCCGTCGTTTGCCTCCTCCGTGGGTCCAGGCTCGGGGCTGAGCAGCCGATAGAGCGTCTTCCGGTTCACGCCCAACAGCCGCGCCGCTTCGCTCTTGTTTCCGCCCGCGCGCTGCAGCACGTGCGCCGCGTAGCGCCGGTTGAGCTCGTCCAGGGTCGGCAGATCGCCGGTCAGCCCCCGCGGCTCGATCGGCTGCGCGTTTCCGATGGGCGGCGGAAAGTCCTCGGCGGTCAACACGCCCGTGGCGTTCAGCGCGAGCGCGCGGGCGATCACGTTCTGCAGCTGGCGCACGTTGCCGGGCCAGTCGTAGGCCACCAGCGCGCGCATCGCCGAGTCGGTGATCACCGGGCGGACCCCGGTGCGCTGATGGAGCGCGGCGAAGTGCTCCACGAGCTGCGGAATGTCCTCGCGCCGCTCGCGCAACGGCGGCAGGTGCAGGTGCACCACGTCGAGCCGGTAGAGGAGATCCTCGCGGAAGGTGCCCTGCCCCACCGCTTCCCGGAGATCGCGGTGGCTGGCGGTGACGATCCGCACGTCGACCTTCACCGGCACGCTCTCCCCCACCCGGCGGATCTCGCCCTCCTGCAGCGCGCGCAGAAGCTGCGACTGCACCCGCGGCCCGATGTCGCCGATCTCGTCGAGGAACAGCGTGCCGCCGTCCGCCTCCTCGAACAGCCCGCGCCGCGCGCCGGTGGCGCCAGTGAACGCGCCTCTGGCGTGCCCGAACAGCTCGCTCTCCATCACGCCCTCGGCGATCGCCCCGCAGTCCACCGGGATGAACGGCTTGTTCGCTCGCGGCGAGCGCGCGTGGATCGCCCGCGCCAGAAGCTCCTTCCCGGTGCCGGTCTCGCCGGAGATCAGCACCGGCACGTTGCTCGCCGCCGCACGCGCGGCCTGCTTGTAGACCTCGAGCAGCGCCGGGCTGCGGCCCACCGGCTCGTGGCGCGCCGCGAAGGCGCCGCGGAGCTGACGGTTCTCCGCGACCAGACGGCGCTGCTCCAACGCGCGCCGCGCCACGTGTAACAGCGCATCCGGATCGAACGGCTTGGTGAGGTAGTCCCATGCGCCCTTCTGGATCGAGTCGAGCGCGCCCTCCACGTTGCCGTAGGCGGTGATCACGATCACCGGCGCATCCGGCTGGTGCGCGCGCGCGGCGGCCAGCACCTTGAGCCCATCGCCGGGCTCGGGCATCGCCATGTCGGTGATGACCAGATCGGGCGGCTCTTCGGAGGCGATCGCCTGGATCGCCGTGTCCGGTCCGGACGCCACGCTCACCCGGCCCAGCGGCTCGAGCAGCGAGCGGATGAAGTCGCGCGCGTGGGGGTCGTCGTCGACGACGAGGATCCGGTTCACGTCTGCGTCGCCCTCGGAGAGCCGCCGGTCCGCAGAGCGCCGGCGGGATCCGCAGCCTCATCCGCCACCGCGGGCGCGGCAGCGGCGGGCAGCCGCACCACCACCCGGGTGCCCACACCCGGCGTCGAGTCGATCCGGAGCTGACCGCCGTGCGCATCCACCAACCGCCGCGTGGTGGCCAGCCCCAGCCCGAAGCCGGGCAGCTCCCGGACCGAGGGCGCGCGGAAGAACGGACGGCACAGCTGCGCAAGGGTGGCGGCGTCCATCCCCGGCCCGGTGTCCTCGACCTCGATCACGCCCCACCCGGGCTCCCTGCGCACGCGGATCGCCACCTGCGCACGCGCGGAGCCGGCGGTGTACTTCACCGCGTTGGAGAGCACGTTCTGGACGATGCACTGCAACAGCGGCGATGGACAATCCACGAACGTCCCGCGTTCTAGGTCGCGCGACAGCTCCACGCCGCTGGCGGCCGCGCTCTGCGCGAGCTCGAGCAGCTGCGCCGTCACGACCGCATCCAGCGCCGTGCGCGCCGGATCGCCGCGGTGGCCGGCGCGGCAGAAGCGCAACAGCGACTCCACCAGCCCCGCCATCCGCGCCGCCGCCGCCTCCGCCTTCTGCAGGTGTTCGGTGACCGCCGCGTCCGCACGGACCGCCGGCGAACGGCGCGCCCGGACGAGATGCCCCTGCAGCGGCGCCAGCGGGCTCACCAGATCGTGCGCCACCCGCCCGGCGAAGGCGTCCAGCTCCTGATTCTTCGCGTCCAGCTGCGCGAGCTGCTCGCGGATGACGCGCCGCTGGCGCCGCAGCATGGAGCTCATCACCAGGCCGATCGCCAGCGCCAGGGACAGCGCCACCGCCAGCACGCCGCCGCTCCAGATCAGCTTGCGCCGCTTGTCCCGCTCGAGGTGGTACTGGAGGTGTTCGGCGTCCTCGGTGTTGTGGCGCGACAGCTGGGTGGCGAGCGCGTCGAGCTCGGCCAGGCGCGGCTGGATCTGCTCCACGAGCCGCTGCCGCGCGCCCTCCGCGTCTTTTCCGGCGGAGAAGCGCGCCGCCTCCTGGACCTGGGCGGCCAGCTCCATCGAGGTGCGTTCGAACCGCTCCCACGTCTTCGCCTGGTCTGCGCGCGAACGCGGCAGAAGCTGGACGTAGGCGGCGCGTGCCTTGCGCAGCTCCTCGAGGATCTGGTCGATCAACGCCGCGGACTCCTGGCGCTGCGCGTCCGATCCGGCCCGGATGTGCGCCTCCAGCGCGGACTCCAGCCCGACCGCGCCCAGCCGGATCCGGGAGATCAGCGCCGCACGCGCGAGCGTGTCCGCGACCCTCTGGCCGTTCTGGTCATCGGTGCGCAGCTCCGCCCAGAGAATGAAGCCCGCCGCGCTGGCGACCAGAGCGATGGAGATCAGAAACCCCGCGCTCCACGCCCACACGCGGGAGGGGATGGATGGCCCCGGCTTCACTGCGCCACCGGAACGTCCGCGGGCTGACTCGGCGTGCCCGCCTCCGCACCGTCTGCGTGGGCGGCGCGGCGCGCGCGCTCCAGCGCTGAGTTGAACCACACGTCCGAGATCTGCTCGCTGAGCTTGAGCAGCTCCTGCTGGCGGGCGGAGAGCGCGGCGTTGATCGCCGCCAGCTCGGCGGCCTGTTCCTTCTGCGCGGCGAGCGCGTCCTCCAGGTTCTTCGCGCGCGCCTCGACCAGCTCGCGCCGGGCGGTGAGCTCGTCGATCGTCACCAGGAGATCCAGCCGTTCCGCCTCGAGGCGCTCGAGCTGCTCCTTCAGGGCCGCGCGCTCGCGCTCCAGCTCATGCACGCGCGCGGCCTTCGCGAGGTACTCCGCCCGCGGAACGCCGCAGCCGGTCATCCACAGGAACAGCAAGTGCAGGGGCCAGCGGGAGCGCATTCGGAGAACCGACACCAGGAAGGTTGCGCGAAGAATTGGAGAATCCGGGCGGGGGATCAAGCGCCTGTGGGTGTGGGCTCTGCCCGGCCGGGTGGCGGTCGGGCGGACACGGCTACGCGTCCGGGCTCAGCTTCTTCAGCTGATCGGCGAGCGTATCGTCCAGCGTCACGGTCACGGGCTCGCCGCCCGCCATCGGCTTGAGCTTCGCGGTGCCGGTCTGCACTTCGTTCCCTCCGAGCACCAGGGTGTACGTCGCGGCGCTCTTGTCGGCGCGCTTCATCTGGCTCTTGAGCGACCCGCCCCGCGGATCCGTTTCGACGGCGATCCCCTTGCGGCGGAGGTTCGACACGAGCTTCAGCGCATGATCACGCGCGCCCTCTTCCGCCGTCGCCACGAAGAGCAGCGGATGAGTGGCAAAGCTCCGTCCGCTCTCCTTGAGCAAAAGCACCAGCCGATCGAGCCCGAGGCCGAAGCCCACCGCCGGCACGTCGGGGCCGCCCAGCTCCTTCACCAGCTTGTCGTAGCGTCCGCCGCCGCCCACCGTCGACGCGGTGCCCAGCGCGGGGTGTTCGGCCACGAACTCGAAGGCGGTCCGCGTGTAGTAGTCGATCCCGCGCACGATCCGCGGATTCACCACGTAGCGAATCTCCAGAAGCTCCAGCTGGCGCTTCACCTCGTCGAAGTGCGCCCGGCACGGATCGCACAGCGAGTCGAGCACCGAGGGCGACGCGGCGGCCAGCTGCTGGCAGCGCTCGTTCTTGCAGTCGAGGATCCGCAGCGGGTTCCGGTTCAGGCGGTCCCTGCAGTCCGCGCACAGCTCCGCCTCGTGGGCGCGGAAGTAGCCCACCAGCGCCTCGATGTACTTCGGACGGCACTGGTCGTCCCCGAGCGAGTTGAGGTTCAGCATCACGCCGGAGAGCGGCAGCGACTCGAGGAACTGACGCACGAGGTCGATCAGCTCCACCTCCTGCGCCGGCTCCTTCACGCCGATGGCCTCGGCGCCGATCTGCCAGAACTGCCGGTAGCGGCCCGTCTTCATCCGCTCATACCGGAACATCGGGCCGATGTAGAACCAGTGGGTCACCGGTTCCTTCTGCGCGATCGCGTGCTCGATGTACGCGCGCACCGCCGGCGCAGTCCCCTCGGGGCGCAGGGTCAACGAGCGGTCGCCCTTGTCCCGGAAGGTGTACATCTCCTTGCCGACCATGTCGGTCGCTTCGCCCACGCTGCGCACGAACAGCGCGGTGTCCTCCACGATCGGCGTGCGGATCTCCTGGTAGCCGAAGCGCCGGAACGTCTCGCGCGCCTGACGCTCCACGTGGTGCCAGATCTCGATCTCCCCGGGGAGGAGATCGTTCATGCCCTTGACGCCGGTGATCTTCTGGCTCACTGCCACTCCCCGATCCGCTGACCCATCCGCACTTTCGTCCCCTCGGCGATTCCCTCGTCCCAACGGACCCGGCCGTGCTCGAAGAGCAGGATCACCGTGGAACCCATCTCGAACACGCCCAGCTCGTCCCCGCGGCCCAGCTCGATGGGCTGCGCGTACCGGTGCGTCTTCGCTCTACCGCCGGTGTGCGTCACCACGTCGTCGTAGGCAGCGCGGATCCGTGACACGCAGGTGGCGCCCACCTTCACGACCGCCACGCGTCCGGCCGGCGTGGACAGATAGGACGTGAGCCGTTCGTTGACGCAGAAGAGCTGGTCCTTCAGCTTCACCGACGCGGGGTTCACCGGCCAGAACTCGCCGGGGATGTACGAGTACGCTTCCACCCGGCCTTCGATCGGTGCGTGGATCCGGTGGTAGTCGCGCGGCGAGAGGTAGATCGTCATGTACGCGCCGCCGTGGAACGGCTTTGCCAGCTCCGCGTCCGCGAGCAGCCTGTCCACCGGGTAGCAGATGCCCTTGGCCTGCAGGCACTCACCGTTCTCCGAATAGCCGAGCTGGGAGACGACGCCGTCGACAGGCGAGACCACCGCATGCGGCGAGGTGTCGATCGGCCGTGCGCCGGGCTTGAGCCGGCGCGTGAAGAACTGCGCGAACGTCGGATAGCTATCGAGTTCGAGCTCCGCCTCCTCCACGTCGACGTTGAAGCGCTTCGCGAAGCTGCGGATCGCCAGGCGGTGGAGCGGCCGGGGAGCGGGCAGCCGCGTGGCCACGCCGACCGCCGACGAGAGCGCCGACTTCGGCAACAGCCGCATCAGCGTCATGAACGTTTCGTCACGCATGGCTGGCGTGCATAACGCACAACCGCGAAGGTCTCAGCCGGATCGTTCAGCGCCCGGCGGGCGCCGTCGCACCCCGTTGCGGGGGCCCGGGCTCTTCGACCCGCTCGGTCTTGATGTCCTTACGCGGCGCGAGCGCCAGCACCTTTCCCCCCTCGATCACCACGACCTGCTGGTCGAAGCCGGGGTGGTGTTGGCGGCAGTACAGCGTGTCGCGCAACTCCAGCGTCTCGCGCGCGCCGCGCCCCACCACCTCCAGCGGGGTTCCGGGACGGAAGCAGTCGCCCCAGCGCTTCTGGATCTCCGCGGCGTCCATCCCCACCGCCGGGTGCTCCGGCGCTCCCGCGTCGGGCGGGCCGGCGGGAGCGGGCGGCGGGGCCGGCTCCTCCACGAAGCGACCGCCCTCGGCCGGCTGCAAGGCGTCCCGAATGGCGTGTTCCCGGGCGGCCTTCTCCGCCTCCACTCGTTCGCGGCCGGAGCGGATACGCTTGAGCAGCTCCCGGGCGCGCGCGTAGTCCGCCGAGGACTCCGGCACCGACTCCAGCTTCTGCTCAATCGGCGCCATCTCCGGCATGAGGTAGGCGTCCTCGACGTGGCGGCCATAGAGCGCGTTGAACTCCTCGGTGGCCTCCGCGTAGGCCTTCGAGTGCTCGCCCTCCTTCCGGCAGCCGATCGGCCCGAGGAGGAGCACACAAAGCAGCAACCAGCGGAGCGCGCGCATGGAGTCTCCAGAGGGCTCAGACCCCGAGGAAGAGCCGCTTGCCGAAGTTGAGGGCGAGATCGGCGTCGAAGATCTTCTGCGCCGACGTCTCGATGTCGTACTCGACGCGGACGTACTCCACCGTGCGCGCGTCGGTGTCATGGACGACGAAGCAGGCTCGGTTGTCGTAGTCGCGCGGCTGGCCGACCGAGCCGACGGAGATGATGTACTTGTACCCGCGGCGCACGCCGAACTTCTGCGCCACCACGTCGTTCACCTCGCCGTTGCCGATCGCGAACGCCTTGCACAGGTGCGAGTGGCCGATGAAGGTCACCTCCGGCAGATCCTGCACGTGCGGCATGAGCTCGCGCGCCTGCTCGAGGGCGAAGATGTACTCGTAGGCCTTCGGGTCGATCGGCGACCCGTGGCAGAAGCCGGTCTCGCCGATCCGGTACGTGTATGGCAGGCTCCGGAGCCACGCGATGTTTTCGTCCGTCAGCACGTTTGCCGTCCAGTCGAGCGCGTGGCGGGCGGCGTCGTAATAGAACGAGTAGTCCATCCGCCCGGCGACGGCGGCGTCGTGGTTGCCCAGGAGCGTGACCTCGGTGGCGCTCCGGACGAGCTCGCAGCACTCGTTGGCGGACGCCCCGTAGCCCACCACGTCGCCCAACGAGACGATCCGGTCGACCTTGTACTGCTCGGCGGTGCGGAGCACCTCGGTGAGCGCTTCGAAGTTGGAGTGGATATCCGAAATGATCGCGAGCCGCATCTCGCCCCCGGGACGACTATGTCCCAGTCTGCTCCGTGGTGCGATGCTCGTTCTCGATGATCCGGCGGATCACTTCAAGCGCCTGCTCATCGATCTCCTCGAAGTGCAGGCCCATCCCCGCCGGGAACCCGTTCCCCTCCGAGCGCGTCCACACCACGCGAGCGCGCGCCTGGACCTCGGCGTCGGGCGTCTCGAAGCGCACCACGGTTTCGGTGCCCCGCTTGAGCGGCGTGCGGGTGCAGACGAACAGGCCGCCTTCGCTGAGGTTCCCCATCCGGGCGTAGAAGGTGACGTTCTCACCCTCGCACCAGCACCGGAGCCGGGCATCGACACGCTGGGACTTCCGATTCTCTTCTGCCAACTGGGCCCTCCGGTGCGTTCGAGGACGCATTCCCCCCGGGTGGCGAACATCCCTTCGTGCAGCGAAACCGAAAAAGATGCGCGAAAGCGTACGGACCCGGGATCCGGCACGTCAAGTCCCCCACCGGCCGGCCGGGCGGGCCATCAGACGATGCGGGTGGCGTCGCCCAGGTCCTCGAAGTGGGTCAGCCGCTTCACCGTGGCGAGGCGCTCGTTGATCTCCCGGTTCTCCAGCGTGCGCAGGCGCTCCAGCGAGAACTTCTCCACAGTGAAGGACGCCATCACCGTACCGGCGACCATCGCCTGCCGGAGCGTCGGGTGGTCGATCTTCCCGGCGCGGGCGACGTAGCCCAGAAACCCGCCGGCGAAAGTGTCCCCCGCCCCGGTGGGGTCGAACACGTCGGTCAGCGGGAACGCGGGCAGCCCGAAGATGTGATCGCCATCGAAGAGCAACGAGCCGTACTCGCCGCGCTTGATGACCAGCCGCTTCGGCCCCATCGAGAGGATCGCGCGGGCGGCCTTGATGATGTTGTGCTCGCCGGCGAGCTGCCGCGCCTCGGCGTCGTTGACGAAGAGCATGTCCACGCGGCGGAGCGTTTTGCGCAGGGCGGCGTTCTCGCCGGTGATCCAGAAGTTCATCGTGTCCATCGCCACCAGCTTCGGGCTCTGGACCTGATCCACCACCTTCGATTGAAGATCGGGGTGGATGTTGCCGAGCATCACGTACTCCGAGCTTTGGAATGCCGGCGGAAGCTCGGGAACGAAGTGCTGGAAGACGTTGAGCTGGGTGTCGAGCGTCTTCGCTTCGTTGAGCTCGAAGCCGTAGCGGCCCTTCCAGCGGAAGGTCTTGCCTTCGCGGCGGACCAGCCCGCTCAAGTCCACGCCACGCGCCTTCAAGAAGTCGATGTGGCGCTCGGGGAAGTCCTCTCCGACCACGGCCACCAGCCGCACGGGCGTGAAAAACGACGCCGCGGTGGAGAAGAACGTGGCGCTGCCGCCAAGAACCTCGTCCTCCTTCCCGAACGGGGTTTCCACCGAATCGAGCGCCACGCTGCCAACGACAAGAAGACTCATGCCGCCGCGCTCGTATCAAACGGAGTCGGTAGTGAGTAGTGACTCGTGAGTCGTGGGTGCGTCGTTCGGTCCGCGAGCGAAGGTGTTCGACTCACTGCTCACCCGTCACGACGAACACTCCAGGCCGGCAGAGCGTTCGCAGAAGCTGCTAGGGAGTTGGCACTCCCGTCGTCGTGATGATCGCCTTCAGATCGTCGTCGGTGAAGTAGATGCCGCCGCCGACGAAGTAGTCGCGTCCCGCGATCAGACGGTTGGTGGTCAGGTCGCGCGTCTGCGGGTTGAGCACGTCGTCCACGCCGGCCGTGGCGAAGAGGTGGCCGAAGGCTTGCAGCCTCAGGCTCGTGCGCAGCCTCGGATAGGTGAGCTCCTTCACCGAGAAGTTGAAGGCGTCCAGCTTCAGCGTCAGCAGGTCGTCGAAGAACGACGCGTCCATGCCGACGCCGCCGGTGGATTCGATGATCCCGAAGCGCAGCGTCAGCCAGTAGTAGCGCTTGGCGAACTGTGCCGAGAACTTGAGCGCCTCCGTCCGGATCTGCCGCCGCTGCGTCGCGGGATCGCCTACGCCCGGCGGGTTGGTGACGACGATTTCCTCGGACACGCTGCCCCGCGGATCGTCCACCACCTCGATCAGGTAGTACTTGTCTGGCCGCGGGATCAGCCGCAGCGAGAGCGTGTTCTTCGCCGTCCCCTGCTCGACCAGGTACTCGCTCTTGATCCCCACCTCGGTCTGCAGCCGCGTCAGCCGGTCGGAGAAGCTCGAGAGCTCCTCCACCGACTCGGAGACCTTCTGGCCCAGGCGCTCGTCAGCCAGAAGCTTGCCGGCGATCCCCTCGCCGTTCTTCACCTGTTCGGTCAGCTCCTCGATGTTGTGGAGCGACTGCTGCAGGCTGTTCAGGTTCTCCTTGATGCTGGCCACCGACTCCCGGAGATCCCCTTCGCCCGAACCGAGGATCTTCTGCACCGACGTCAGCGTCTCCTGCACCTGCACGGTGATCTTGTTGATGTTCGAGATGATCGCCCGGATCTGCTCCTCCTGCCCCCGGGAGATCCCGCGCACCTGCTCGGAGAACTCCTGGAAGTTCCCCAGGATCGCGTTCAGCTTGTCACCGGACTCGCGCACCGTCTTGTCCACCGAGGTGGACAGGTTCTGCAGGTTCGCGACGATCGACTGCAGCGACTCGGTCCCCTTGTCCCCGCCGAGCACGCGCCGCAATGACGCGGTCACCTCCTGGATGTCCCCGGTGATCTTCTGCAGCGAGTCGAAGACCTGCTGCATGCCGGGGGCATCGTAGACGCGGGTGATCTGGTCTCCGTCCTTGAGCAGCCGCGCGCCCTGCGTGCCGGGGAACAGGTCCAGCATGTAGTCGCCCAGGGCGATCGACTCCGAGCGTTTGGTCAGCGCGGCGTCCTCGCGCACCTGCACGTCGCTGCGGATCCGAAGCCAGACCTTGGCCTTGTTCCCCTCGAGGATGATCTCCCGGATCTCCCCCACCCCGATGCCGGCGATCTGCACGCGGCTGCGGCGCCCCAGGCCGGACGCGTCGTTGAAGTACGCGTAGACGTCGACCGACTCGTCCTCGTCCATCCCGCCCTTCTTCACGAAGGTTAGAAAGACGAACAAGAACGCCACCGCGGTGAGGACCAGTAAGCCCACGCGGAAGGGCGTCAAGAGCGTCTTCAAGCGTTCTCCCCGTTACGGTCCGTCACCGGCCCATCGTCCCCGTGCGCAAGGGTGACTCTACCGGCCCCATCACCGCGCGCCACAATCATTGCTTCCCGAACCACGTGGACAGAAACGCCTTCACCGCGGGCTCCTCGCTTCGGCGCAGCTGCTCCGGCGGCCCCTGTTCGACGATGTGTCCCTGCGACAAAAACGCAATCCGGTCCGCCACCTTGAACGCCGACGCGATGTCGTGGCTGATCACCACCGAGGTGACCCCCAGCTCGCGCTTGGCGTCGAGGATCATCTCGTCCACGTAGTCGGTCGTGATGGGATCCAGCCCGGTGGTGGGCTCGTCGTAGAGCACGATCTTCGGGTCGAGGATGATCGCCCGCGCCAGGCCGACCCGCTTGCGCATGCCGCCGGAGAGATCCGCCGGGTACTTCGACTCCACATTCCGAAGTCCGACGATCGCCAGCTTCTCCTTCACCTTCTCCCGGATCTCGGACTCCTTGAGCTTCGCGTGCTCGCGCAGCGGGAACGCCACGTTCTCGTAGACGGTCATCGAGTCGAAGAGCGCCGCGGCCTGGAACACCATCCCGAACTTCTTGCGGACCCGCGCCAGCTCCTCGCCGTCCAGAGGCACGATGTCCTGCCCCTCCACCAGCACCCGCCCGCGGTCCGGCTTGAGCAGGCCGATCATGTGCTTCATCAGCACCGTCTTGCCGGAGCCCGATCCGCCCAGCACCACCAACGTGGTGCCCTCCTCGATGTCGAGGTTGATGCCCTTGAGCACCGCGTTGTCGCCGAACGACTTGTGCAGGTCCTGGATCTGGATGATCGGCGGCATCGGAGTAGGTCCGGCGAAGGCTCAGTGCTCAGTGGAGGATTACGCCTACGAAGTAGTCGAGGATGAAGATCGCCAGCGCGCTGCCCACCATCGCCTCCGTGGTCGCCTTGCCGACGCCCTTGGCACCGCCCGAGGCGTTGAACCCCCGGTAGCAAGAGATCAGCGAGACCGCGAACCCGAACACCGCCGCCTTGATCAACCCCTCGAAGATGTCCTCCGGATCCAGCCAGGTCTGTGTCCGGGCAAGCCAGGTTCCGGCGCTCATCCCCTTCAGGGTCACGGACACAAAGAACCCGCCCACCATGCCCGAGGTGTCGAACAGCATGGTGAGCATGGGCACCATGATCAGCCCGGCCAGCACGCGCGGAACCAGCAGGTACTGCACCGGGCTCACCGCCATCGTCTCCAGCGCGTCCACCTGTTCGGTGACCCGCATCGTTCCCAGCTCGGTGCACATCGCCGAACCGGCGCGCATCGTCACCATCAGCGCGGTGAACACCGGCGCCAGCTCCCGCGTGATGGTGAGCGCGACAGTGGGGCCGACCAGCGACTCTGCACCGAACAGCTCGAAGGCGCGCGAGGACTGCTGCGCGAACACCATCCCGGTGAACGTGCCGGTCAGGCACACGATGAAGATCGACCCGACGCCGACGAAGTCCAGCTGAGCGAAGAGGTTCTGCAGCCGGTACGGCGGACGCACCGACCAGCGGAGGATCTCCCACGCCAGCGTCGCCATCCCGCCGAAGCTCGAGATGCTGTTGATCACCCCGCGCCCGACGTTCTCCACGCCTTCCACGAAGGTGTTCGGCTCGTCGGGCGCAGCTTCTGGTGACTTCTCCGCGTCGGTCGCCATCCGCGGCCGTACTCTAGACCGTGGCGGGCCCATGTCACGGCTGCATTCCCTTCCGCACACCCGGGCCGGGGCTGAAGGTGCTCGTCCACGAGACGGCGACGGGCGCTGACGGAGGAGGCGCGCGGCTGCCCTTACGAGCCACGACGCCACCGCCCCACACTGCGGGCCGTTACTCACGGCGGCATGCCTCCGCGCACGACCGCAGGCCTCTCGCGCAGCACCGCCGCCTCTCGCGCACGACCGCGGGCCTCTCGCGCACGACCGCGGGCCTCTCACGCACGGGCGCCGCATCTCACGCACGGGCGCCGCATCTCACGCACGACCGCGGGCCTCTCACGCAACGGGCGCCCCCTCTCACGCAACGGGCGCCCCCTCTCACGCAACGGGCGCCCCCTCTCACGCAACGGGCGCCGCCTCAACACCCGGCCGTCGGCCTTCACCCACGACCGCCGGCTGTCGCCCAAGATCGCCCGTCATCATGGCCGTACGCCACCCGACTGCCGCGGCGAAGCCCAGCGCGGCTAGATCGTCGCCACGTCGGAGACGACCCGCGGCACCCGGGCGGCCACGGCGCACAGCACCTCGTAGTGAATCGTGCCGGAGAGCGCTGCCAGCTCGTCCGCGGTGATCCGCTCGTTCCCCTGCGCGCCGATCAGGATCACCTCGTCGCCCATCGAAACGCCGGGGACGTCGGTGACATCGACCATCATCATGTCCATGCACACGCGGCCGGCGATCTTCGCGCGGCGGCCGCGCACAAGGACATCGGCGCGGTTGGAGAACGACCGGGCGTAGCCATCCGCGTAGCCCACCGGCAGCGTGGCGATCACTGACTCGCGCGGCGCGGTCCAGGTGCTGCCGTAGGAGATCGGCGTGCCGCGGGGCACGGTCTTGAGGTGGGTGATCGCCGTCCGCCATGACAGGACCGGCCGAAGCGGCGCGCGCGAGCTCAACCAGGAGGCGGGCGTCAACCCGTAGAGCATGATCCCGGGCCGCACCAGGTTGAGCTCCAGCCCGTCGCGCACCTCGGGGCGATCGAGCACGCCTGCCGAATTGGACAGGTGCCGAAACGACGGGTCGATGCCGTGGCGCCGCATCACCGCGAGCGCCTCCTTGAAGCGGGCGATCTGCCGGGAGGTCAGATCGGCGTCGGCGAGATCCGCGTTGGCGAAGTGGGACAAAAGCCCGTCCAGCTTCACCTCGGGGTACTTCGCAGCGAACGCGAGGAACCCTTCCATCTCGTCGGGCAACACGCCGATGCGCCCCATCCCGGTGTCGACCTTGAGGTGGGCCATCACCTGCCGGCGCCCCGCGCGCCGCGCCGCCGCGGCGTAGCCGGTGATGTGCTCGGGGCGGAACACCGTGGGCCACAGATCGTACTGGACCATCACGTCGTAGCCGCCCTCGTACGCGCCGCCGAGCACGAGAATCGGACGCGTCACGCCGGCGCTCCGCAGCTCCAGCCCCTCCTCCACCAGCGCCACACCGAGGATCCGCACATCCGTGGTCTCGAGCGCGCGCGCCACCTGGACCGCGCCGTGCCCGTAGGCGTTCGCCTTCACCACCGCCAGTACGTCCGCTTTCGGAGCGAGCGCACGTACGGCAGCGAGGTTGGCGCGCAGCGCGGCGAGATCGATCTCCGCCCGGGTGGGACGGATGCGGGAGTGATCCATGGTGTCGCCAATGGCCCGCGGTGCGGCACCGCCGCCGCTGCCAGACTGCCGCGAGGGTTCGGCCCGAGTACTTTTCTCCACTGAGCGAGTCAAGATGTGCTTCCTCGTGAGGGGCGCGGGACGTAGTGTGCGCGCCCTTTCATTCACGCGCCGGGCCACCTGTCAGTGCCGCCCGCGCGACGCGGAGAAATCAGGAAGATGGCGACGAAATACAGGGTCGGCGGCGAGATCGACGCGTACTGCGGCAAGGACAAGATGGAGCTCGCGCACACGATTATCGCGATGGTCGGTGACAAGGTGGCGCGCGTGCAGTGCAACACCTGCGGCAGCCAGCACGCCTTCCGGGGCACTGCCGCTCCGGCACCGAAGGCGCCCCGCGCCTCGGCCGGCCGGAGCCCGGCCGAGCCCCGCGCTTCGAAGGTCACCGTCACCTTCGACCAGCTGATGGCGCAGAGGGACGCCTCCACCGCGAAGCGCTACAGCGTCAAGGAGACCTTCGCGAAGGACGATCTGATCGACCACCCGACCTTCGGCTACGGCATCGTGCTCGACGCGCGGCCGGACAAGGTCACGGTGCTCTTCAAGATGGACGAGAAGGTCCTCGTCCACGGCCGCGGCGGCGCGCCTGGGGCGAAGCCCGCCTTCGGGGCACCGAAGGCTCCGGCGACCGAGCCCGCGGACCGGCCGCTGGACGAAGCCGCGGACGCAACGCCCGGGCTCGGCGAGGAGAACCCGTCGATCTGAGCACGCCCGCTGAGCCGTCGAGGTCGCCCCCGGACCTGAAGGCTCCGCCTGTCGCGTTGCACCGTCCCCCGGCCGCGATATCACGCGGGCATCGGTATGCGTTCTGTTCCCGCCGCCGCCCTGCTCCTGTGCGCCGTCCCGCAGACCGCCGTGGCGGCGCCCAGGGTCGTTGCGGACACGTCGCGCGTGGTGCTCGGCGAGACCGACGCCGTCGTCCTCCGGGTGATCGCCGGCGGCACGCTCAGCGCCTCGGTCAGCTCCGGATCGATCGCCGAGGCGGCCAGGCGCGGGGACCAGCACACCTTCAGGTGGACACCGCCTCCGCTGCGCTTTCCCGCCACCGCCCTGTTGGCCTTCTGGGAGTCCGACGCCGCCACGCCGGACGTGACGGTGTTCACCCTGCCGTTGTGGGGCCGGACCACGCTGGACATGGACACCGAGCCCGGCGCCGACGTCCGGGTCCAGGTGGGCGAATCGACCTTCGGCCCGGTGAAGGCGAACGCGAAAGGCCGGGTGCGCGTGCCGATCGAGGTGCCGCCCGGCGTGCGCACCGCGAAGGTGATCGCCGTGGCGAAGGGCCAGCAGACCTCGCGGACGGTGCCGCTGGACGTCCCCCGGACCACCCCGTTCGTCGTCGCGGTCGGCCCCGACCCGTTGCCCGGCGGCGGTGGCTGGCTCGCCGTGCTCTCGACCGGGGAGGTCTCCGCGAGGACCTTCACGGCGAGGGCCGTGGGCGCGCGGCTCTCCGAGCTCGACCGCGACGACCGCCGCGCGACGTGGACACTCACGCCCACCGGCTCGGCCGGTTCGCCGATTGAAGTGACGATCGACGGCCCGGGCCTAGAACGACGGGTGCTCTCGCTCGCCGTCGGCGAGCGGGTGAACAGCCCTCCCGCGGAGAGTCAGGTGCCGATCGTCCCGCACGCGCTCTTGGGCGGGTTCTTCGCCGGCGGAGCGAACACGGGCTTCGCCGCAGAGGTGGGCGCGGAGGTGCGGCCCGCAGCGGTGCCGTCCTGGCTCTCCGTCGGCCTCGACGTCGGCGTGCGCAGCGCGAGCCTGCGCACCAGCCTCAACGGCCTCGGCAGCGTGCACTCGTCGGTGCTCGCGTTTCCGATCGGTCCCTTCGCTCGGGCACGGCTGTACGCGAAAGCTCCCTTCGCGATCGATCTCCGCGCTGGCCTCGCCGCTCTTCCGTTCCGGCACAGCTTCACCGCCGCGTTCGAACAGCCCTGGGTGGAGGGGGGCGTCGGACTGGAAGCGGCGGCGGGCCCGGAGGTGCTCTACCGGCTCGGCCCGATGGAGCTGGCGCTGGATGTGCGCGGCGCGTGGACCGTGGCCCGGACCGCACACCTGGTGGCCCACCCGGGTGGCCTGTTGCTGACTGCGGGAGCAAGATACGTCGGGCGATGAGGTGCCTTTGCGCTGCCCTGCTGCTCCTGCTGGCCACCGCCTGCGGAGATGAGCTGCCACCGCCGCAGATTCGGTCCATCACGCCGGCGGAGACCGAACACGGCAGCGCGCCGCTGGTCCGGCTGGAGGTGGACGCCATCTTCCCCTTCTCGGTGGACTACGGCGCCGAGGCGACCTCGGTCGATTCGGAGGTGATCGTCCGAATCGGCGGGTTCCCGATCGCCGCGACCGCCCTTTTGCCGGACGGGGCGATCACCGGGCAGGTGCCGTATTCGCTCCCGCCGGGCGCGTACGACGTGGCGCTCGAATTGGGCGACGGGCGAAGCGCGCTGTTGCCCCACGGGTTCACGGTCAAGCCCGGCGCGTTTCCGGAGTCCTTCTCGTTCGATCCAATCGCGGATCAGCGCCGCAACCGCCCCTTCACCATCACCCTTCACGCCGTGGGCGGACAGGCCGCACAGTTCAAGGGCGTGGTGCAGCTCGACTCGAGCCGCGGGCGGATCGCCCCGGAACAATCCGATCCGTTCGTCGCGGGCGAGCTCACCCAGATGGTGACGATCTTCGACGGCCCCGGCGACGTGACGATCACCGCGCGGGACGCCGAAGGCCACGAGGGGACGTCGAACACCTTCCGCCTCACCAACTGATCGCGGCAACCGCTTCAGCGCCCTTGCCGCAACGCCTCCAGCGTGCGGGCGAAGTCGTCGGGCAGCGGCGCGACGATCTCCGCGTCATCCACGCCTTCGATCCGCCTCAGCCGAAGCCGCGCGGCGTGGAGCGGAGTCCGGGTGAGGACCGGCGTGCCGTCCACGGTGAACGGCGCCTTCGCCCCGTATTGGTGATCGACCAGGAGCGGATGGCCGATCGCCGCGAGGTGCACGCGGATCTGATGCGTCCGTCCGGTGAGCGGCTGCGCCTCTAGGAGCGTGGCGCGCTCGCCGAAGGATTCGACCGGCCGGAACAGCGTCCGCGCCGGCTTCCCCGCCTCGCCCGGACGCGCCGGCCGCATCCGCCCGCGGCGCGCGGGGACGAGCGCCACTTCGACGTCGCGCGGCTCCGTCAGCGCACCCCGGGCGATCGCCAGATAGGACTTCTCCACCCGCCCACTCTCGAAGGCGAGGTTGAGGGCACGATGCGTCGGCGCATCCAGCGCGAACAGCAGGACGCCGGAGGTGTCGCGATCCAGCCGGTGCACCACCCACAGGCGCTCGCCCAGGGCCGCCTCGAGCGCCGCCTTCAGCGCCGGCGCCGGGGTCTCGCCGCGCCCGGGGATCACCAGCGCGCCGGCAGGCTTGTCCACGGCGATGAACCCGCGGCCCCGGAAGAGGACCGGAGCGTTCACTCCAGCTCCGCGAGCGACCGGACGTCCACGACGCCGAACCGCTTCACCTGTTTTTTCACCTTCGCCGCGTTGCCCACCACCACGAGCGCCGGATCGTTGCCGGGGAGGAGCCGCGCGGCCGCCTCCCGCGCGTCCTTCAGCGTCACCGCCCGGACACGCTCGCGGTAGCGGGTCACCCAGTCGTCGCCGAGGCCGTACACGCGTGTCTCGGCGATCGCCGCCGCCACGCTCTCGTTGGTCTCCAGCCGCAGCGGGTACAGCCCGGCGACGTAGGTCTTCGCGGTCTCGAGCTCGCGCGCGGTGGGTCCCTTCGCCTTCATGCGGGCGATCTCCCCGAGCGCGACCTCGATGATCTCCCCGGTGGATTCGGTCTTGGTGAAGGTGGAGACGCTGAACGATCCGCCGGCGAGCATCCCGTCGAAGCCGCTGCCGGCCCCGTAGGAGAGCCCGCGGTTGACGCGGATCTCGTTCACCAGGCGGGACGTGAACCCGCCGCCCAGCGTGGTGTTCATGATCGTGGCCGGGATCCACCCGGGCGCACCGCGCCTCAGCCCCATGCTCCCGATGCGCACCTGCGACTGGGTCTGGTCCGGCTTGTCGAGCAACAGCACCCGTCCGGCGCCGGCCGCGCGGTGGAGACCGGGCAGCTCTACCGGCGCCGAAGGGCCGCCGCGCCAATCCCCGAACGCGCGCTCCACCGCGCGCCGCGCCACCGACGGATCCACCGCGCCCACCACCACCAGCAGCGCGATCTTCGGGCCGTAGTGCGCGCGGTAGAAGGCGATCACCTCGTCGCGGGTGAAGCGCGAGACGTCGCGATGGCTGCCGTTCACGTCGTGGCCGTAGGGATGATCGCCCCACAGCACGCGGGTGAGCGCCCGATCCGCCACCAGCCCGGGATCGTCGAGGTCGTTGGCGAGCTGCGCGAGCACTCGCCGGCGCGCCGTCTCCACCTCGCTCTCGGGGAACGACGGCTCTCGCACGAGCTGCCCCATCACCTCCAGCATCGCGTCGAGATGCCGCGCCGGGAGCGTCATGCTCACCGCGCTGTAGTCCTCGGTGGCGCCGGCGCCGAGCGAGGCGCCCACGAACTCCACCGCGTCGTTGATCGCGTCCGCGCTCATGGAGCGGGTCCCGCGCCGGAGCAGCCGGGCGGTGAAGTTCGCCAGCCCGTGCCTTCCGGCCGGATCGACCGCCGACCCGGCACGCACAACCAGCCGCACCGAGACCAGCGGAATCGGCTCCCGGCGGGCCAAGACCACGCGCATCCCGCCCGAGGTGTCGAACTCCTCGAACGGCGGCAGCTGCACCGCGAGCGTCGTCTCCTTCTTCCGTCCGCGCGCGCTCATCGCTGGCCCTCCGCCGAGGGCAGAAGCGTCACGACCGACCGGCGCAACGGATCGAAATACTTCGCGGCCGCCGCGCGGACCTGTTCGCGGGTGATCGCCTCGTAGCGTTCGGAGAGCTCGAGGCCCTTCCGCCAGTGCCCGAGCAGAAGCTCGTACGTCCCGAGCGCGTTGGCACGCCCGCTGTTGGTCGCCAGCTCCCGCAGAAGGTGCGCGCCGAGGTTGTTCTTCGCCTTCTCCAGCTCACGGTCGCTGAGCCCGCTCTCGGCGACCCGGGCCAGCTCCTCGTAGAGCGCCTTCTCCACCGTCGCGGGATCCGAGTCCGGCTTAAGCTCCAGGTGGAACACCAGCGCGCCGGGATCGATGCGCCAGCTCCAGTCCAGCCCCACCGACACCGCGAGCTCCCGCGTGTAGACCAGCTCGCGGGTGAGCCGGCTCCCCTCGCCCACGCTGAGCGCGTACTGGACCAGATCGAGCGCGAAGGTGTCCTCGTCCGTCGCCTTCGGCCCGCGGAAGCCGACCATCAACGACGGCGCCTGGGCCGGCTGTCGCAAGGTGGCGCGCCGTTCGCCGCGCTGTTCGGGCTCGGCGTCGATCACCTCCAGCGGCTTCGGCCCCGGGCGGATGTCCCCGTAGTACGACCGGATCAGCCGGAGCGTCTTCTTCGGATCGATGTCGCCGGCGACGTAGAGCGTGGCGTTGTTCGGCGCGTAGTAAGTGCGGAAGTAGGCCTCGCAGTCCGCGCGGGTGATGTTCTCGATGTCCTTCATCCAGCCGATCACCGGCCAGCGGTACGGGTGCGCCTTGTAGATGAGCGTGTTTAGCTCCTCGTCCATCAGCCCGACGATCTCGTTGTCCACCCGGACGCGGCGCTCCTCCTTCACCACCTCGCGTTCGCTGTGCAGCGTGCGGTCGGAGATGGTGAGCGAGCGCATCCGATCGCTCTCGAGGTCGATCACCGTCTCCAGCGCCTCGGCGGCGAACTCCTCGTGGTACACGGTCATGTCCCACGAGGTGTACGCGTTGGAGTAGCCGCCGCTGGACTCGAGCACGCGGTCGAACTCCTTGGGGCCGTACTTCTTCGCCCCGTTGAACATCATGTGCTCGAAGAGGTGGCTGATCCCGGTGATCCCCGGACGTTCGTTGCGCGATCCCACCCGGAAGAACGTGTAGTAGCTCACCGTCGGGACGCTGTGGTTCGGCACGAGCCGGATGGTGAGGCCGTTGGAGAGCCTGGCCTCCTCCACCTCGATCAGCGCGCGCGCCGTCATCTTCTTTCTCGGAGGTGTTCGCTTCGCCATGCAGGGGCGCGGACCATACACCCGCCGGGGCAGACGCCAGGCCTACTTCGCGCGCCGTCCATCCAGGAACTCGAGGACCTTCGGCCACACCTCCGTCGCCGCCCGCTGGCCGATGAGGAAGTCCATGTGCCCGTAGTCGGCCTGAAAGCCGTTCTCCTCCGCCGCCAGGAGCCACACCTTCTCGCCACCGAGCGCGCGGTACCCGTCCTTCACGGCCGCGGGGTTGGCGATTCGGTCCACCTTGCCCGCCACCACCATGACCGGGACACGGATCTTCGCCATGTCCCGGCGGTAGTCGATCGCCCCGTCCGCGCTCTCGAAGCGGCCGCTCTCCGTCATCTTCGCAAGCTGCAGCCACAGCGCCGCCGAGATGTCCCCGGTGCCGATCGCCACCAGCCGCCGCCAGGCCTCCGGCGTGGTGTTCTCCGGGTTGTAGAGGAGGATCTCCAGCGGATCGCCGTGCGTGTAGCCCTGCCACAGCATGGAGAACAGCGCAGCGTTCTCCATCGGGATCGCCCCGTCCCCTTCATCAGAAGGCGCGAGGCGCCCACCACCACCGGATCCAGCCGCCCGCCCCAGTCCATCCGCGTCGGGCTGCCCAGGGTCACGACCGCGTGCAGACCCTCGCCGCCCTCGGCGAGATACGCGTAGACCAGCATCCCGCCCATGCTGTGACCGATGTAGTCGATCGCCACGAACTCCTCGTCGGCGATCGCCCGCTGTTCCGCGCTGAGCGCGACGCCGTCGTGCTGGAGCCGACGGAGCAACCGGGGCGTCTCGGCGTGCCCACGCACGAACGCGATCGCGGTCCGTGTGTCGTGCCGCCACACGTCATCGAACGTGAAGTTTTGGCGCCGACCCTTCGCCGGATCCGCCCGATCGGAAGCGCCGGTCCCGCGGATCGACATCGTCCACGCCTCGCGCCCGTGCGCTGCGAGGTACCGCGCCAGCGAGTGCGCCTCGTCCAGATCCATGTGCCGCCCGTTGGCGGAGATGCCGTGGCACAAGAGCACCGGCCGGCCGGTCGGCGTCCCCTCGGGCAGGTACTGCACCAGCCCCAGCTCCCAGCCGTCGTCCGTCTTCGCTCGGAAGGTCCTCGCCTCCGGCGGCAGCGGATGCGCGAACCATGAGGCACACCCGGTTGCACCCAATGCCATGGCGCACATCAGCGCAGGGACGAATGCGCGCGTACGGATCACGGCGCGGCTCCCTTCGCGGTGCGGAGCGCAGGTGCGTCCCCGTCCGGGCGGCCCGAAAGGAAGGTCGCGATGAGTGGGAACACCTCCTGTGGCGCGGCGTCTCCCTGCAGCACCGAGAGGTGCGTGTAGTCCTCCTCGTACGCGTCCACCTCGGAGATCACCACCAGGCGCACCTTCGCGTGCGTCGCCAGTTCGCGCAGCGGCGCGCCGTGCTCGGGGTGCACCCAGTTGTCACGCAAAGGCAGCACGCTCAAGGTGGTCCCTGCTCAGACAGCCAGCCTGCCCCGCACCGTGTCGCCGCCGCCCAGCGGCAGATCGCCCGTGCGCATCCAGTCCAACAGCTCGTGCGCCGCGGTGGCGGACAGATCGCCGAGCGCGGTGCGCCGCAATTCGCCCAGGCGCCCGTGCGAGAACCTCCCGTGCCGGGCGAAGAGCAGCTCGAAGATCGCCGCGCCCGCAGGATCCAGCGGCAGCGTGGAGAACGACCCGCCCGCCTCGAGCACCGCCTGTGCGAAGCGATTGGGCACCTCAGGCACGGCGGGCGTGGCCAGAAGCGCCACCCGGCCGACGTCGCCGGCCAGCGGACCTGCGGCCGCCGCGATCGCCAGAGCCCCCGAGAAGCCGTGGGCGACGATGTCGATGCGCTCGTCCGCCGCCCCGCGCGCGGCGTGGATCGCCGCCACGGCTGCGGGCAGATCGCGCCGGGCGATGTCCGCCAGGTGCCAGCCCTCGGGCACGCCGGATGCGCCGTGCCCGCGCGGCTCGAGGACGAACACGTCCCGCCCGCGCGCTCTCAGCCAGGGCGCAAGGCCGAAGCCGTGCAGGTCGAACATTTCGCGGTTGAAGCCGACATCTGCAATCAACAGCACCGGCGGCGCGAAGTGTCCGCCGCCCGCCGGCTGGTAGCGGTAGAGCGCCAGTGGGACGCCGTCGGACGTGACGATCCGGCGGCGGAACACGCCGCCTGGCTCCAGGGTGCGTTGCCCGGGTCCTGCGGCTGCGACTCCACCTGCGCACAGCCAGCCGCAGGCGATCACCGCCGCGATGCGCGCCATCCTCAAAGGACTCACAGCTCCACGATGCCGGCGCGCAGGGCGAGCACCACCGCCTCCACGTGCGAGTTCACGCCCATCTTCCGGTAGATGTGGCCGAGGTGCGTGCGGACGGTGCGCCGTTCGATCGACATCACCCGCCCGACCTCGGCGTTCGACAGCCCCTTGGCCACGAACCTGAGCACGTCGAACTCCAGCGGCGTGAGGCCCCACGGGTTCTCCGGCTGCTTCGGCTCGGCCTGTTGCGTCCGCACGGACTGAAAGTAGTTCCAGAAGCGGCGGGCGATGATCGGCTCCAGAACGGTTCCGCCCTCCATCACCTCCCGGATCCCGCTGCGGATTTTCTCCGGCCCCACCCGCTTCACCAGGTAGCCCGACGCGCCCGCCTGGATCGCCTCGTAGACCTTCGTCTCGTCGTCGAACGAGGTGAGGATGAGGATCTCCACTTCCGCGGCGGCGCGCTTGACGCGCCGTGTGACCTCGATCCCGTCGATCCCCGGCAGCTCCAGATCCAGCAGCACCAGCTGCGGCCGCAACTCGAGGATCTGCCGCACGGCATCCTCGCCCTCGCCGCTGGTACCGACGATCTCCAGCTCCGGAAAGAGCGAGAGCGACTTGACCAGGTTCTTCAAAAGCGGCGGCTGATCTTCGACGATGAAGACGCGGGTGCGTTCCATGGCTCAGCGCGGGGGGATCTCGAACCGCTCGTAGAACTTCGACTCCTTGTGCTTCACCAGTTTCGCCGAGAACGTCTTGCGCTCGCCGGTGCGCACCGCTTCGAGCACGATCGTCCGGGTCCCGGCCTCCACCTTGTATCGCTTCAGCGGGGTCGTGCGCGGCAACTTCTTTCCGTCGATGTACACCCGCGCCGGCAGGTTGGAGCGGATGGTGAGGTACGCGAACGACGCGCGCTCCGGAGTATCGCGCTCGGCGGCCTTCGGCTCCGGCTCGGGGTCGATCCGCACCGGCCGCGGGTCCGTCTCAACCGGGACGGGCAGCGCACGCTCGGCGGCGGGCGGCTGCGCCGGCGTGGCCGAAGCAGAGTCGCCCGACACCGCGGCCCGCGGCCGCCGGCGATCGCCGCCGTCTACCGGCACCTTCCGGCCGAATCGCCACAGCACCAGCCCCAAGCAGACCAGCCCCACCAGCGCGAACCCCAGCGCCACCAGGGCGAAGCGCCGGCGCTGCACCGCCTTGCGCCAGAGGTTCACCTCCTCGGTGATCATCCGCCGCTGCCTGCCGCTGGTGTCGCGGACGAGCGGGATCCGTTCGTCGGAGGGGATCGGGTTCACCTCGCTCTGTGGCGGCGGCGAAAGGTCGGTCCGCTCCGTCTTCGGCACGGGCTCCGGCGGCCGCGGCGGCGGCTTCGGCTCCGGCCTCGTCTCTACCTCCGCCTCACGGGGAGCGTCCTCGTCCGGGTCGCGCGAGAAGTCCTCCACTACGCGGAAGCGGCTCTTGAGCGCGGGGCTGATCGCCGAAGGCGCCGGGCCGCCCGCCCCGAGCGCCGGCGATTTGCGCTTCGGCGGCGGCGCGCCGGGCGGAGCCTCCCAGCCCTGCTCGAGCGGCCCCGCCTTCCCTGGCTGCGTGCCGTCGTACTCCTCGAAGGCGGGCAGCCCCTCGATGGTCTCCGCGCCCGAACGATCGTCGTCGTACGCGGGCAATTCCCCGCCGGAGAAGGACGGCCGCGCGGTGAGCAGCGCCTTCACGGGAACGCCCGGGGCGAGCGCTGCGCCGGTCACTTCCGAGAGGGTGAACGCGTCCGCGAACGGCACCTCGCGGCCCAGCTGAAGCTGCACCTCGTTGGGGAACAGATCGGCCACGAGCCGCGTGAGCTCGGCGCGGCTGGGCATGCCTCCGCTGGTGGAGAGGAAGTTGCGGAGCGCGCCGGCGAACTCGGCGCAGCTGCGGAAGCGCCGCTGCGGCGAAGGCTCGATTGCGCGCATGATGATCGGATCGAGCCGGCCATTGATCCGCCGGTCCAGCCGCGACGGCGGCGGCAGCGGCTGGTGCCGCGTGCTCACCGACTTCGCCGAGCGCACCGCCTCTCTGAGCGTCAGAAGCTCGTAGGCGATCGCCCCGAGCGAATAGACGTCGGACTGGACGGTGGGGGCCTCTCCCTCGGTCACCTCCTGAGCGCGGTAGGCGCCGCGGCCGCGGCCGGCGAACGCCTTCAGCTCGGGGACCGCCTGCAGCGCCGCCAGCGCGCCGAAGTCCGCTACCGCCACCCGCCCGTCCTTGCCCAGAAGCACGTTGCCCGGGGTGATCGCCCCGTGGATCGCGCCGGCGTCGTGTGCGCGCTGCACCGCCTCGAGGAGCTGGATCACCACGTACAGCCCCAGCGCCGGAGGCATCAGCACCTCTTTGGTGAGCAGCCGCTGCAGCGCCTGGCCGAGGGTGTAGCCCTCCACGCGCTCGCGGACGATCGCCAGCCGCCCGCGGACGAGGCCGATGTCCAGCACCCGGGCGACGGATTCGTCCTTCAGCCCGGAGAGCCGGTTCACCGTTTCGGCGATCACCCGGGCGTAGCGCGCATCCGACGTGCGCGGGTGGAACAGCTTGATGTCCACCTCGTCGCGGTCGTCGCGGACGGCCTGGTAGAGCTCGGCCAGCTCCCCCGCCTCGATCCGCCCGGTGAGCCGGTAGCGGGTCTGCGTCACCGGAACGCCCTGCCCCCGATGGCGGAGAACACGAAGCCGCACCACACGCAGCTGTCGCCGCGACGCCCCTTGGGGAGCTCGAGCGTGCAGCCGGGACACCGGGGCCGCGGACGGGCGCGCGCCGCCCGGGGCGCTACTTTGGTGCTCGCGGCGTCCTTGCGGCTCTGCACCGAGAACGAACGCACCCGGGCCTCGAGAATCCGGACCCGGTCCTCGAGCTCGGCGATGCGGGCGATCATCTGCGCCCAGCGATCTGGATCTCCCGTGCGATTGCGCGGCGCCATCGGCGGCCAATGTGCCACGGGGCGGCGCCCGGCTCTAGTTTCGCGGCCGGCGCCTGCCCGGCGGGCGGGCGCGGACCACTGGGCGCCCGGCGCGAGCGTGTTACCTTTATCCGCACCTTGCCTCCGACATTGCCTTCTGCCGCGCCGATCCCCGGCGGACTCACGCCGCTGCACGGCGGCGTGCGGAACAACCTCGATCGGCGGCGCGCGCTCGAGGCCGAGCGGCGCGCGGACGAGCTGCTGAAGGACCCCGCGCTGGTGCGGCTGATGAATGATCCGCACTCGCGCCCCGAACAGCTGCGCGCGCGGCAGGTGTTCGTGAACCGGAACCTCCGCATGGCCCACGTCGAGCTGGTCGGCTTCGACATGGACTACACGCTCGCCATCTACCACATGCGCCGGATCGAACAGCTCTCGTTCGACATGACGCTGGCGCGCCTGGTGAGCGACTACGGCTACCCGCCGGAGATCGGCCAGATCCACTACGACCACGAGTTCGGGATGCGCGGGCTCCTGGTCGACAAGGCCAACGGCAACCTGATCAAGATGGACCGCTACGGCTACGTGGGGCGCGCGTACCACGGCCGGCGGATGCTGGACCGCGAAAGCTGGCAACGGCTCTATCGCGACCAGCAGATCAAGAAGCGCGAGCCGAAGTACGCGTGGATCGACACGCTGTTCGCGCTGCCCGAGGCATGCATGTACGCGGGCGTGATCGAGCTGCTCGAAGGGCGCGGGCAGACGATCGACTACGCGAAGCTGTACGACGACATCCGCGAGGCGATCGACACCGTCCATCGCGACGGTTCCCTCAAGCGGGAGATCCGCAAGGACCTCGGCCACTACATCTTCAAGGATCCGGAGCTGGGGCCGGCGCTGCACAAACTGCGCTCGGCGGGCAAGAAGCTGTTCGTCCTCACCAACTCGCTCTGGGACTACACCAACGCGGTGATGCGCTACCTCCTCGACGGCGTGCTGCCCGAGTACCCGTCGTGGCGGAACTACTTCGACTTCATCATCACCGGCGCCGGAAAGCCGGCCTTCTTCACCGAGACCGGCCGCCCGTTCCTCGAGGTCGACACCACGAGCGAGGCGGGCGCGATCCTGGGCGAGGCCACGTCGCTCGAGCGCGGGAAGGTGTACCAGGGCGGCAACCTCGTCGACTTCGAGCGGTGGGCGAAGATTGGCGGCGAGCACGTGCTCTACGTGGGCGACCACATCTACGGCGACATCGTGAAGTCGAAGAAGTCCTCGCTGTGGCGCACGTGCATGATCGTCCAGGAGATCGAGGACGAGATCGCCTACACCGACTCGCGACGCGACGAGATCGCCCGGCTCTCGAAGATCGAAGAGCTGCTCGCGCGGCTGGACGACGAGGTCGCGCACCTCAAGGGCCACCTCAACGCGGTGGAGCGGAGGCTGGAGCGCGAAGAGGGACTCAACGGCGATCGCGCCGCGCTCGAAGAGGAGCGCCGGCGGCTGAAAGCGGACCTCGACGTCGCGCGGCGCGCGTTCCGGGAGGCCACGCAGATCGCCCGCGACCTGGAGGAGGACATCGAGGCCGGCTTCAATCCCTACTGGGGCCTGATGTTCAAGGAAGGGAACGAGAACTCGAAGTTCGGCGAACAGGTGGAGCAGTACGCGTGCCTGTACACGAGCCGCGTCTCGAACTTCCTTCAGTACTCGCCCATGCACTACTTCCGTTCGGCGCGCGACAACATGGCGCATGAGCGCGCCGGCGCCCTCTCCGGAAAGCTCTCGCCGGTGGGGAGCGAAGGCCCGCCGCGCGCCGCGAACACAGCTGACTGAAAACTGTTTTAGCTGAAACTGTCACGCTGTTAGCAAAGTTTTCCTTTCTGGAATTGGTCGCAATCTGGCCACTCAAGATCCACGCGTGGGGAAAAGTATGCGTGGATACGCGAGAATCTCGGTCGCGTGCGCCTTGACAGCTCAATTCTCACCTGACGAGAATCCGCACGCTCGTTTCACCGGCCGAGAAGGTGTGAGCGGCCTCATCGAAACCCTGGAGATACACGTGAAGCGTCTCTCTTCCGGGGGCCTTTTGGCCCTGACAGCACTGGTTTTCGCGGGCTGCCCCAAGGCTCCTGAACCGAAGCAGCTGCCGCCACCACCCTCCATCAAGAGCTTCACCGCCGACCGCGAACGGGTGGAGCTGGGCGAGTCGGTGAGGCTGAGCTTCCAGGCGGAGCACGCCACCGAGGCGGTGATCCTCGACGGGTCCGGCACCGAGATCCCCTACGAGGGCGATGCCAACGGCGGCACCGCGACGGTGACGCCGACGAAGACGGACGTCTACGTGCTCAAGGTCACCGGCGAAGGCGGCCGTGACACCGACTTCACCCGCGTGGCGGTCGGTGAGGATCTCAAGGAGGTCTTCCTCACCGCGGTGCCCGCGGAGGTGAAGGCCGGCCGGCCGGTGGATCTGCTGTGGTCGGCGCAGAACGCCCGGACCGCGGCGATCACCAGCTCCGGCGGAGCCACCGTCCCCGCGATCGATCCCGGCGAGGGCAGCGGCGTGGTCACCGTGCTGCCCGATCGGTCGCAGACCTTCACGCTCACCGCCACCGGCGCCGATGCGACGATGTCGCTGACCGCCGACGCTGCCGTGGTGGTGCAGGCCACCGTGGACGACTTCACCGCCGCGCCGCTGGGCGCCCAGATCGGCGAGACCATCACCCTGCACTGGACGACCCACGGCGCGGACGAGGTGATCCTCAGTGAGGCTCTCTTCGGCGAGCAGAAGCGCGTCACCGCCCCCACCGAGCTGGCCGAGGTGGACGAGGGCAGCTTCGACTTCGTGGTCCCCGGGACCCTTCCGTCCGGCGCGGCGGTCACCGAGGGCTTGCCGCTGCACTTCACGCTCACCGTGAAGCAGAACACGCCGGAGCGGACGATCACCCGCGCGCTCGTGGCGTACGTGGGCCTCAACCCGGTGGTCGAGGCGTTCGTCGCGCCGGATGCGGTGACCGAAGGCAAGCCGGTCCCCGTCACCTGGAAAACGGCCAACGCCAGCAAGGTGCAGCTCTTCTCGAACGGGCAGCTGATCTTCGAGACCCTTCCCAGCAATCCCGGCCGGGTCACCTCCGGCAGCTACGACCTGCCGCCGATCGGCCGGGATCTGGATCTGAAGCTGGTGGCGACGAACGCGGCCGGCGGACGCGCGGAACAGGCCCACACGGTGGCGCTGGTGAAGGCGCCGAAGATCCTCACCTTCGAGATGCCGGCCAGCATCGCGAACGCGGGCGATCCGGCGCAGACCAACTGGTCGACGCAGGATGCGTCCGAGATCGTCATCCGCCTGAAGGATGGGCCGGCGCTGTTCTACACCTCCGATGTTGACGACGTCGGTGCCGGTACCCGGGACCTCTACCCGGTGGCCGCCGACAACACGTTCGTGCTCGAGGCGTTCAACGCCGCCGGCGACAAGGTCACCGCGGAACAGGAAGTGCATGTGTTCACGCCGTCGCAGGTGACCGTCAGTCCGACGCCTGCGGTGGCCGGCTCGCCCATCACCCTGTCGTGGGCCGTGGATCCGAACAGCACCGCGGAGGTGATCGGCATCCCCAGCACCACTCCGATCCAGGACTTCAGCGCCACCGAATGGCTCGAGCTCGACGGCCACGTGGAAGCCCGGGAGGTCGTCTTCTCGTCGCAGGACGACGACATCGCCGAGCTGCCGCTCAGCCACCCGTTCTATTTCCCCTACGTCGACGGCGTGCGTGACCACTTCTGGGTCTCGACGAACGGGTTCGTCTCCTTCGGCAACGTCGGCGCGCTCCCGGACAACCAGGACCTGACGCAGGCTGGCGCGCCCGAGGTGATCGCCCCCTTCTGGGACGATCTCGAGCTCGGCTCCGGCAAGGTCCTCTACGTGGTGGATGACTCCACCACGCCCCGCCGGCTGGTGATCGAGTGGCTCAACGTCCATCCCAAGTCGGATTCGATGGGCGCCCTCACCTTCCAGGTTCAGCTCGAAGAGACCGGCCGCTTCCGCTTCCTCTACTCGCAGCTTACGGGGACCGACTCCGGTGGTGAGAACGCCACCATCGGCCTGAGCGCCCACGACGACCTGTTCAACGCGCAGATCGGCTTCAATCTCGGCGGCGCGCTGGTCGCGGAGAACAGCCAGATCACCTGGTTCGGGAGTGGCTCGGTGTCCGGAGAGGTGACCTACGCGCTGAGCCGGCCGGCCTTCATCGGGTTCTTCACCCGACAGCAGGGAGGCATCTACCAGTTCCACGGCGGGCAGGTCTGGGTTTTCGGGCCCGGCTCGCTGGAGGTCACCGAGGCCATGCCGCTGCCGGCAACGGGCGCGATCGCCGGGCAGTGGGTGGAGATCCACAACGCGCTGCCCATGCCGGTGAACATCGGCGGGCTGGAGCTCACGAGCGCCGGCGCGACGCAGCCGCACGTCCTGCCGCCGACGATGCTCCCGGCCAACGGCTACTACGTCTACGGCCAGAGCCTGGTGCCCGACGAGAACGGAGGGGCACCGGTCAACGAGCTGTGGAGCGATCTGTCTCTCGGCGCCAGCGACTCCGCGTCCATCCAGCTCTCCGGCACGACGCTGGCTTCGCTCTCGTGGACGAACGCGACGGCGGGCGAGTCGGTCCAACCGCCGGACAAGGCCATCAACAGCGCGGGCGCTTCGCTCACCTGCCAGCGCACGGTCACCTTCGGCATGAACGGGGCCATCGGCACGCCGGGCGCGCGCAACGAGAATTGCTTCCCGTACGCGCTCACGCCGATCACCGTGGCGTTCGAGGACATCTCGGGCAGCGGCACGCCGGTGTTCACGCCGGGATCGAACCAGGACACCGTCCATGCGTCGGTGGATCTCAGCGCCCATCCCTTCACCTACTTCGGCCAGACCCCTTCGAAGATCGAAGTGGACTCGAACGGGTTGATCGCCTTCGGCACCGCCACCAGCTCGTACACCACCAACAAGACCAAGCCGTCCACCTCGAACCCACGCGGCTCGGTCGCGCCCTTCTGGGATGACCTCGAAGAGGGGAACTCGACGGACTCGGGCGTCTACTACCAGTACCGCGGGTCGTCGGGCGGACTCGCCGGGCGGTGGATCATCCAGTGGCACCACTTCACGCACTACCTCGCCGGCGATGATCTGAACTTCGAGATCAAGCTCTTCGACGACGGCGCCATCGAGTTCCACTACGCGACGATGACCAGCGGGACCTCGAGCAACTATGCCACCGGCAACTCCGCCACGGCCTGGATCGAAAACCTGGCCGGCGATCTGGCGATCCCCATCGGCATCAATCAGCCCGTCATCCAGCCGGATACGGCGTACCGCTTCACGCCGAACCCGAATGCGATGACTCCATGAGCGGCTCCCGCCGTCCACCCCGTTCCAGCTTCGAGGTTCCACCATGCGCACCCCCCTCCTCACGCTTGTTCCAGCGCTGATCCTCCTCGCGGGCTGCCCCGCGAAGGTGAAGCCCCCGCCGCCACCGCCGCCGGCGCCGGAGATCGTGTCGTTCACGGCCAGCGCCGCTTCGGTGCTGCCCGGCGAGAAGGTGACCCTGAGCTGGGAGACGCGGAACGCCACCACCGTCGAGCTGCGTGACTCGGTGAAGGGCGTGGTCTCCGGCGTCGACCCTTCGGCGACGAGCGGCGAGCTCGAGGTTACCCTCAACGGCGACCAGCTCTTCGTGCTGACCGCGAAGAACGAGCGCGGGGTGCGCGCCACTGCGGCGGTCGTGATCACCGCGAACACCGGCGCGGGGAAGGTCCTCTTCGTCGCCTCGCCAAAGCAGCTCCGCGCGGGCGAGAGCGCTGTCCTCGCGTGGTCCGCGCCGCGCGCGAAAGAGGTCACGCTCGCCACCGCGGAGGGCGAGGCGATCGACCTCAAAGGGCAGCTGACCTCGGGCACCGTGCAGGTGACCCCGGTCACCACCACGGAGTACGTGCTCACGGTGGACGGGACGGTCTACACGTCCCAGGTGACGGTGGCGCCGTCGATCGACGTGCTCGTCGGCACACCCAACCCGGTGCAGCCCGGTGACACCCTCACCGTGAGCTGGAAGACCACCGGCGCCGCCTCGGTCACCCTCACCGCTGCGGTGGAGGGCACGCTGCATGAAGAGACCGATCCCGCAAAGGCGGCGGACGGCAGCTTCGACATCGAGGTCCCCGCGTCGATCGACCGGGGTGCAGTGCTCGCCTACGAGCTGGTCGCCACCGGCGCGGACGGTTCCACCTCGTCTCAGCCGCTGCAGATCTACGTGGGCGGAACGGTGGGCGTGACGTCCTTCACCGCCCCGCCGCTCGTGACCGCGGGGGGCTCCTTCCAGGTCTCGTGGACCACCTCCGGCGCGGACCGGGTGGAGATCTACGCGGGCACGACGCGCGTGTACTCGAACCCGTCTCCGGCCACCGCCGCCAGCGGCACCGCCGTCCTCCCCTCGCCGCCCCAGACGACCGAGTACATTCTGCGCGCCTATGACGCTCGCCAGACGATGGCGGCGAGCGACCCGGTCACGGTGGAGCCGATCGGCGCGCCCACCGTCACGACCTTCACCGCCACGCCCTCCACCATCACGTACGCGGGGCAGCCGGTCACTCTGGCCTGGACCGCGCCCAACGCGCGCGGCGTCCGCATCGTGCCTCTGGGGAGCACCTCGGCGGTCTACGAGGGCACCGGCGTGGCCAGCGAGACGGGAATGGTGGTCGTCTACCCGGGGCGGGACACGCAGTACCGCCTGATCGTCGACAACGGCATCGGCGCGAGCGACCTCGCCTTCGTGGACATCACCGTGGCCAACCCCGCCGCGTTCACCGTGACGCCGCCCATCGCGCCGCTCGGCAGCCCGGTGACGGTGACCGGCCACAACGTGGTCACCGCGGTCGGGGTGAGCGGGTTCGACGAGTTCATCGACATCAGCTCCACCGGGACCGACATCGCCTACTGCTCGTCGTGCACCCTGACCACCAAGGTGGTCACCATGCCGCAGACGTTCACCACCACCCTTTTCGGTCAGACGGTCAGCAACAACAAGATCGCCATCTCGATCAACGGGTGGTTCACCTTCGGGACCTCGAGCGTCACCTGGGACTCGCCGCTCACGCTGCCCACCGACAAGCTCGAGCCGTTCTCGATCGTCCCGTTCTATGACGACTTCTACTCGGCCTCGGCGGGCAAGATTTATTACCAGCTGGACCAGCTGGGCCCGGATCAGCGCCTGATCGTCCAGTGGAAGAACGTGCAGTACTACCCGGTGTCCGGCTCGTCGCTGAGCTTCGAGGCCCAGGTCTTCTCGAACGGGAAGGTCGTCTTCGCCTACGACAATTTCTCCGGCTACACCGGCACGGCGCCCGTGCGCGGCGTGATCAATGGCGATGAGACCGTGGCCGAAGTCGTGCCCGGCATTCCGCAGCCGCACAGCTCGGTGAGCCTGTTCGCAGGCCCCGCGCAGCTGCCGGCCACCGTCTACGCGTCCAAAGCCGGGATCCACGGCAAGGTCCACCTCGCCAACGGGGAGACGATCGACATCCAGCAGCCGTATCCGTACGAGCGCGTGCAGTTCTCGGAGGTCAACGCCAACCCGCCCGCGGGCGTAACCGACGGACAGTGGATCGAGCTCGAGAATCGCAGCCTCCAGCCGCTCGATTTGTCCGGGATGACGCTGGACTTCGGCAACGGCAACACCCACACCATCGCCACGGGCACCATCGTCCCGCCGCAGGCGTGGTTCGTCCTCGGGCAGTCCAGCACCGCGGGCGACGGCGTGGCGGTGGACTATGTCTACGGCAACACCTTCACCATTCCGCCCGGCGGCACGGTGACGCTGCGCAATGGCACCACCACCGTGACCAGCATCACCCTTCCGCAGGTCTCGCTGCCGCAGGGCACGAGCTGGCAGATGGGTGATCTGCCCTACCTGGCCACGTCGGCCGGCGTCGACCAGCTGGGCTGCACGGCCCGCGCAGCCAACGCCTACGGCACGCACAACCAGCACGGCACACCCGGCGCGGCGAACCCGGAGTGCCCGGGCTACGCGATGACCGGGTCGATCGCCCCCAACTTCGAGTCGATCGCCGCGACCGGCACGAAAGTCATGTTCGACAACACGGACGACGACATCGCCACCATCACGCTGCCGTCCCCGGTGATCCTGGACGGGGTGGCGTTCAACCAGCTGGTGGTCTCCACCAACGGGTACATCTCGCTCGATCCGACCTTCACCTGCAGCGACCAGTACTGCTTCTCCACGCCCAAGAAGGCGCTCGATCCGACGAAGGCGCCGGTCGGCTTGATCGCTCCGTTCTGGGCGGACATCGACACCACCGCGCACGGCGGCGTGTACTGGGAGCGCAAGGTGCCGGGCGTCACGCCCAACGACGGCTACACCGTCGTCAGCTGGGAGAACGTCCACCGCTTCGATGAACCCACCGACGACCTGAGCTTCCAGGTGAAGTTCTTCGACAACGGGAACATCGAGTTCCACTTCGGGACGTTCAACGGCGAGGACGGCACCCGGTCCGTGACGTGGGTCGAACACGCCAGCGGCGACGCGGCATTCATCTTCAACATCGACTCGGCCGACACACCGGGGATCGCCTCCAACCGGGCCTTCCGCCTCACGGCGCAGTGACGAGGAGCTCGACATTTATGGCCGCTGATTTTTCTGGAGCCCGCATGTTCAGAAGCCTTTCCCCACTGTTCGGGCTGGCCGCGCTCTCGCTGCTCGCCGGTTGCCCCACCCCCGAGGCGCCCACTCCCGAGGTGCCGCCTTCGGCGCAGGTGAAGTCGTTCACCGCCTCCGCCTCCTCCGTGGCGCCGGGCGGCGAGGTCACGTTGAGCTGGGAGACGACCGACGCGAAGTCGGTGAGCCTCACCACCCAGTCCGGCAAGGCGTTCACCATCTCCGCCGCGGACGCGGCGAAGGGATCGCTGGTGGTGAAGCCGCAGGAGAACACGCTCTACATCCTCACCGCCTTTGGCCCGGGCGGTTCGGACACGGCGTCGGCGCCGGTGGCGGTGCAACAGCCGAACGATGAGTTCTTCTTCGCGGTCTTTCCGCAGAAGGTGACCGCGGGCGAAGAGGTATCGATCGTCTGGAACATCCCGGCGGCAGAGTCGGTCCACATCGAGGATGCCGGCGGCGAGGTGGTGTACGACGGTGCGAACCACACTGGTTCTCTGGTCCGCCGGCCCAACTTCTCCACCACGTACACGCTCACCGCGGGGGACCACGAGTCGTCGATCGCCGTCGAGGTCGGACCGGCGATCCTGGCGTTCGCGTCGGCGGCGCCGTCGGTGGACCCGGACGGGACGATCACGCTCAACTGGAAGGTCGGCGGCGCCACCGAGGTCACACTGGAGGGCGAGGGCCGCGGGGTGATCCACACCGCCTCCACCCCCGAGGAGATCGCCGACGGGACCTTCTCCGAACCGGTGCCCGAGCTGGTCTCGGATCTCAACGGGCTGGTGCCCTACCGCCTGGTCGCGCGCAACGGCGCGGACGAGGTGTCGCAGGATCTGATCGTCTACGCGGGCGCGGATCCGATCATCACGGAGTTCACCACGCCGACCTACGCCAAGCTGGGCGGCACCTTCTCCGTCTCCTGGAAGACCGCGGAGGCGAGCTCGGTGCAGATCCTGGTCAACGGCGCCGAGGTCTACACGACGCAGGAGCCCGGAAAAGTCGCCAATGGCACGGCCCAGGTCAGTAGCCCGGTGACCGATGGCGACGTGACCATCGTCGCCCGCAATGCGCGGGGCGGTTCGGCGTCGCGGAGCGGAGCCGTCTCCGTGGTCGGCGATCTTCTCAACCCGACGTTCACCGTCGACATCCCGGTCCTCGCGAATGGCGGCACGCCGGCCCAGCTGTCCTGGAACGTGGAGAACGCGCGCCACGTCGAGCTGTACGAGTTCGCCACCGGCAAGGTGCTGGAGGAAGTGAACGGGGAGGCGGCCGAGACCGGCACGCACACCGTCTACCCCAACGCGCAGACCACCTACGCGCTGTTCGCCGAGAACCTGGTGGGCGATGCGCTCTCGCCGCCGCTCACCGTCACGGTGGACGTGACCACGCCGGCGAAGCTGGTCTTCACGCCGTCGCCGGTCCCGGAGGGGACCGTCATCCAGCTGACCGGGTCGACCCTGCAGGGTGGCGGTCCGATGCGGGCGGTGAACTTCGCGGTGAAAAACGACCCCGCCGTCTCCTTCATCGACATCACCAACTCCGGGACGCCGGTTCCCGGAGTGGTCCCGGACCTCGACACCAATGAGCTGTTCGCCTCGTTCGGGACATCCTTCTCAACGGTGATCATGGGAACCCCGGTCACCGCGCACGGCGTGACCGTGTCGGCGGACGGCTTCTTGCTGCTCTCCGATGCGCTGGTGAGCACCAGCTACCCGACCACGCTGCCCTCCACGACCGGCGAGCCGCTTCAGATCCTGGCCTTCGCGGACGATCTCGAGACCGGCAACGACACGCAGATCCTCTGGCAGATCGACGGCGCCGGCTCGCAGCGGCGGCTCATCGTGCAGTGGAACAACATCTACGAGTATCCGTACACCCAGACGCCCACGAAGAAGCTCACCTTCCAGGTGCAGATCTACGAGGACGGGCAGATCAACGTCGTGTTCAAGGACGTGATCGGCTACGACAGCACCGACAAGGGCCTCATCGGCGTCAAGAACTTCGACGAGTCCGGCGCGGTGCAGGTCTACCCGGACCAGTTCGCCAACGGGATCTTCCCCTCCCCCGGTGACAGCTTCAGCTTCTTCGGCGTCGTGCCCACGCCCACTCCGGTGCTCGCGGCCACCGGCCGGTCCTACACCGTGGTCCAGGAGGTCGGGAACGGCGGCGCCGTCGAAATCACGGGTGCGCCGGAGATCATCCCGCCCGGCCAGTTCGAGATCACGGAAGTGAACCTCGTCCCTGCCTCGGGCGTCACCGACGGACAGTGGCTGGAGATCACGAACAACACGTCGGATCCGATCGACCTCAATGGCTGGTCGATCGACGATGGCAACGGGGGCGGATTCACCATCACCTCGTCGCTCGTGATGCAGCCGAACTCGGCCGTCGTGCTCGGGCAGTCCGCGAACGCGGGGGACAACGTGCCGGTGGACTACGTCTGGGGCAGCGGCTACCAGCTGCCCTCGACCCAGGCCTTCGACCTCAGCCTCACCATCAATGGCGGCGTGTACTCGACCTTCCGGATCCCCGGTACGGTCGTGCCGGGCCGGACGATCCAGCTCGGCGCACCCCCCAACGATCCGGCGTTGATCAAGGCCTCGGGGATCACCCGCATCGCCTGCGTCGCGCCGTCGACGGCCACCTACGGATCCCCGAATGGACAGCTCGGCACGCCGGGCCAGCCCAACCCCGCCTGCGCGGCGTACAGCTACGCGGGCCAGAGCATCCCCGGGAACTTCGAGTCCATCTCCGCCACCGGAACGCAGATCGTTCCCTCCGGGGATTCGGACGAGTCGATCGATGAGGTCCAGCTCGCGGTCCCGATCCGGGTCGGCGGGTTCCTCTTCGACCGGATCTGGGTGGGCACCAACGGGTTCATCTCGTTCAAGCCGTTGTCCTGCACGTCGCCCACGAGCTGCTACCCTACGAACAAGACCACGCCCAAACCGACCGACGCGGACAGCGGCCTGGTGGCGCCCTTCTGGGACTCGCTCGCCGCAGTACCGGGCGGCGGCATCTGGTGGGAGCGCAGGGAACCCGGCATCACCCCCAACGATGGGTACACCATCGTGAGCTGGGAGCACGTGAAGTACGATCTCTCGTCCTACACGTTCGACTACAACTTCCAGGTGAAGTTCTTCGACAACGGGGACATCGAGTTCCACTTCGGGACGATGACCGACTCCGTGTCCACCGCGTACGAGCGCGGCCTCTACGCCACGACCTGGCTCGAGGATCCCACCGGCTCGGTGGCCTGGAAGGTCAACGTCAACAGCTCGACCAGCCCGGGCATCGACCCGAACTCCGCCTACCGCTTCGTGGCGCAGTGACCGGCCGTCGTCGCCGCCTCGTGTCCGCTGTGCGCGGCACGAGGCGGTGCGCGGCCGCTTCCCTCCGCCGTGGGCAGAGGGGCGTGACGGAACTTCAGACGTCGATGCGCGCCCACACCACATCAGCGTGACGCGAACGCGGAAGGGGCCGAAGCCCGAGCTTCCGCAGGTCGTCCGAATATTTCGCGCCCTTGACCACCACGCTCCTGCGCGCGACCCGCTTCGCCTCGTCCAGGACCTCGGGCGTGAGCGGTGCCGCGTCGGCGTGACGCCGCAGCATCTCGAACGCGGGCTGCGACTTGCGCGGGCGCGCGAACATGGGATCGAAGAGCACCACGTCGACGCTGCGATCCGGCTGGGACGAGAGGTAGCGGGCGGCGTCCCCGTGCAGCACCTCGATGGCGCCGCCCCGCTCCGCGCCCGCAAGCCCAGCGGCCGTGAAGATCGCCAGCGGCAGGCTCTTCTCCAACGCGACGATCCGCCCGGATTCTCCGACGGCACGCGACGCCACGAGCGTGTCCTGTCCAAGCCCGAGCGTCGCATCCAGGACCTGATCTCCTCGCCGCAGTCCCGCGACCTCCACCAGCGGGTCGACGCCTCCCGCCTCCATCCGGCCGATCCGCAGCGCGGCCATCCCCGGGCTCCAGACCACCGGCGCATTCCCGTCGTACAGGCGCACGCCGTCGCGGCCGAAGACGACGAGCACGTCCGCCGCGATCGCCGCTCGGAGCGCCTCCAGCGAGCGCCCACCCCGTTGAACGAAGGGGACACCGAAGCGGTGCGCCACGGCCTCCCCCTTCCGGCAGAGGGCGGCATCAGGCGACCCGGCGGTGGTGATCGCCACTTTTCCCAAACCGGACCCGGTCACTTTTTCCCGGCGAACTGCGCGTTGACCTCGCGCACCTCGGTGTAGGCCTCCTCGTCGACCTGGGTGAAGCCGTTGACGTTGAGCGGCGAGAGCACCCGGCGCCCCTCCTCGGTGCGCACGGTGAGCGCCAGGAACGCGCGGCGGATCTGCGTCACCACTTCTTTGGGCAGGCCGCTGCGCACGCAGAACAGATCCTTCGGCGTGCGGCGCGTCTTGGCGATGATCCGGAACGACAGCGGGTCGATCCCCTTGTTGCGGTACAGCGCCGGCAGCGCGCCCTGGTAGATGGCCGCCGCGTCGACGCGCCCATCGTAGACCGCCTGCAGCGAGGCCTCGTGGTTGCCGGTGAACTCGGTCCGCGAGAACCACGTCTTCTCGTCGATGTTCCGCGACCGCATCAGCGCCACGGCGTAGAGGTAGCCGGTGGTGGAGTCGGGATCGACGAACGCGAAGGAGTGACCCTTGAGGTCCTCCAGCGTCTGAAAGGGGCTCGACTCCTTCACCACGATGTAGCCGGCGGAAGTCGCCGACCCGTCGGAGATGAAGTTCACCAGCGGGATCAGCCCGGGATCGTTCTCCTTCGCGCGCACGTAGGAGAGCGGACTGAACGATCCGAGATCGACCTGCCCCTCCTTCATCAGCGTGCCCACGTGCGCGTAGCTGTTGGCCCGCACCACCTCCACCGGGACGTGAAGGTACCGCGAGAGGTAGCTCGCCAGCGGCTGGAGCGACTCGTTGAGCTTCTCGGGATCCAGATACGGCGTGGTGGAGAGCGTCAGCTTCTCGAACCCCGCCGGCGGGCGGAAGTCCGGATCGGGCGGGGGCTCGGCCTGCCGCGGCGGCGGCTCAAGGTCCTGCTGAGTGCAGCCCGCCCACGCCAGCACCAGGGACGCTTCTGCTAGGGCGATCCACGCGCGTCGCTTCATCCGACCTGCTCCAGGGCCGAGGCGGCGGTGACCACCCGATTCCGCCCGGAGTGCTTCGCCGCGTAGAGCGCGCGATCGGCGGCGATCAGGATCGCCTGCGGCGTGTCCCCGTCCGCCGAGTACGTGGCCAGCCCCACGGAGATCGTCACCTTATGCTCGGCGCCGGGCACGTTCAGGTCGGCTTCCACCGCGGCACGCAGGCGTTCGGCGGCCGCGAGCGCGACGTCCTTGTCGGTGTCCGGCAGCACCACCGCGAACTCCTCGCCGCCGTAACGGGCGATGAGGTCCGTCGCCCGGAGCTCCTGCTCCAGCGTCCGCGCCAGGCGGCGCAGCAGCTCGTCGCCCGCAGGGTGACCGAAGGTGTCGTTGAAGCGCTTGAAGTGATCGACATCCACCATCATCACGCTGAAGCGCCGCTGCGTCCGCGACGCGCGCAGCACCTCCTGCGCCAGCGCCTCCTGGAACCGCCGGTGGTTGAACACGCCGGTCAGCCCGTCGGTGACCGCCAGCTTCTCCAGCCTTTGGTTCGCCTCGCTCAGCTCGCGGGTGCGTTCGGCCACGGCGTGCTCGAGGTTCTCGCGCTGCGCCTTCAGCGCCGCGGCCATCTTGTTGAAGGTCTCGCCCAGCTCTCCCAGCTCGCCGGCGCCGAGCGGCGGCACGCGCTCGTCGAGCACGCCCTCGCCCATCCGCCGCGCCACGCGGGTCAGCGTCCGCACCGGGCGGATCACCACCCGGTACAGCCCGCTGAACAAGAGCGCGCAGATGACCAGCCCCAACAGCGCCGCGCCCAGGAGCCAGATCCCTCGGCTCCGGGCGATCGACGCGTTGAGGCGCTGCAGCGAATACGTGGCGGTGACCGTCGCCCAGCGCACGCCGGCGTTCGCGGGCACGCCGATGCGGAGCTGATCCCCGCTCCGCTCCGACACCGGATCGACGGAGGTGAGCGCGCGGCGGGTGAAGGCATCGTCGACGCGTTCGTTGAACCGGGTCGGATCGGTGTGGGCGATGATCCGTCCGTCCTGGTTCACCACCACCAGCTCCACCAGATCCGGATCGAGCCGTTGCTGGCTGACGTTGGCCACCAGCGCGTCCAGCCCGGCCATGTCGTTCTGCGCGACGTACGCCGCCGCGGTCACGCCCACCGCCTCGAGCAGCTGCTCGTGCCGCTGACGCATCTCGCGGGTCTGTTCGCGGCGCTGCGCTTCGGTGACGCCGAGGGCCACACCGGTCACGGTGAGCGCCACCAGCCCCGGCACCAACAGCGCGAGCTTTCCGCGGATCCCCATGTCGACGGGTGCAGTCTACGTGCTTTCGACGGAGGACCTCCTGCGACATTCCGCGAACCTGCCCGCGCCGCGTCCATCCGGCGTCCGCCACCGGAAAGCGCCGGAGCGCACATCACCACCACGGTGCGGCCGTGTGCGCGCTTGTGATCAGCCGGCCTTCGCCACCCGCGCTCCGCCCCTGAGCTGCGCCACGGTGACCGACTGGTTCCGTCCGTGGCGCTTGGCGAAGTAGAGGCACTGGTCGGCAAGGTCGATGAGGGCCTGCTTCTCCATCGAGTCGTCGGGCGCGGTGGCGATCCCCAATGAGAGCGTCACCTTCAGCGGCCCCATCTCGGTCTGGAAGACCTCCTCCTTCACCGCCTCGCGGATCCGTTCGGCGATCACCTTCGCGCCCGCCGCGTCGGTCTCCGGCATGATGATCGCGAACTCCTCGCCGCCGTAGCGCGCCACGATGTCGGTGTCGCGGGCCTTCTGCTTGAGGATCCTCGCCACGCCGCGGAGCACCAGGTCGCCCGTGGGGTGCCCGTAGGTGTCGTTGACCGACTTGAAGTGATCGATGTCGGTGAGGATCAGCGAGCACTTGCGGCCGTAGCGCCGCGAGGTGGCCAGCGCCTCGTCCGCCTTGACCTGGAAGGTGCGGTGGTTGAACAGCGAGGTGAGCCCGTCGGTGGTGGCCATCTGCTCCATCTGTTCGTACAGCTGCGCGCGCAGCACCGCCTGGGCCGCCTGGATGGCGATCACCTCCAGCATCCGGAGCACGTCCTGGTCGAGCGCGGCCTTCTTCCGCGAGCCGGCCACGAGCGTGCCGAGGATCCGGTCGCCGGCCATCAGCGGGAAGATCTTCAGCGCCGCCAGGCCGCGCACGAGGACGTCGTTGTCGAAGATGATCTGCTTGTCCATCGCGCGGACGTCGCGGCCGGGCAAAGGCGCGCCGTAGCGGACGACGTTGGCCACCAGCCCGTTGTTGTCCGGGAACTCCAGCCCCTCCATCGCGCGGCCGGCGCTGGTCACCCCGGCCATGCGGGCGATCCGGTGCACGCGCCTACCGTCCACCTCGGCGACCAGGGTCACTGCACAGAAGTCGAGCCCGCCCAGCTGCCGCGCGCTCTCCAGCACGGCGAGGAAGACCTGCTCGGGGTTGGCGGCGCGATTGAGCTCTTCGATCGCGCGGAAGAAGCGGTCCTTCTCGTCGCGCGACTTGCGGATGTAGGTCATCACCCGCTCCACCTCGATCGCGCGCAGCACCTCGCCGGCAATGGTGGTGAGCAGCCGCTCGTCGTGCTCGGTGAACGCCTCCTCCTGCAGCCGGTCGGCGATCAACACGCCGCGCACCAGCCCCGTGCCCTCGACGATGGGCACCGCGAGCATCGCGTGCACCGGGGCGGCGCCGTCCTCGTACCAGCTGATCCCCTTGATGGGCGACTTGCTGCACATCCGCACCGGGACCGACCGCTTGAGCACGCCGCCGAGGATCCCCTCGCCCGCGGGGATCTTCTCGCGCTGCACGCGGTCGGAGGCGCTTCGGCAGTCGTAGAGCTTGAGGGACCGGTCGTCGGAGGTGAGCAGAAAGGCCGCGCAGGTGTGGGTCCTGAGCGCGGTCTCGGCGATCTCCAGGGCCGCGCCCACCGCGCCCTCGATCTCCTTCACCGACGCCACCAGCCACTTCTCCTGATCCTGGATCCCCGGGAAGCTGTCGTGCGTGCCCGAGCTGACCAGGCGGAAGGTGCGCGCGCGCTCCTCCACTTCCTTGATCCGGTTCTTCACCGCCGCGTCCTCGTGCCTGCGCGCCAGCGCCAGGCGGGCGCTGAGCACGAAGTGGTAGAGCGCGGCGAACAGCACGAGGAACGCCGCGTGGGCGAAGAACTCGGCGATCCGCGGCGCGGGAGGCGCGAGCGTCACCAGCCCGTCGAACACCAGCGCCACGCCGAGGAGCGTGAGCCCCGCCGGCCGCGGCAGAAAGCTCACCAAAAACGCCATCAGCAGGTAGACGATGGGAAACACCGGCGAGCCGGCGATCGACACGCAGACGAAGGCGGCGGCGATGAGACAGCCGCCGAGCTCCAGATCGTCGCGGAGCAGCACGGGCGCGCCCAGCGCAGTGCGACGGAGCCGGCGCGCAGCCGAGACGCCCACCCCGGCGAGGAGGAGCAGCACCGCCGCCGCCTCCCACCACCCGAGCTGCGCGAGCCCCCGGAAGCCGCCCCGCGCCAGGTGGATCAGCGTGAACAGCACCGCGAT
>JADGHL010000137.1 GCA_019686135.1 Myxococcaceae bacterium | reverse complement strand
CCCATCCCGCCCTGCCCGAGCGTGTGGACCAGCGAGTACCGCCCCAGGGATCTGACGCTCTCTGAGCTCTCCTCGGTCATCGGCAGATCGCGAGCCGAACATGCGTCGCCCGGCGGATCAAGAACCGGCCGGTCCACCCGTGTCGGAACGCCCATCGAACGTGAAGACACCGCATGCGGGCAATTCTGAAACTCCCGGGTGGCCGCACACGACGGCGCGCGAGCAGACGTCGGAATCGGTCAGGGCGCGGGTTGCGCCCGATTGGACCAACACATCGACGTGGTCGCCGAGCTGCAGCGCCGGCTGGGGGCCACGCGGGCTAGGAATGGAAGGCCACGTCGCCCCCTTTTTGCCTACTCGCCCGCGCGGGCGACGCCGTTGAACGTCACCGGCAGATCCTTCGCGCGCGCGCCGGCCTTCACTTTGGGGTTGGTGGGGAACAGCTGCAGGCCCTTCTCCCACGGATACCGCGGGGCGAGCCCCTCCGGACCGCGGCCACCGGTGGCGATCAGCGGCTGACCGAGGATCTCCCGGAGCTGGTTCCACTCGTCCATCGTCACCTTGCCCGGCACGTACGCGGTCCGGTTCAGATAGGTGTCGAACCACTTCTCGTCGATCTTCAGGTTGGCGGAGATGACCTGGTTCCCCTCGCACTTCTTGAAGCGGAGGTCCTTGAGCATCCCGAAGGTCTTGTCGTCGACCGTGGTCTCGTTCTTCGTCCACTTCAGGTTGGACCACAGGTTGTGCGCGAACGTGTTGTTGGTGAACACGATGTCCGCGGGATCCGCCATCAGCATGATCGCGTTGTTGTCCGCGAACTCGAAGATGTTGTTGTCGATGACCGCGCTCACCCCGTTGTCGATCGACAGAAGGAAGCCGGTCGAACGGTGCGGCACCCCGAACTGCCGATCCCACACGAACGCCACGGTGTTGTTCCGGAAGACGAACGGCGCGTTCCCGAAGGCGCGCTGCACCCGCACCGCGTGCGACCAGTGGTTGAGGATGATGTTGTTCTCCATCGTGTTGCCGTTGCCGATCCGGATCGCCCCCTCCGCCCCGTTGATGAACAGGTTGTTGCGGACGATGCAGTTCGGCTTCGCCAGCCACAGGTGCTCCATCTTCTCGGACTCGTTCGGGTCGAGATCGCCGTTGGGCTTGTAGCGGTTGTCGGTCGCGCGATCGAAGACGAACCCGTCGATGATCGTCCCGGTGTGATCGTCCTCACCCTGGATCACGTAGCCGTCGCGCCGGCCCTTGTAGCTCTCTGGCGAGAACAGCCGCGTGGGGTGCTTCCACGGGTTGCGCTCGCGGAACTGCGAGTCGTACCCGCCGATCAGCGCCACGTACGGCTTGTTGATGGTCCAGCGGCCGGTCTTCAGCTTCCCGTAGTACTCGCCCTCGGCCACGTGCACCGAGTCGCCCGCTTGGACCTTCTCCAGCGCCTGCCACGGATCCTTGAACGGCTTCTCCCTCGAACCGTCGCCGCCCCTCGATCCCGCGCGCACGAACCAGTCACGGCCCTTCGGGCGTGAGGCCATCGCGTCCTGCGCGGCCGGCTCATACGGCTCGAGGCTGTCGAGGTGGAAGCCCGCGGGCGGGAAGCCCCGGATCTTCCGCGCGGTCCCCTTCGCCACGTACAGCTTCGGCGGGTTGCCCGATCCGCCCCAGTAGCCGCTCGCCTTGTCCGCCTGGCGCTGCGCGGTGGTGCCCTTCTCGTAGAAGGCGGTGAAGCGCTCGTGGTCGCCGGTGGGCGAATGCAGCCACACGCCCTCGCAGTTGTCGGCCTTCCACGGCGCCGGCACGCCGCTCACGTTGGCGACGCTGCTCACCGCCACGATCATCTCGAGGTCCTGCCCCTCCACCGAGTCCGGGTTCTTCACCCAGGAGGTGACCTCCACCCGCTTGTAGGTCTTCGCCGGGCCCGCGTCGGCCACCGGCTGGAAGCTCACCTGAAGCGGACGCGGCCGCGCGCCCGCGTTGCCGGCGTTCTTGGGCGACATCAGCTTGAGCGCCTTGTCGAGATCCATCGCCGGGGCCACGCCCGACGGCGGCGTCCCGCCGCGCGCGATCATCGGCAGCCCGAGCAGCTGCCGCGCCTTGTTGAAGTCGTCCATCTCCAACTTGCCCGGCGTGGCGGCGGTGCGCTTCGAGACCGCGTCCATCCACTTCGGATCCAGCGGGAGCTCGGGGTTCTTCACCACGTTGCCAACGACCTCCTTGAACCCCACCTCCTCGAGCTCGTCCATGTTCGAGTCGTCGATCGCGATGTCCTTGCCGTCGATGTAGACCTTCAGGTTCGCGTAGAGGTTCATGAAGAACAGGTTGTCCTTCAGCGTGGTGCCCGCCGGTTTGGCGGTCATGTAGATGCCGTTGCTGTCGGAGAAGGCGATGATGTTGCCGGTGACCTCGGCGTTGGACTTCACTGCGATCCCCGAGCCGTTGTAGGCGCCCTTGCCGGGTTCCTTGAACGACATGCTGAAGATGACAGTGTTGTTCTTCACCACCGCCACCGGGTTGTCGTCGCCGGCGATGGAGTTGATGTTGATGCCCCAGTTCACTGCGTTCACCACCAGGTTGTTCTCGATGGTGGAGCCCGCCGGCGCGACGATCCCGTCGAACCCGGGGTTGATGATCACGCAGTTGCGGATGACGCCCGCGCGGGCGAAGCGGATCGGCCCGTCGCAGGACGGGTACTCCTTGCGGCCGGTCTGTTCCGGACTGTCGTAGGGGCACTGCTCACGCTGGTCGATGGTGAAGCCATCGAGCACCGTGTCGTCCTTCGTGCTGGTGAACCGCTCCTGGTTCGGGCGGTTCTTGGAGTCCTTGCTCCACAGGAGCTGCGTGACGTTCTTCCACGGATCGCGCGTCTTGAACTGCGCGTCGTACCCGCCGAGCAGGGTGATCCGGTCGACCGGCACCTCCCACGTCCCTTTGCCCAGCCGCCCGTAGTACTTGCCGCCCGCGACGTGGATGACGTCCCCGGACTGGCACTGCTCCAGCGCCTCCCAGGGATCGCCGAACGGCCTGGCCATCGAGCCATCGCCGTTGCTTCCCTCGCGGACGAACCAGTCACGCGCCGAAGCCAGTGGCGCGAACATCAAGACTGCAGCTCCCACCCACGCAGCAATCGTTTTGTTCATGGGCGCGCGTCATACAAGAGCCCCTGCTGCAAATCCAAATCAGGCGGCCATGCAACATATGCAACATTTTGCTGCAACACCATGCAATGAAAGACGCAACATGTGGTGCAACACGGGGTGCAACACCGCCGGCCGGTGCAGGGGCGCGCCGTCAGGGGATGTCGCGACCCTCGCCGAACCCGAGCACCCAGAACCGGTCCATGGGCTCGTGCTCGCGCTGCATCGCCGCGCGCAGAGCCTCCACCGGTTCGTCCTGTCCGTCGTCGGCGAGGTTGAAGGTGCCGAAGTGGATCGCCACCGCGCGCTCGGCCGAAAGGAGCTGCGCCGCGTGGAGCGCCTGCACCGGGCTCATGTGGATGGGGCCCATGAACCACTCCGGCTTGTACGCGCCGATCGGCAGCAACGCCACGCGCGGCGGGCCAAAGCGCTCCCGGATCATCCGAAGGTGCGGGCCATAGCCGCTGTCGCCGGCGAAGTACGCGTAGCCGCGGCTCCCTTGGAGCACGAACCCGGTCCACAAGGTGGCGTTGCGATCGCTCAGCCCGCGGTTGGAGAAGTGCTGCGCCGGCACCGCGACCAGGGTCACGCCGTGGTCCAGCGTCACCTCGTTCCACCAGTCGAGGTCCGTCGCGCCGTCGATGCCCTCCTTCTGGAACAGACGCGCGTTCCCCAGCCCCGCGTAGATCTTCGGGTGGAACGCGTCGACCAGGCGCCTGAGCGTCGGCAGATCGCAGTGGTCGTAGTGGTTGTGGCTGATCAACACCACGTCGATCGGCGGGAGGTCCTCAAAGCGCAGGCCGGGTGGACGGACGCGCCGCGGGCCGGCGAAGGAGACCGGGGAGACGCGCTCGGACCACACCGGATCGGTGAGCACGTTGAGACCGTCGATTTGAATCAAGGTGGTCGCGTGGTTGATGAAGGTGACGCGCAGCTGCCCCGGCCCGACCCGCTCGGGCGGCTTCGGTCCGGGCTGGGCGTCGGTCCACTCTTGCCAGACGCCGGGTTCGCGGTGGGTGACCCAGCGCAAAAGATCGCCGACGGACTTCTCCTCCACGTGGCCGTAGTTGACGAAGCGCCTGCCGTCGAAGTGGTCGCTCTTCGGTCCCCGGTAGCGCGGGGCCGAGAACGAGCACCCGTAGCCCGCTGCCATCAGCACCAGCCCGCCCACCACGCCACCGACGATGCACCCGCGCGAGATCCTCATGGAGCATGCATAACCCACGTCGCGCTTTTCCGGCGGGCGGGCCGACCCTACGCTCGTCCGCGTGTTCTTTCCCTACAACCCGCGGCTCCTCCGGTTGTCGGTGATGGCGTGTTCGGTGGCGGCGGTGGCGCTCGCCGCGTGGGCGCTGGCGGCGGCGCGCGCCGGTGGCGGGCTGGGCGCGTGGGCGCGGCTGGGGGTGGCGCTCGGGCTGCTCGGCGCGTTCGGGTGGATCCTCTACCGCGTGCGTCCGCGCGCCGACTGGGGTGTGAAGGTCGGGCCGCTCGGGCTCACCGTCGCGCGACCCCTCTCCGGCGGACCGGTGGAGCTGGTCTGGTCCCAGATTCTGGAGGTGCGCCGGGACGGAAAGAAGAGGGAGCGGCTTCTCATCCGGCTGCGGCCCGAGGGGCGGTTCATCCTCGACCGGCACCTGTTCGCGGACGAGGCGACGTTCGACGCGCTGGCGCGCGAGGTGGAGGGGCGGGCGCAGACGCCGAAGTTGGACGCCTGAAGCGTTTCCGGTGCTCGCCTCCCTTTCCGGGCTGCGGTACATCCGCCCTCCGTGCTGACCGCCATCGCTGCCATCGTCCTCGCTTCGTCTCCGACCGCCCACTGTGGACACTGCGGCCTGATGGGGGACCACACCCTGCTGGCGCAGGCCGATCTCCCGGCGCCGCCGTTGCCCTCGACGGAGGTGACGTCGTCGGCGCATACGCCGCAGCAGCTCCAGCTGAGGATCGACGAGCTCAACCGGGAGATCCGCTCCATCGACGTCAACTGGCCCACGCACCTGCTCATCATCGGCTACGCGGGGTACGTGCTTGCGCCGACGTGCCTGCTCTTCGGTGGCGGCATCGCGCTCATGGGCCTTCTGGGCCTGAGCAACGGGGTCGGCAGCGCGGCGCTGGTTGCGGTGGGCGCGGCGGTCTTCCTCGTCGGTGTCGCGGGCGTCGCGGCCATCGTCTATGCGTGGACCACGGGCAACGCCATCCAGCAGGAGGCCCGTAGGCGCCGTGACGCGCTCATCCGCGAACGCGAGGCCGCCGAGGCGGAGCTGAGGGCGCTGCGATCCTCACGCACCGATTTCGCCCCGCCCGGCGCGCTCGTCACCCTGCTGACCTTCTGACATCCGTCCGGGCTCCTGCCCGGCGGCCTTCCAGTCTCCGCGGCGGCTGAAGTCAGACACCTGTCGAACATTGCGCGCGCGGCGTGTTGGGAATGATCGACCCCACGGCCGGCATTCAGACAATGCTTGCGCGCACGTGCCTATCGTGGGTACGTGCCTGCCCGGACGTCCATGATGAGCACCTCGTCCTCGCCACCGCGATCTCCGATCGCCCTCGATCATCGCCGGAACCGGAAGGCGCTCGCGGCGACCGAGGCGCCGTTCCGAATGATCATCGAGTCGGTGAAGGACTACGCCATCTTCATGCTCGACACGGACGGGCGGGTGGCCACCTGGAACCTTGGCGCCGAGCGCATCAAGGGCTACTCCGAACGGGAGATCGTCGGCGAGTATATCGGCCGCTTCTATCCGGAGCCCGCCCGCAGCGAGGGGCGGCCGCGCATCCTGCTCGAGCGCGCGCTCCGCGAGGGACGGGCGGAGGACGAGGGCTACGGCGTCCGCAAGGACGGCTCGCAGTTCTGGGCGGACGTCGTCATCACCCCGATGTTCGACGACGAGGGCCGGCACGTCGGCTTCGTGAAGGTCACGCGCGATCTCACCGAACGCCGCCGTGCCGAAGAGCGCATCCGTCAGACAGAAGAGCGCTTCCGCCTCCTGGTCGACTCGGTGAAGGACTACGCGATCTTCATGCTCGATCGCGAAGGCCGCGTGCAGACCTGGAACCAGGGCGCGGAGCGCATCAAGGGCTTCACCGCAGAGGAGATCATCGGCAAGAGCTTCGAGCGCTTCTACCTCCCGGAGGACGTGGCCTCGGGCAAGACGAAGAAGGAGCTGGAGATCGCCGCGCGCGACGGCCGCTTCGAGGACGAGGGCTGGCGCGTGCGCAAGGACGGCAGCCACTTCTGGGCGAACGTGGTCATCACGCCGCTGCGGGACGCCCACGGCGAGCTGATGGGCTTCGCCAAGGTCACGCGCGATCTCTCCGACCGCCGGCGCCAGGAGGAGGACCGCCTCAAGCGCGCCCAGGCCGAAGAGGCGATCCGTCTGCGCGACGAGTTCCTCTCCATCGCCTCGCACGAATTGAAGACGCCGCTCACCGCGCTGCAGCTGCAGGTCCAGTGGGTGAAGGAGAAGCTGAAGGGCGTCGCGGAGGAGAAGGTGCTGGCCCGGCTCGAGCGCGCCGCCACCAGCACCGCGCGGCTGACCGAGCTCATCGAGACGCTGCTGGATGTCTCCCGCATCGCCACCGGCCGGTTGGAGCTGGTCTACAGCGAGTTCGACCTCGCCGAGAGCGCCCGGGACGTGGTCGACCGCTTCGCCGAGACCGCCGCGCGCGCGCAAAGCCCGCTCCACTATTCGGGCGCGCCCTCGCTCATCGGCTGCTGGGATCGGCTCCGGATCGAACAGGTGATGACCAACCTGTTCTCCAACGCCATCAAGTATGGCGCCGGCGGTGCGATCGACGTCCGCGTGGAACGCGAAGGCGATCAGGCGGTGATCGCCCTCTCCGACGAGGGCCCGGGGATTCCCCCCGGAGACCAGGAGCGCATCTTCGGCCGCTTCGAGCGCGCCGTCTCCATGCGCCACTTCGGCGGGATGGGCCTCGGCCTATACGTGACGCGGCAGATCGTCGAAGCGCACGGCGGGACCGTCACCGTGCGCAACCTGCCCGAGAAGGGCGCCTGCTTCACGGTCAGGCTGCCGCTCGAGCGGCCTTCGTCCCAGGCTCCGGGCTGCTGACGTTCGGTGTCATCCAAAGCCCGCGTGCGGGTCGAATTCTGAAGCGATTGCGGGCGGTTGTCCGGCCCCAGAAGCCTTGTTGGGGCGGTGTGCGCCTGTTAGAAAAGAAGGTCTCCCCATGCAGAACACCACCCCCGAAAAACCCCACGAGGGCGCGACCGCCCCGGTGCAGGCCGCGACCGACTACAGCGCTTCTTCGATCACCGTGCTCGAAGGCCTGGAGGCGGTGCGCAAGCGGCCGGGCATGTACATCGGCGACACGTTTGTCGGCGGTCTCCACCACCTGGTCTACGAGGTGGTGAACAACTCGGTGGACGAGGCGCTCGCGGGGGTGTGCAAGAACATCGACGTCACCATCCACGTCGACAACTCCATCTCCGTGCGCGACGACGGCCGTGGCATCCCGGTCGGCCCGCACCCCACGGTGGTGGGGATGGACACCGTGGACGTGGTGATGACCAAGCTGCACGCGGGCGGCAAGTTCGAGAACAAGGCGTACAAAGTCTCCGGCGGCCTCCACGGCGTCGGCGTCTCCTGCGTCAACGCGCTCTCCGAGTGGCTGAGGCTGGAGATCCAGCGCGACGGCAAGGTGTACGAGCAGCGCTACGCGCGCGGCGAGCCGCAGCAGAACGTCACTGTCATCGGCGAGACGGACCAGCACGGCACGCTGGTGTGGTTCAAGCCGGACCCCACCATCTTCGAGACCACCGAATACAACTTCGAGACGCTCTCCCAGCGGCTTCGCGAGCTGGCCTTCCTCAACGCCGGCGTGCGCATCACCATCACCGACGAGCGCACCTCCAAGTCGCACGAGTTCAAGTTCGACGGCGGGATCGTCTCCTTCGTTGAGCACCTCAACAAGTCGAAGCAGGTGCTGAACGAGAAGCCGCTCTATTTCCAGGCGCAGCACGGGGACGTGCAGGTGGAGCTCGCGCTGCAGTGGAACGATGGCTACGACGAGCGGATCTTCACCTTCGCCAACAACATCAACACGCCGGAGGGTGGCTCGCACCTCTCCGGGTTGAAGGCGTCGCTCACGCGGACGCTCAACTCCTACGCGGAGAAGAACCAGCTCTGGAAGGACCTCAAGGAGACGCCCACCGGCGAGGACGCGCGCGAAGGGCTGGCGGCGGTCATTTCGGTGAAGCTGCCCAATCCGCAGTTCGAGGGGCAGACCAAGCAGAAGCTGGGCAACTCCGAGGTGAAGGGCATCGTCGAGTCGGTGGTCAACGAGAAGTTGTCCACCTGGCTGGACGAGAACCCGAGGGTGGCGAGGCTGATCGTCGGGAAGATTGGCGACGCGTGCCGCGCCCGCATCGCCGCGCGCAAGGCGCGGGAGACGGTGCGCCGCAAGGGTGTTCTGGATGGCGCGTCGCTGCCCGGCAAGCTCGCCGACTGCCAGTCGCGCGATCCGTCGGAGTCCGAGCTGTACATCGTCGAGGGTGACTCGGCAGGCGGCTCCGCCAAGCAGGGCCGCGACCGCCGCAACCAGGCGATCCTCCCGTTGCGCGGGAAGATCCTCAACGTGGAGAAGGCCCGCTTCGAGAAGATGCTCACCTCGGCGGAGATCGTCACGTTGATCACCGCGCTGGGCACCGGAATCGGCAAGGACGACTACAACCCCGACAAGTGCCGCTATCACCGCATCATCGTGATGACAGACGCGGACGTCGACGGGTCGCACATCCGCACGCTGCTGTTGACCTTCTTCTACCGGCAGATGCCGGAGCTGATCCAGCGCGGCTACCTCTACATCGCGCAGCCGCCGCTCTACAAAGTCACGCGCAACAAGAAGGACCGCTACCTCAAGAACGAGGAGGCGCTGGACAAGTACCTGCTCGACCTCGCGGTGGAGCGCGCGCGGGTGAAGACCTCACGGGTGGAGCTCGAGGGCGCGGACCTCAAGGCGGTCCTGGAGCGCATCACCGTCTACCAGCGGCGGCTGGAGAAGCTGGCGCAGCGGCGCGACGCGCGGATCATCGACGCGGTCGTGCAGGCGACCGACCTGACCGCGGAGATGCTCAAGGACGCGGAGGTGGTGAAGGCCGAGCTGATCGACAAGCTCCAGCCGTACTTCGAGTCGCGCTACCCGGACATCCTCGACCAGCTCAAGGTGCTGGTGCAGGACGACGCTGAGCACCACGCGAAGAAGCTGGTCTTCAAGTCGGAGATCAACGGATCGCCGCGCGAGACGACCATCGACACCCAGTTCCTCAGCGGGCCGGAGTACCGCGAGCTGGTCACTATGCGCGACGTCTTCTCCCAGCTCGGCCCGGCGCCGTACGTCGTCATCCTGGACGACGGCGAGGTCCGCACCTTCACCGTGCAGGAGCTGCTCAAGGCGGTGCAGGACGATGCGCGCAAGGGGCTCGGCATCCAGCGCTACAAGGGCCTGGGCGAGATGAACCCGGAGCAGCTGTGGGAGACCACCATGGACGCCTCGCGGCGCACGCTGCTCCAGGTGCGGATCGAAGACGCGGTGGAGGCGGACGAGATCTTCTCGCTCCTGATGGGCGAGGCGGTCGAACCGCGGCGCGAGTTCATCGAGAAGAACGCGCTGGACGTGCAGAACCTCGACATCTGAGGTCGCGCCGGCGCTACTTCCCGTCCGTCGCGTCGACTCTGAGCAACCCCCGCGCCCGGCGCGCGCGGGTCCCAACCCGCCGCAATCACTCGGGAGGCAGGCCGGCCCAGGGGCAGGCGGCGCGCGCCGGCCCGTTCACCCGCCGCCAGCCGGATGGACTTTGCACTTGCCAGACGTGGGCGGCGGAAGTTCTATGGCTTACACCTGCGTAAGTCCGCGCAGTTCCTGCTCCGTCCAGAAGTCTTTAGGATGTGGACCCAGGGTCGGTGCGCAGCGCAGGGAATATTGGGGCGTCGTCTAACGGCAGGACATCAGACTTTGGCTCTGAGTATCAAGGTTCGAATCCTTGCGCCCCAGCTACCGTCACCAACCGGGGGCTTGGTGCCATGACAACGAAGGTCCTCCAACTCGTCGTCGTCGGGAGCACTCCGCTCGCGATGGTCAGGGAACTGGAGGACCCGCTCCGAACCCAGCTCGGCATAGGAACACTGGTTTCGAAGAACACGCTGCAGACCCCGACGTACGCGTTCAACAAGGATCGCAACCAATACCACTCCAACGCGATCATGCGGCGGCTGGTGCCCCTCCTGGAGCGCGGCGCCCACTGCGCGCTCGGGGTGCTCGACGTCGACCTCTTCGTCCCGGACACCCCGTTCGTGTTCGGCGAAGCGGATCGCGAGTCCCGCATCGCGCTGGTGTCCACCTTCCGCCTCCGTCAGGGCGCCGACGGGGAGCACCTCAAGCGCCGGCTCCAGGTGGAGGCCATCCACGAGGCCGGGCATCTGCTCGGGCTGTCCTACTGTGACGATCCGCGGTGCGTGATGTTCCTCGCCTCCTCGCCGCAGGACGTCGACCGCAAGAGCAACTCGCTCTGCAACGTCTGCCGCAACGAGCTGATCAAGCTCAACCGCTGAGGCGGCGTGAATCCTGCCTTCCGGGTCGCGTCAGACGCGGTACTCTGGCGCGGGCCGAAGGCAGGGTTGATTGATGCTGAAACGAGCGTGGTTCGTGGTGACGGTGGTGGCGATCGCGGGATCGCTGGCGTGCGAGCTTCCGGATGACGGCGGCGGCGGCGGCGGGATCGGGATCTCCAACTTCACCCACGGGTTCGTGTTCGTGCGCGCGGACGATCGCAACGTCTACGCCGCGGACAAGTCGACCGACTATCAGGAGATCGCCCAGCTCACCGAGAACGGGAACAACAAGCACCCGTCCCTGTCGCACAGCGGGCGCTCGGTGGTCTTCGTCCACTCGGATGCGACGTCCACGTCGATCCAGACCGTGCTGCTCGCCGGGGGAACGCCCTCGACCGTGCTGGTCTCCGACGCGGAGAAGTCGAAGTTCGCCTCTCCGGTGTTCTCGCCGGACGACTCGAAGATCGTCTTCACCTACGAGCGCGGGGGCTCCACCTACCTCGGCGTGGTGGACGTCACCGGCGCCAACTTCCGCGAGCTGACCTCGGGCACGCTCTCCTTCGCCTCGCCGTCGTTCATGCCGGATGGAAAGAGCGTGCTGGCGGCCGCGGGAAACCTGGGGTCGGGGTTCACTCAGCTCGCCACCGTGGACATCGACAGCGGCACGTTCACCTCCGTGCTCGGCGGGCTGGGCAACGAGGCGCTCGACATCCGCAACCGCGTGGTGGTCTCCGCGGACGGCACCCGCGCGGTGTTCGACGGGACCGTCGCCAACAACAGCAGCCGCATCTTCGTGGCCAACCTCTCGACCGGTAACGTCACCCAGCTCACCGACTACCCCGGCGATCCCGGCGCGAACGACTCCTTCCCCACCTGGGTGAGCAGCGGAGAGGTGGCGTTCTCCTCGGACACCGGCGGGAATGATCAAGTCTATACGATCGCCGTCACCGCGACGAAGCAGGCAGGCAACCTGCGGCTGCCCTCCGCGGTGGAGCCCTGGTTCGGCCCGTAGGCCGTTCTCCCCGACCCCGGCCGATTCACGGTGCGATCGGCAGCCGGCCGGGGCAGATTCCACGGCATGAGTCGATTCGTTTGCGTCGCGGCCGGCGTGGCGGCCCTCGCCACGCTCTTGGGCTGTCAGGAGAAGGCCAAGGCGCCGCCGCCGCCACCGCGGCCTCCGCATGTCGTCCCCGTCGGTGCTCGCGGACCTCATCTCGTCCGGCGCGAGCTGCCGGTGAAGGCGAAGGTCCTGAAGATCGAACCGCGCCACCCCGAGCAGCGCGGCGCGGACGCGTCGGTGCCCTCGAAGGGCCACGCCGAGCCACCCGTGGACGTGAAGGTGATGGGCGCGGTGCACGCCAGGGGGATTAAAGCGCAGCAGGTGGTGGTGTGGGTCGGCGGTGAGGACTGTACGAAGGTACCGGAGCACGCCTCGCCGTTCGGCCGCGCGTTAGTGCCCTTCGCCGATCCCGCGCGCTTCGCGGTCCAGGTGGCGGCGCCGCAGCGCTCCACCGGCTTCGTCTGCGCCGCCGCGCTGGACGGCTCGAACCGGGTGGTCGCCGAAGGTGCGTGGGAGAAGAACCCGATCAAGATGAGCGGCACGGGGGAGATCACCTACGGCCGGGTCGAGCTGTCGCTTCAACCGAACAAGTCGCCACGTCCGGTCGCTCGGGGGCTGCTGCCATGAATGCGCTCTTCATGTCCCACTCAGGGCTGCGCTACCTCGTGCTGCTCGCCGGGGTCATCGCCCTCGTGTATTTCGCGATCGGGCTCGCCATGAAGAAGACGGCCGGCAAGCCCGTGCGCGTGCTCGGCTCCGCGTTCGTGGGGCTGCTGGACCTGCAGATCCTCCTCGGCCTCGGGCTGGTGGCGATGGGCCGCTGGTACCCCGCCGTCGCCGGGCACCTCGTCATGATGCTGCTCGCCGCGGTGGAGACCCACGTCCTGTTGGTCGTCAACCGGAAGCGGCCCCAACCGGGGTTCCTCCTTCCGTTCCTCGCGGTCCTCATCGCGCTCGTCCTCATCGTGGGAGGCATCCACGCGATCGGGCGTGGACCGTTCACCATGACGGCATCCGCGTAGCAGTCCACGCCTCCCCGGCGCCCCTTCCAGCGTCCTCGCACTGCACCGTCCCGTTACGTCTTGCGCCGAGCGCCTTCTGGTTCCCGTCTTCATCGTGCCGCCACGCCCAATTCGAACTGGGCGAGAGCGCAAGGGAGCGACGCGGCGCCGCGAAGGAAGGCGCCCTAACCCGCTCTCCGTCGCTCGTTCGGATCGCGGGAGGCATCCACGCGATCGGGCGTGGACCGTGTGCACAGGCCGTGTCGTGCACGCCCGTGATGGCTCCTCGCCGAGCGTCCCGCGAAACGCGTTCTGCGATAGCGATGCGGCTGCTCCGTCATCACGCTCGTCGACTTCCCGGGGAGCACATGTGACCCAGCGCGGACCGGGGGCGTGCGCTCCACGGGTCCCGTCGTGCACGCCCATGGCGCGCGTTCCTCAACGGTGGCGTGGGCATCCATTCGAAGTAGTGTCCCCGGACGTGGTGTTCGAGCGCCGGTCGCTTACTTGAGAGAAGCGACCACCGCGCCATCCTCGAAGGGAACCGTCAGCGAACGGAAT
>JADGHL010000136.1 GCA_019686135.1 Myxococcaceae bacterium | reverse complement strand
CGGCGGCAGCGTCAGATGTTTATAAGAGACCGTGGTCCCTCTATTTCAGAGGGAGGGGGCGGGCAAGGTGAGTCCGAAAGCGCTGCTTTCGGGTGCTGTCAGTCCGTCGCGGCGCGTCGCACGATGGCGCCTGCCCGGTTGTTCACGAAGTGTCCGAGGGCGGCGAACGGGGCTAGAGGTAGGGCGTGTGGTTCAGAAGGGTCAGCCCGGCGCTGCCTTCGGTGGCGTTCCTCGTTCTGCTCAACGTGCTGTTCCGGCTGCCGCAGCTCATCAACGCCGGGAACGTGCACTCGGACGCGGCGATCGTCGGCCTGCAGACCGAACACCTGCTGCGCGGGGAGTGGAGCTGGTTCATCTGGGGCACCAGCTATGAGGGCATCCTCGATGTGCTCTTCCTCGCGCCGGCGTTCCTGATCTTCGGTCACGGCCCGCTGGTGCTGATGGCGGTGCCGCTGGCCCTCCACATCGTCGCCAACCTCCTCGCCTGGGACGTGCTGCGCCGCCGCCTGTCGCCGCATCGCGCGTTCCTCCTCTCCCTGGTGCTGGTGTTCACGCCGCAGGCGATCAACGGCGTGGCGCTCTACGAGCCGCGGCAGGGGTCGATCACCTGCATGTTCGCGGCGATCTGGTTCTTCGACCGCGCGTCGTCCTGGAAGCACCCGCCGGTGGCGCTCGCAGCCGGGGCGGTGCTCCTTCCCGTGGGGCTGTACGCCGATCTGTTCGTGCTGCAGATGGTCGTGGTGATCCTCGTCTTCGGGATCCTGACGCTCTGGGATGAGCGGCCCTCCCTGAAGACGGCGGCGGTGCGCGTGGCGGCGATCGCCGTCCCGTTCGGCATCGGGCTTTTGGCGCTGAGGTGGATTCAGCGTGCGGCCAACGTGGGCGAAACGCCGACGTCACTGAGCTGGGACCAGCTCGGCCCCAACTTCCATCTGCTCTGGGACAAGTGCCTGGGGTGGGTGCTCGGCTACAAGGTCTACCAGCCGTTCATTCGCAGCCAACCAGCGCTGTGGCATCCCCCGGGGTGGTTCGCCGTCTTCCAGAAGGTGGGCGCGGCGCTGTTCGTGATGCTCATCCTCTCGGCGCTCGCGCTCGTCTTCGCGCGGCGGATCCCCTGGACGCTGCGCCGGCTGGGGATTCTGGGCGCAGGCTGTGCGATCGCCTCGTTCGTCGGCTTTCTGCTCTCCACCAGCCCGGTGGACGTCTGGTCCGCGCGGTACCTGGCGCCGATCGTCTGGATGGCGCCGTTCGCCCTGGCTCCTATGGCCTACCGGTTGACCGGGCGGGGGGCGGCGGTGTGGCTCGGGCCGTACCTTCTCACTGCGGCCGTGGGCGGTTGGGTCAGCTATGCGGGGTCCGTCGACGGGTTTTGGCCACGGCTCGATCCGCGCGGGCAGGCGATCGACGAGCGCGAGCTCGGAGCGATCCTCCGGAGCAAGGGCGTCCGCGCCGGCATGGCGGACTACTGGCTCGCCTACCGGCTCACCTACCTGTGGGACGAGGTGCCGGTCCTCGCGCCGTTCACCGGCTGGGAGCGCTACTGGCCCTACCGCGAAGCCGCCAGCCGCGCCGACCCGTACGTGCTGGTGTTCCACCCGATGGAGCCGTTCTCTCGGCCCGAGCCGTTCGAGCAGGCGCTCCGCGAGCGCCAGGTTCCCTACGACAAGGTCGTGGTGGGCGACTTCACCGCGCTCATCGTGCGCCGGCGCTAGACCAGCTCGGCGAACTCCTCGCGCCGGGCCTCGAACACCCACGAGGAGATCCACAAAAGCCCCACCGAGAGCAGGAACACGCCGCCAAGCGGCACCAGCTCCGGCACGGTGTGCTCGTAGAAGATCGCCTGGTAGCCGCGCATCAGCACCGCCAGCGGGTTGGCGTAGAGCGCGAGGTGGGCGAGCACCGGGTACTTGTCCAGCTTCGCCTCGACGTCATGGTACGAGTAGAGGATCGGCGTGACGAAGAAGACCAGCGTCAGGACGTTGGAGACGATGTGCTGCAGATCGCGGAACCCGACGTTGAGCGCCGAGATCAGGTACGACAGCGCCAGGGTGAAGGTGAGCTGAACGAAGAGGATCAGCGGGAACAGGAGCGCGTGCCACGTCGGGTACACCTGGTACGCCAAGCCGAGGATCAGCATCAGCGGCAGCGAGAGCAGGTAGTTCACCAGGTTGGTCGCCACCACCGTGGCCGGCAGCACCTGGGCGGGGAACCGGACCTTGGTGAGCAGATCGCGGCGATCGCTGATCGCGCTCGCGCCGCCGGCGATCGACGACTGGAACCAGATCCACGGGAGCAGCCCCACGAACAGGAAGTACGTGTAGTGCTCGATCGCGCTGCGCATGTAGACGCTGAAGAGCAGCGAGTACACGAGCATCAGCAGCGTGGGGTTGAGGAACGTCCACAGAAACCCGAGCACCGAGCCGCGGTAGCGTGCCTTCAGCTCGCGCTGGACCAGGCTCCACAACAGGGCCCGGTACTGATGGAGCTCGCGCAGGTTCCGAAGCATGGGGCGCGCAGTCATACGTCAAAGGCTGCCGGGGCGCACCGGGCCCTTTCGGCAGGGCAGCCGGGCGGGCGCAGAACCTCGACAGCGCGGGCAGGACCGGTGAGGCTCGCGCGCCGGGAGGAGACATGAACCTGGTCGTCTTCGGGCTCGGGCTCGCCAAGTTGCTCTTCGCGGTGGTCGTCGCCGGCCTGGGGACGATCTTCGCCGCCCGACTGCTCAAGCGGCTCCTCGACATCCGCACCGACGAGGCGGTGCAGCGCGGCAACGTGGCGGTCGGCGTGGTCAAGGCGGCGGCGTTGATCGCGCTCGCGCTGTTGGCCCGCGCGGCGGTGGAGGCCACCTTCGACGCGGTGGACCTCACGCTTCAAGCGCCTCAGGTGAACCCGAAACACCTGGGCGTGCTGGCGATCTACGCGGTGGCGCACCTGGTGCTCACGCTCCTCGTGGGCATTGCGCTCCTGGTCATCGCCATCTTCGTCTTCAACCGGATCACCCCGGGCGTGGACGAGGTCGCCGAGGTGCGCCAGGGCAACGTCGCCGCGGGCGTGGTGCTGGGCGCCGTGGTAGTGGTGGTCGCGCTCCTGGCCGCGCCCGCGCTGGAGGCGGCGCTCAACGGGCTGCTGCCGTTTCCCGAGCTGCCGGGGAAGTTTCCGTCGTGATGCCCGGCGCCGTGCCGCCCGCGCCCAGGCCACCGGCCGCGTGGCGCATCTTCAAGGGCCTGCTGCTGCTGGGCCTCGTGACGTTCGGCTGCTGCGGCGGCGTGGTGAGCCTGTGCACCGCGGCGCTCTCCGGCGCAGGAGGCGGTCTCTGGTTGGAGCCCGGGTGGCGCGTCCGGACCGGGCAGCTCGTGGAATTGGGCATAGCGGCCTTCCCGAAAAGCGCGCGCTCGCCGTGGCGCGACTACACCTGGGCGCCGTCTGCCGCCGCGGACCCACACCACCTCCGCTACATCCTCGGCTCGCCCGAGGCGCACGCGCTGGCCGAGCGCTACCGCGCCTTCGCGGAGAACGTGGTCGCGCCGTGCACGGACCTTCTGTGCGCGTACGAGTTCATCTACCGGAGCTCCGAGGCGGCGATCGATCCCATCGCCGAGCGCTTCATCGAACGCATCCGCGCGGCCGGCCTCAAGGCCGACGACGCGGCCCGCCTCGTCATCTCCTTCGTGCAGCAGATCCCCTACGCGATCCCGAAGGACCAGCCGTTCGAGGTCCTCCCCGCGCCGCTCGTCGTCGCGGAAGGGCGGGGCGACTGCGACTCCAAGGCGGTGCTCGGGGTGATGCTGCTCCGGCGCCTCGGCATCCCCGCGGTGCTGCTCGTGTCCGAGCCTTTGGCGCACGCCGCCGTCGGCGTGGGGCTCCCCGGCCCGGGGCTCGCGATCTCCTATCGCGGCCGTCCCTACCTCTACGCGGAGGTGACCAGCAAAGGCTGGCCGATCGGCGAGGCGGCGCCGGACGTGAACAAGCCGCGCTTGTGGCGAGCGGTGTGGGTGGGGCCGCGCGAGTGACGTCCGTCTGCCGTCTTCCGTCTACCGATCGCTGATACGGACGCGGGAGTGACATCCGGCGTGGGCGTCTGAAACGTGCGCAGCGCCCGAGCCGAACGCCTGCCCCTTGCCGCCATCACCGCGCGCGCTTCCGCGGCGTCCTTTTCGCCTTCGACGCCGGCGCCTTCTCCGCCTTCAGCGCTGCCACCTCCGCGCGCAGACGAAGGACCTCCGCCGAGAGCTGCGCGTAGCTGTCGCGCACGTGCCCGTTGAACAGCCGCTGCCGTGCGAGCGCCTCGTTGATGAACACCTGGCAGGTCTTCCGGAACGCCCACTTCGCTACGACCACGAGCTGACCGACGCCGCCGCGGTGTGTGTGCAGCGGCAACGGCCGTGTCGGATCGGCGTGCTCCTCCAGCGCCCCGAGGTTGAAGCTGAGCGGATCGACCCGCGGCTCGACCTCGTCGGCCACGCCCTCGTCAGCCGAAGGCGCCTCGCGCAGCCCGCGCAGCTGCAGACGTGATTCGATCCGTTCCAGCAGCGCGCGCACCGGGACGTCGCGTCCGAGCAGATTCATCGCCTCGTCTCCTTGATGATCCGATCCAGCTCCTCGCGGTAGCAGCGCACCACCGCCTCCCACGAGTGTTTCTTCGCGAAGGCGCGACCCTTCCGGGAGAGCTCCTCGCGCCGGAGCGTCACGTCCTCCACCGCCTCCACGAAGCTGGCCGCGTCCGTGTAGCAGCGCCCCGCGCCGCTGCGCTCGCACTGCCCGCGCAGAACGTCCGAGTCCCCGTTGGCCACCACCGGCGCGCCGGCGGCGAAGCTTTCCAGCGCGAGCAGCGACAGGCTCTCGAAGCGCGAGGGCACCACCACCGCGCGCGCGCCGGACAGCGCGTCCCACTTCTCCTGTTCGCTCAGCCGGCCCACGTAGCGCACGCCTTCGCCACCCAGCGTCATGTGCAGCGCGCCCGCGAGCACGAGGTCCGGCGCCCCCGGGTCGCTCCGCCTGAGCGCCCGGTAGTGGCGCAACAGCGCGTCGACGCCCTTGCCGGGTTCGATCCGCCCCACGTAGAGCAGGTACGGCCGGTCGAGGTGGAACTGGCGGCGGAAGCGCTCGGGGTTGCCCGGAAGCGGCTCCACCCCGACGCCGACGACCCGCGCGCGCGCCGCGTGCGCGGACCTCCGCGCGATGAGCGCCTGCTCCTCCGGCGTGTTGCACAGAAGCGCCCGCGGCCGCTCCAGCGCGTCCGCGTAGGCGTGGAAGTACAGCGGCGGCTCGTCGTGCACGGTGGGGACCAAGAGCGCCTTCTGCGCGACCATCGGCAGCCCCCAGACGGTGGGCGCGTACAGATAAGTGAAGAAGACGAACCCGTCGTAGTCGGCCGCGTGGTGTGCGAGGTGCTCGAACAGGTCCGGCACCAGCGGGCCCTGTTCGGCGATCCAGTGTTCCTCGTGCATCCGATCCAGCGGCCGTCCGAAGCGGGTCCGCGAGAGCGCGTTGAACCGGTGGATGTCGCGGACGCGCCGGGCGGGGAAGCGCAGCACCTTCAGCCGGCCCACGCGGTCCGGCCCGGCGGGCAGCTCGTTCTTCCAGGTGAGGTGGTCCTTCGCGCAGGTGGTCAGCACGGTGATGTCCCAGTAGGGCGCCAGACGGTCGGCCACGTCGCGTGCGTGCTTCTCCGCGCCGCCGGTGACTTCGTCCCCGAAGCGCTGCACCACGATGGCCACCTTCGGCCGTCGATCGGCCCTGGGCCGCCGCGCATGTGGCCGGGCGATGCCGATGGACGAAAGCGCCGCGCCGAGCGCCTGCTCCGCGCGCGCGGCCGACAGCTCCTCCAGCCGCCGCCGCTGCCCGCGCAACACCTTTTCGCGCAGGTCGTGATCGTGGTGGAGCTCGTGCACCAGCTCGGCGAGGAAGGCGAACCGCTTCTCCGTGAAGGCGATGCCCGCGCCCCCCAGCGTCTCCGGCACCGCCGCGGCGGCGAACGCCAGCACCGGCAGGTCGCACGCCATCGCCTCCAGCAGCGGGACGCCGAAGCCTTCGTGCTCGCTCATCGAGACGAAGACCGATCCGGCGCGGTACGCCGCCACCAGCTCGGCGTGCGAGACGCGGCCGGTGAAGGTGATGCCCCGAAGGCCCTTCATCCGGCGACGCAACGACTTCCAGTAGCGGCTCCCCGAGTCGTAGCCGCCGACCACGATCAACCGCGCGTCCGGATTCAGCCGCAGCGACTCCTCGTGCAGCGCGAGCAGATCCTCGAAGCGCTTGTGCGGGGCGATCCGGCTGACCGAGACGATCGTCGGCGCGTTCCTGGCGTTCCCGAGCTTCGCGGCGAGCGTGCGATCGGCCGCTTCGGGCAGAAAGCGCTCCGGTTCGATGAAGAGCGGGACGACGTGCACGTTCTTCGCGCCCACCACCTCCAGCTCGCGGGAGTTGTAGCGGGAGACGCCGATCGCCAGATCGAGCCAGGGCGCGAGCGCGGCGAGCTGCGCGCGTCCGGAGACGAGGGGCTCGTGCAGCGGCGTGCCCTCGTAGAACCGCGCCGGCGTGATGTTGTGGAACACCATGCCGGTGCGGCAACGCAGGTGGAGCACCCGGCCTGCCAGCGGCGAGGCGATCCCGTGGTGGTAGAGCACTAGGTCGTCCGGCTCCGGCCGGAGCGCGCGCGCGGGGAGCGCCAGCGACGAGAGCGACGGCTCCACCTCGCCCGCGTAGATGTTGCCGAAGTGCCCCAGCCGCCGGAGGAGGAGCTGGAAGTGCAGCGCGGCCTGGCCCGTGGCGTCGCCGGAAACGAAGCTGGGGATGAGCTGGTGGACCGCCATGCGAAGCGCGACGCACTAACACAGGCGCGCCCGCCATCCTCGTGGTAAACGCACCCGCCCTCGTGACCTTCGCTTCGAACAGAGCCGTCCGCAGCGTCGCGCTGGATGCGACCCTCTGGGACGAGCCCACCACCGGGATCGGCCTGTACACCCGCGAGCTCGCCTCGGCACTTCTGGCACAGGGCGTCACCGTGGAGCGCCTGGGCGCGCAGCGAAGCGGCGAGCGCCCGCGCCGGATGCAGAGCCGCACCGCCTGGGCGCTCGCCGAGCTGCCCGACGTCCTGCTGGCCTCCACCGCGCAGCTCTTCCACGCCGTCAACAACTTCAACCTTCCGCTGCGCCGGATGCCCGGGAAGCGGATGGTGCTCACCGTCCACGACGTCATCCCGGACCTCTTCCCCCGCACGGTCTCGGTGCCGTACCGCTGGCAGTTCCGGCTGTGGCTCACCCGCAGCCTGAAGGTCGCCGACCGGGTGATCTGCGTCAGCAGGTGCACGCGGGCCGATCTGCTCCGGCGCTTCGAAGTGGACGCGGAGCGCGTGCACGTCGTGCCCAACGGCGTCGATCACCTCGACCGCCTCCCGCCGCTGGATGCCACCAGCGCGCGGTACCTCGACTCGCTCGCGCTGCCCGAAGCGTTCGTGCTGTACGCGGGCTCGCTGGACGCGCGAAAAAACGTGGGGCTGGTGCTCGATGCGCTGGTGGAGCTCCGGCGCCGCGGGCGCAACGTGCCGCTGGTGCTCGCCGGGCAGTCGTGGTTCGGCTCGGGGGAGGTGGAGCGGCGGATTGGCCGGCTGCGCGCGGACGGGTTCGATCTCCGGCCGCTGGGCTACCTCGAGCCGGCGCTCTTCTACGCGGTGATGCGCCGCGCGACCGTGTTCGTCTTCCCCTCGCTCTACGAAGGATTTGGGTTGCCGCCGCTGGAAGCGATGAAGCTGGGCGTCCCCTGCGTGGTCTCGAACGCGGGCTCGCTCCCGGAGGTGGTGGGCGATGCGGCGGTGCAGGTCCCTCCCGACGACGCGCTCCGCTTCGCGCGCGAGGTCGAGCGGCTGTGGACGCAGAAGGAGGCGCGCGCGCAGTTGAGCGAAGCGGGCCGAAAGCGCGCGGCCGGCTTCACCTGGGCGAAGACGGCGGAGCGGACGATCGCCGTGTACCGCGAGGCGTTGCGGTAGCGCGTGGAGCGCCTGGCTAGATCGACAGCCACACCACCGCGGCCACCAGCGCGGCGATGACGTAGCTCGCGCGGTCGCGGATCGCGAAGACGATCGGATCGTCGTGCATCTGCCCGCGGTGGGCGAGGAGCCACACGCGGCTGATCCAATAAAGGAAGAGCGGGAGGATCCCCCACAGCCGCGCCGGGTGGGCGTACAGCTTCGTCACGTCCGCCGAGCTCACGTACAGCGCCAGCACCAGCACGGAGATGAAGCCCGCCGAGGCGCCCAGCGACGAGAGCTGCTCGAGGTCGGAGGCGCGGTAGCCGCGCCCCTTCGCCTCCTCCACGCCCTTCTTCCGCAGCGTGTGAACCTCGCTGTAGCGCTTCACGAAGGCGAGGCTGAGGAAGATGAACATCGAAAACGCGAGCAGCCACTGGGAGACTGCCACCTCTGTCGCCACGCCCCCGGCGATGATCCGCGCCGTGTACAGCCCGGCCAGAAGCAGCACATCCAGCAGCACCACGCGCTTGAGGTACAGCGAGTAGGCGAGGGTGGCCGCGTAGTAGGCGCCGAGCACCAGCACGAACGTGTGCGAGAGCCGGGTGGCGATCGCGCATGCGCCCAGAAGGAGCACCGGGGCGATGGCCAGCCCCGCGCCGAGCGGCAGCTCCCCGCTGGCGAACGGCCGCGTGCGCTTGTGGTGGTGGGCGCGGTCGGCGTGGAGATCGAGCAGGTCGTTGAGCACGTACACGCTGGACGCGCACAGGCAGAACGCGGCGAAGGCCCACACCGCCTGAAGCATCAACGGGCCGCGCGTCACCGCGTGCGCCAGAAGCACCGGGGCGAACACCAGCGCGTTCTTGGTCCACTGGTGCGGCCGGAGCGCGCGGATGAGCGCGCGGATGCGCCGCGAGTTGGGCACGGGCGTCGCCTCGGCCCTCTCGCAGCCGGTGGGCACGGCCTCGCCGCCTTCGGGAGACATCACCTGCGAGAAGATCCCCAGGTGCGCGGCCACCGCCTCGGCCAGCGTCCGTCCGCTTTGCGCGATAAGCACGATCGTCCGGCCCGCGGCGTGCTCCGCCCGGAGCCTTTCGAGCAGCGCCTCGTCGAACGGGAGCGCCGAAGGCTCGAACGCGCCGCCGTGCGCAAGCCGCTCGGCGAACGCGCGCCTCCCGGCCATGCGCCAGACGACGACCCGCAGCAGGTCCTGCGGCGCGCGGCGCACCTGCGCGAAGGCGGCCTCGAGCACCACGTCCGTCCGCACCAGCGTCTCGAGCGCGACGGCGAGCACGGGCTGCGCCGAAGGGCGCTCGGTCAACGGCGGGGTCGGGGTGGACATGGCGGAGCGCCAAGGTATCCACCGCCCACGTCGGGAAATCCAGAAGGCTCCCGCCCGGGCGGCCGGTGACCGTCCGGCAACTGCGTTGTTGCTTTGGCGGTCGCCTCGGCGTTCGATCGCCTGCTCAACGCATGCGCACCTCCCTCTGGCTCGCCTGTTCGTTCGCCCTCGCCGCGGCCGTGCTCCCCGGATGCCGGACGCCACATTCCCACCCCGAGCCGGAGACGGCGGTCCACCACGCAGAGGCCGACCGGCCCTCCGACGCGGCCAAGGTCGCAGCGGCGAAGAAGGACGCTGGGCCGCTGCGGATCACCGTGGTCGCCACCAACGACCTGCACGGCTGGGTGCACCCGAACAAGGTCAAGCTGCCGGATGGGACGGAGATCGAAGAGGGCGGGGCGGCGGCCTTCGCCGGGTATCTCACGATCCTGCGCGGGGAGAACCCCGGCGGAGTGCTGCTCCTCGACGGGGGCGATCTCTTCCAGGGCACGCTCGCCTCCAACCTCACCGAGGGCGAGGTGGTGATCGAGGCGATGAACCGCCTCGGCTACACCGCCGCGGCGATCGGCAACCACGAGTTCGACTACGGGCCCGTGGGTCCCATCTCCGTGGCCTCGGATCCGAGGGTGGATCCGTTCGGCGCGCTCAAGGCGCGGATGGCGCAGGCGAAGTTTCCGATCCTCGCGGTGAACATCTACGACGCGCGCACCGGCGGGCGGCCCGAGTGGCTCGGCAACGACGGCACGCGGATCGTCGAGGTTCACGGCGTGAAGATCGGCCTTTTGGGCCTGACCACGCCGTCGACGCCCAGCACCACCAATCCGGTGAACGTGAGCACGCTGCGCTTCGGCAGCCTGGTGCCGGAGGCGACGGAGGCCGCGAAGAAGCTCCGCGCGAAGGGCGCCGAGCTGGTGATCGCCGTCGCCCACGCGGGCGGCCGGTGCGCGAAGTTCGACGACCCCAACGACCTCAGCTCCTGCGACAAGAGGGACGGGGAGATCTTCGATCTGCTCGAGAACATCCCGGCCGGCACGTTCGATCTCGTGGTGGCCGGTCACACCCACGCCGAGCTCGCGCACTACGTGAACGGGATGCCGGTGGTGGAGACGCGGGGGCTGGGCCGCTCGTTCAGCGTGGTGGAGCTGAAGGTCGATCCGAAGACCCACAAGCTTCTGGAGAAGCCGGTGCCTGCGCAAGCCACGCCGATCTGCGCCAGGGTCGATGCTGAACTGAAGACCTGCGACTCGTACGTGCTCAAGCGGAAGCAGGGGTCCATCACGCTCGTGGATGCGACCTTCCACGGCCAGCCGGTGAAGGTGGACGAATCGATCGCACAGGCGATCGGTCCCGCGCTCGAGAAGGTGAAGGAGTCGCAGCAGCGCAAGCTCGGGCTCGTCGTGCCACACACCATGGGCCGCAATTACGAGGGCGAGAGCGCGCTCGGGGACTTCCTCGCCGATTCGCTGCGCGCGCTGGATGGCGCGGACATCGCCCTCCTCAATCCCGGCGGGCTGCGCGCGGATCTCCCGGCCGGCGAGCTCTCGTACGGCGAGGTCTACGAGGTGATCCCCTTCGACAACACCGTGGCCACCCTCACCGTCACCGGCGAAGAGCTGAACCGGCTGATGCACGCGGCCTACGGCGGGAAGAAGGGCGTGTTTCAGGTCTCCGGGCTCAAGGTGACCCTGGCGAAGTGTCCGGGGCAGGGGCGGTTGAAGGGGTTCGCGCTCCCGGACGGCAGGCCGATCCAGCCGGAGAAGCGCTACCGGGTGGTGGTCCCGGACTTCCTCGCGCGCGGCGGCGATGGGCTGGGGCCGGTGGTGCAGTCACTGCCGGATGGCCGCATCGATCTGGGGATGTCCCGCGAGCTCAACTTCCGCGATGCGCTGGTCGCCTACTGGCAGAAAAAGGCCGCGCCTCTGGTCGCGCCGCCGTCGGGTCGAATCACCTTCGTGGACACCGACGAACTGTGCGCCGGCCTCGAGGCGAGCGCCTCGCAATGACGCCGTAACTGCGCGGAGTGACGGAAGAAATCGCGCCGGAGCCCGATTTTCCGGCCCCGAATCCGCCTCGGTGTCAGACCCCCTCGATAGCCTTGCCGCACATCGTCGGCGAGATCCCGTTCGGGCGGGGTGGCTTCGTGTGCCCCGATTCTGAGCCGCGGTGGGAACATTGGAGGAGGGAACCATGCTGTACAAAGTCACCCCGATGATGCCGTCGCCGGAGGCGGAGAAGGCCAGAAAGGCGAAGGCGCCGGGGCAGCCGCGCAAGAAGCGGAAGTCGGCGATCTACGACGCGGACGGCAACGAGGTGCTGATCACCCTGATGTGCCTGAAGTGCAGGTCGATAAAGCCGCTCGCCAACTTCGGTCTGCGCAAGATGGCGGATGGGGCGATCCGCAACCAGCCGTGGTGCCGCACCTGCCGCGGTGGCGCGGGGTCGAAGAAGAAGACGCCGCAGGGCGAAGTGATCGCCGCGGTGCCCTCGGAGCGCGCCGAGGCGCCCGTGGAGCCGGTGTCCGTGTCCGCGGAGGTCGCTTTCCCGCTCACCGCCGAAGTGGCAGCGCCGGTGCAGGCCGCGGACGCATCCGCCGCCACCGGGTGGGCGCCGCCGGCGGTGGTGGTCCCGGTGGCCGCCCGCGAGCCCGCCGCGCCGGGGGAGGACCGGCCCTCGCTCTCTGACAAGCAGCCGACGCACCCGGGCGATTCCCATCTGATCCAGCCCGCGTAGGTTCGGGCTGCTCAGACGCACGTGGTTGCGGCGTGAGCGCTCGACGGGTGTGCGCCGCTCCGCCCGCGCGGGTTGAACGTCCGGCGTCGAGCCAGGCCGCGACCGGCGCAAGCTGGCCCCGCGCATTGGCGCGCTCGACCGTGCGGTCGCGCGGAGGAGGGGGCGGCACGGCGGTCGTTCGCCTGCAGGTGCCGTTGCCCGGCGGGCGCATGGCTGCGTGCACAGCTTCATGGGGTCATGGTCGTCGGCTACCAGCGCTGGGACGACATCCTGTTCGTCCACTGGAAGGTTCCGGCGGCGGCCCTTCGGCCGCTGGTGGATCCGCGGCTGACCCTCGACACCTTCGAGGGCGAAACCTGGGTCACGGTGACGCCGTTCACGATGCGCAACGCGGGGCTGCGCTTCATGCCGCGGCTGCCCGGGATCAGCCACTTTCTCGAGACGAACCTCCGGACCTACGGGCGGCACAGAGACCAGGCCGGGATCTGGTTCTTCGGTTTTTCAGACTGGACGTTGCGAGCGCGCTGGTGTGCGCCGTGGCCCGGGCGACGGTGGGGTTGCCCTACTACCCCGCGCGGATGTCGCGGGAGACCGGCCCTCGCGAAGCGCTTCGGTCCTACGCATTGCACCGCGCCGGTTCGAGCGCCTTGCTCCGCGCCGGCTGGCGCTGGGGACTGGAGCGGCCGCCACACGCGGTCGGCACCCTCGAACACTTCCTGATCGAACGCTACTCGCTGTTCTCCCGCGCGCACGGCGGCGCGTTGCTGCGCGTCGACGTCCGACACCCGAAGTGGGCGCTCGTGAACGCGGAGGTCGATCGCTTCGAGGAGACGCTCTTTGCGGCCGCGGTTCCGTCCCCATCGGGCCCGCCCCTCGCGCAGGCCTCGGCGGGCGTGGACGTCGAGTTCATCCGATGGGCGGTCGTGGAGCCCGAGGTTCGATGGCTGCGCGCGCTGCGACCGCGCAGGGCGCCGGGGCGCTCCGCCGCGCACAGCCGCTGATCCGCCCCTTCACCCGGAGGTCGGCCCCGACGAATCTTCGATGGTCCGGTGGTCGGGCGCAGCGGCGCAGCCGCCGCGGTGGCGGCGGGCGAAACCTCTTCCCGCGTCGCTGCGTCGGCACCGGGCGCGCGGTGCCGCACCCGACGAGACGAGGAGACAGGGCACGGCGAACCATGGACCCAACCGCATGCGTTCCCTCGAGAGAGAAGGCCTGCGGTGGGCGTAGCTCCGTCCGTTAGAGCTTGCGCGAGGCCGAGGACGATGTGTCGTGCCGAAGAAACGGAAAACCTTCGTGCGAGGACAAGCGCCTGTCGTGGACCAGGTGACAGGCGCTCGGTTACCGCCTGAGCCTATTCGCGCTGGAAGGAGTCCAGCGGGGCCGTCATGACTTCGCGCAAGTACCCTCCGTCGGGCGTCGTCGTCCGCTCCCAGAAAACATAGGGCTCGCCGTCCCACGAACGGATGAGCAAGGGCGCAGCCACCTCATCCGGGAGGCGCCGGAGCTCAAGCGCTTCATTCTTCACGAGCCCGAT
>JADGHL010000033.1 GCA_019686135.1 Myxococcaceae bacterium | reverse complement strand
CCTCCTGACCCGCGAGGAGTACGACAACACGGTGCGGGATCTGCTCGGGGACGACACCCGTCCCGCCCGCGCCTTCCCCGCCGAACCGCGCGTCCTCGGCTTCGAGAACAACCCGGCCGCGCACCAGGTCAACGCGCTGCTGGTGGCCGCCTATCTCGACGCGGCGGAGGCGATCGCCGCGCGTGCGATGGTCGAGCACCGGGACGTGCTCTTCGGCGACTGCCGCAGCCAGACCTTCGACCGCCTCCGGTGCGCCGAGGTCTTCCTCCAGCGGATCCTCCCGCGCGCGTTCCGGCGCCCGCCCACGCCCGAAGAGCTGGACAGCTTCCGCACCTTCCTCATGACCACCGCGGAGAAGGAGGGCCCCGACACCGCGGTCGAGTGGACGCTGCAGGTGATCCTCCAGTCGCCCCAGTTCCTCTACCGCTTCGAATCCGGCGTCCCGCTCACCGAAACCGAGAACGTGCTGACGCCCTATGAGATCGCCTCGCGGCTCTCGTACTTCTTGTGGAGCTCGATGCCGGACGACGCGCTGTTGGCCGCGGCGGCGCGCGGGGAGCTGTCGACGCCGGAGGGCCTCGCGCAGCACGCGCGCCGGATGCTTGCCGATCCGAAGGCGCGGGATTCGGTGCACAACTTCTTCCGTCAGTGGCTGACGCTGGATCGGATCCCCACGCTGGAGAAGGACACGGCCGCGTTCCCGGAGTTCACCCCGGAGGTGGCCGCCGCCTGGCGCGAGGGGATCGACCTGTTCATCGACGAGCTCTGGAGCGGCGACGCGACGCTGCGCTCGCTACTCACCTCCCGCAGCATGTACGTCGACCAGACCACCGCCCCGCTCTACGGGATGAGCATGAGCGGCGACGGCTTCATGCGCGTGGACATGACGCCGGGCACGCGGAGCGGGCTCATTACCCAGCCGGGCCTGTTGGCGGAGCTGGCGGGTCCCCTGTCGAGCTCGCCGGTCAAGCGCGGCGTGTTCGTCCGAGAGAAGCTCTTGTGCGAGACGCTGGCGCCACCGCCCGCGGGCGTGGCCGTCACCCCGCCGGATCCGGACCCGGGCCTGACCACCCGCGAGCGCTTCGCCGAGCACGAAGCCAACCCGGCCTGCGCGGGCTGCCACGCGAAGATCGATCCGATCGGCTTCGGCTTCGAACAGTACGACGCGCTCGGACGCTTCCGCGTCACCGAGAACGGCAAGCCGATCGACGCCACCGGCGTGGTGAACGGCGCGAAGGACCCCGTGCTGAAGGCGCCCTTCGACGGCGCGATCGAGCTGGGCGAACGCCTCGCCGCCAGCCGTCAGGTGAGCGACTGCGTGGCCACCCATTGGTTCCGCTACGCGCTCGGACGCGTCGAAGCGCCGGCCGACAAGGAGAGCCTCGACGCGATCCGCGCCCGCTTCGCGGAGAGCGGCGGCGACTTCCGCGAGCTTTTCGTGGCGATCGCCTCCTCGCCCGTGTTCCGCACGCGGCCCGCACCGAAGGAGGCGCCATGACGGTGCGCCTGTCACGCCGCGCGGTGCTGAAGGGAGCCGGCGGGATCGCCCTGTCGTTGCCGCTGTTGCCGTCTCTGGGAGCCTTCGCCCAGACCGGCGGCGTGGCGCCGAAGCGGTTCCTGGTCATCTACCACCCCAACGGGGTGCTCCCCTCCGAGTGGTTCCCCACGCCGGGGACCAGCGAGACGGACTTCACGTTCTCCTCCAGCCTCGAACCGCTGGCGCCGTACCGCGAGCACGTCCTCATCACCCGCGGCATCGACCTCGCGTGCACCGCGGTCGGCCCGGGCGAGCCGCACCAGAAGGGCATGGGCGGCGTGCTCACCGGCTGGCACCTCAACGAGGGCACCTTCGTCGGCGGCGACGGCAGCCTCGCCGGCTATGCGAAGGGGATCTCGATCGACCAGCGCATCGCGCAGGTGTTGGGCACCACCACCCGGTTCGGCTCGCTCAACCTGGGGATCCGTCCGCGCGGCGGGGACGTGCGCCACCACATCTCCTACGCGGGCAGCGATCAGCCGGTGCCGTGCATCGCCGATCCCGTCGTCGCGTGGAACATGCTGTTCTCGGACTTCACCGCGCCCTCGCCCGAGCTCGACCGCGTGCGCGCGCGGCGGGCGTCGGTGCTGGACGCGGTCCGCGAGCAGCTCGCGATCGTCCAGAAGCAGGTCGCCGCCTCCGAACGCGCGCAGCTCGAACGCCACCTCGAACTCGTCCGCGATCTGGAGGTCCGGCTCGCCGCCACGACGAACGGCGCCGCCTGCACCCGGCCGGACCAGCCCCCGGCCATGGCGATCGACAGCGCGGAGACGATGCCGGAATTGTCCACCTGGCAGATCGACCTGATGGTGATGGCGTTCGCCTGCGACCTCACCCGCGTCGGGCTGCTGCAGTTCGGCCAGGCCGACAACCAGCTCACCTTCCCGTGGCTGGGCAGCACCATGGACGGGCACGCGCTCTCGCACCTCGGCAGCTCGGATCCGACGCGCGTGCAGATCGGCTGGCGCGATCACTGGTACGCAGAGCGCTTGGCCTATCTCCTGGGGCGGCTGAAGGAGATCCCGGAGGGCGACGGCACCCTGCTCGATCACACGCAGATTCTGTGGGTGAACGAGCTCTCCGAGGGCAACTCGCACAGCCTGAGGAGCATGCCCTTCATCCTCGCCGGCCACGCCGCCGGGTTCCGGATGGGGCGCTACGTCCAGTACGACGGCGCGTCACACTCCGACCTGTTGCTCTCGCTCCTGCACGGGATGGGCGTGGACGACGAGACCTTCGGCAACCCGGACTACTGCCACGGCGAGCTCGCGAACCTGACCTGAACCCACCGTTCATCAGCCCTGCAGCCGGCAGCTCCCCAGGAAATTCGGCATCCGGCCCTCCGCCACGTCGGCGCTCCACGCGTCGAGGAGGGCGTGCCCCATCGTCCACAGCTCGCGGCAGGCCTCGAAGTACTCCAGCACCGGCGCGCGGATGCCCCGCTCCAGAAGCCGCCGCGCCAGCGACATGTCCGGCCCGAAGCTCTGCAGCGCGGGCGAATGCGGGATCCGCGTGGCATCCAGAAGGTGCGTGCGCGCGGCACCGAGATCGCCCTCTTCGAGCGCGGCCAGCCCGAGCAGAAGCTCCGCCCGGTGCGCCAGCGAGCCATCCACCGCGGCGCGCGCCGCGTCCAGCCCGGCCTCCGCCCGCGCGCGCGTCGTCTCCACGTCCCCCATCCGGAAGGCGCGCGTGGCGAGCGCGACCAGCGCTTCCGCGCGCTCCCGGTCGGTCTCGGCGTGCACGAGGTCGTCCTCGAGCTCGGCGATGGTCGGCTCGTCCGCGCGCGGCGGCGCTTCGATGGGCGCGTCGAAGTCGATCGAAAAGTCGGCGAAGCGCTCCGGATCGAGGTTCCGCAGGCGATAGCGGAGGTGCTCCGCGAAGGGACGATCCAGCTGGGAGAAGAAGCGGGCCGCGTTGATCAACACCTGCACGTTGCGCGGCTGCGCTTCGACGTGTGCCCGCCACAGCCGGCCCGCCTCGGCCGCGAAGGCCTCGTTGGCCGGCACGCCGAGCGCGGTCTCGAGCACCTTCGCCTCGGGCACGTGCGCGATCAGCCACAGCACGTGCCGGGAGGCGAGCACTGCCGCGTCCTGGGACGCCACCGAGGCGAGGAGGTAATACCCGAGCAGCTTGAGCCGGGCCGACAGATCCTCCGGCGTGCGCTCCAACGCCTCCTCCAGCGCGCGCGCCGCCGTGCTCGGCAGCGACATCCCCTCCAACACCTCCTCCGGGAGCTCACGGTCCATGGCGGATCAAGGGTAGCCCGACACCTGCGCCACCGCCCGCCCGTCCGCCCGGGCGGGCGAAGGCTGCCGAACCTGCCCGCCATTTCCAACTTGCACTGAGCCATGACGTTCACGCCGGGAGAGAGGGTGACCGTCCACCATGAGAAGCCGTGGCTGTTCGGGTGCCGGATCACCATGGAGGGAGAGGTCGTGTCGTTCGACGGCCGCCTCCTCGTGCTCCACCGCACGTTTCCGCAGGTCGGAGAGGCCTATGAAGGCGTCCACGCGATCAAGCGGAAAGGCGACTTCGGCACCATCGAGCTGGTGCGCGGCGGCTGGGTGGTGCGGCGGCGCTACTTCCGGGCGGACGGCACGCCCATCGGCGAGCTGTTCAACGTCAATCTGCCCACCCGGTTCGAGCCCCACGCGGCGCGCTCTGTCGACCTCGAGATCGACGTTGCCTGGCTGCCTGAGCTGCCTGAACGGGTGGAGGTCCAAGACGAGGCGCCCCTCGCGCAGGCGGTCGTCGACGGCTATATCTCCCCGGAGGTGGCTTGGATCGCCCGGTGGATCGCCCACGAGCTGGCCGATCGCCTTCGCGCCTGGGATGGGCGCTCCCGGCTGGACTGGGACATCCGCCCGACGCTCACCGAGCGGACCACACCGTCCCACCCGGACCAGTGACCGCTTCGCGCAGCGCCCACCTCCCCCGGGGACGATTGCCGGATTCGCGGCGGCCGCGCGAGCGTTGCCCGTGCATGAGGCTCCTTGGAGGCATCCCCGGCCACTCGCTCCAGGCGCTCCAGGCGCTCGGCTATCCCCTCGAGCAGCGGCAGACGTCCACCGCGTGGGGACGGATGGCGGTGCTGGAGGGTCCACCCACGCTGCTCCAGGTGATCGACGAGGTCCGCTTCAACGTGTGCGCGGATCTCGTGGACCACGTGCGTGCCCGGTTCCCGCCCGCGCGGGCGCGGCTCCGGGTGCTGTGAGCCGCTGGAAAAGGAAGAACCCCGGCGGCCAAGACAGGCCATCGGGGTTCCTCCGACTTCCGAGGGTGCTCAGGTCGAGCGCCTACGGCATCGCGCTCCACTGATAGTGGGCCATGCCGATGGACGGGCGCCGGTCCTCGCCGCTGCCGGTATCCGCGATGGTGCCGCCGAACCAGAGCCCGTCGTGGGTGATCGCCAGCGCGCGGACGTCGATCGCGTTGACCCCGCCGCCGATGGCGTGGAAGTTCTGGCCGTCGAAGAGGAACACGTTCCTCTCACCGGTTTCGGGCCAGACGTATCCGGTGGCCACCAGCTGTTCACCCACCTCCTGGATCCGCTGGAAGGTGTGCACCGTCTGCTCCCAGGGCGCCGCGAGCCCGTGCTCGGGGGTGGCCAGCTCCTCCCACGCGGTGCCGTTCCAGCGCGCGAGCGTAAACCGCGGACCACCCTCGTACTGGGTGGCGACGTAGATGCCGGTGTTGCCGTACTCGAGCGCGCTCACCGTGGAGGTCAGCCCGTCCCCGAGCGCCTCCCACCCGGTGCCGTTCCAGCGGGCGATGCGGGTGTAGGGGTCGGTGCCGATGTGCTCGAACACTCCGGCGGCCACGTACTCCAGCTTCTCCGCGTCCTTCGCGGCGGGCTTGAAGTCGAGCGCGAAGACGATCCCGTCGAAGCCGTCTTCGACGGTGACGAACTCATCGCCCTCCAGCCGCGCGATGAAGCCGGTGTCCGCGCCGCCCGCGACCCAGAGCTTGCCGGACGGATCGACCGCGAGATCCATCACCAGCTTGTCGGTAAACGGCTGACCGACGAGGTTCCACGTGGTGCCGTCCCACTTGAACACGTGGCCCGCGAGCGTGTCCCCGAAGTTGGTGCAGCCGAGGTAGAGGTCCCCCACGTCGGTGATCGCGAGGTTTTCACAGCTCTCCCCTTCCGGCAACGGCCCGCCCAGCGCCGTCCAGTCACCGTTCGGATCGAGCTTCGCCACCCGGCTCGGGACCGGCTTTCCGCCCACGTGGCTGATCTGCCCCACGGCGTAGATCGCGCAGTCCGGGCCACCGGTTACCAGGTCGTCGATCGCCCCCGCCACCGACAGGCGCGGCTCTCCCTGCTGGATGAACTGGGTGCCGTCGTAGGCGACGATGCTCTGCGAGGGCACGCCCGCCACACCCGGGAAAGCGCCGCCGACGTAGATGTTCGCGCCGTGCTTGTAGAGCCGCTGGTACTCCATGTCCCAGACCTTGTCCGGGCCCTCGTCACCGCAGGAGAGCGAGGTCACGTACGGTGAGCCGACGCCCTTCGTCCCGTCGTCCAGCCCTTCCCATTTCGTCCCGGTCCAGCGGGCCAGCGCGAAGGCAGAGACCGCATCCGGATCGTCCTGGGTGCCGCCCACGGTCTTGAAGCAGCCGGTGACGTAGAGCTGGCCGTCGTCCAGGAGCAGATCGCTGACCGTGCCGGGGATGAAGCCGCTGGAGACGCCGTTGCCGAACAACTTCCAGCCGGTGCCGTCGTAGCGGACCAGCCCGCCGAGCCGGAGATCCGGATCGTCGAAGATCATCCCGCCCGCGTACATCGCGCCGTCGGCGCCGCGCTCGAGCGCATAGACGCGCGCGTAGGCGAACGGGAGATCGTACGCCGTCCACTTGGTGCCATCCCACGCGGCGATCGACCGCACCGTGATCCCGCCGATCTGGTGGTAGTCGCCGCCCACCCAGAGGCTGTCGCCGTCGATCTGCAGCTCGTAGACGATGCCGTCCGGTCCGCCGCCCGGAGGCGCCGACCAGGACATGCCGTCCCACACCGCGAGCCCGGGCGCGCCAGCGCCGCCGTCGAGCATGAAGTCGCCGGCGACCCAGAGATCGCCCTTGAACCAGACCATGCGGCGCACGAGGCCGCTGAAATGGCCGATCGACTGCAGCCCCGCGCCGGTGTCGACCCAGATCTCCCCCTCTCGCGGATTGAAATCGTCGCCCGTGCTGAGCGCGAGCTCGCCGCCGTCACCCACCGCGATCGCGGAGAAGCCGGCCCCCGGCAGCGTGAGCCCACCCCACTCCGTGCGCGCCTGCTGCCACCCTTCGTCCGTCAGGCGCATGAACGGGACCACCCGCTCGGTGCCCCGATATTCGAAGCGCCCGACCGCGAGCAGGCTGCCGTCCTTGTCCGTGGCGAAGTCGTAGACCGTGGGGCCGTTGCCGTCGTGTCCATTGAAGCCCGCGCCAGCGAAGCGCGGATCCCAAGTGCCGTTGTCCAGCGAGGGGAGCGTCGGGGGGACGCACGACATGCCGCCATCGACGCCGCCGTCATCTCCGGGCAGTCCGGCGTCGTCGCCGCCGGAAGTGCCACCGTCGGGAGTGTTCGTCTGCGGTCCGGTGCAGGCCACCGCCGCGATGAGGAATGGAAGCAGGAACGCGAATCTCATGATGAAGGTCCTGGTTGAGCGGTGCATCAGGGAGAGCAATTCCCCGACGCGGCCCACCGCGTAGGCCCAAGTCCATCACCCTTCGCGCGGATGTGAAGGAGAAAAAGCCCGCACTGTCAGTGCGACACCTGTTGCGAGCAGAGTGCATTCACTGCCCTGCGCAGGTCCTCCACGTGGAAGGGTTTGCGCAGAAGTGTGAAAGCGCCCGAGAGCCCCGAAGCGACGTGCTGGCCCGCCGTCATCAGCACCACGCGGCGCTGCAGGTCGGGCGGCAACCGGGCGAAGAACTGGTCGCCCGACATCACCGGCATCATCAGGTCGAGGATGACCGCGCACGGCTCGACGCCCTGCTCGAGGATCGCCGTGGCCTCGAGCCCGTTTCCGGCCACCGTGATGTGGAACCCCTGATCCTCGATCGCGTCGACGATGCTCTGCCGAACGTCCGGATCGTCTTCGACCACCAGCACAGTGCCTCGCACGGAGCGAAGGCTAACCGTTCGCCGCAGAACATCCGTGCGTCCCGACGCACGATGGCGACCGCGGTGTTCACTCGTTCACGTCCGGGAGCTGGTCCAACGTCGAAGTCCGTGAACGGAACCGCGGACAACAGAAAGCCCAGCAACCCTCGCAGGCTGCTGGGCTTCTTCTGTGGAGGCGGAGGGAATCGAACCCTCGTCCGGAAGTCTTCCGCCTTTCGACCCTACGTGCGTAGTCCGCGTTTTGACTGGCACCGGCGACGCCCACGGACGGGCTTCATCCGGCTGAGCCTCGAAGGATCTCGCCCCTGCGCACCGAGGCCTACGCAGGGACCAGCGGGCTTTCTGACGGCCGACCCAGCACCCACCCGCCGGGGTGCTGGCGACCGCGTGCTCAGACCGTTTTAGGCGGCGAGCGCGAGCTCAACGTTGTCGTTGGCTTTTGTTTTTTTGCCGGGCGTTTTGACGAGCAGCTCGACATGCTCGGCACGCGTCTGAGGCTTCTTTACCCCCGTCGAAACCGGGTCGCCCCCGGATGGTCATTTCATCCCGGTCACCATGACCGGAACACGCCATCACCATAACCGCGCTCACGGACGGGTCAATCCGTGCTTTCCGGACACGCGTCCACGCGCCTTCCCGCCTGCCCGATCTCCCCGGTGACTACCGTTCAAACACCAACGGCAGCGTGACCCGGGAGGCGCGCCGGTGTCCGGGGAACTTCAACGAGCCCACCGCCCGGAGCGCCACGCGCACGAGCTCGTGCCGCTCGCGCTCGAGCGGCCGGGGCACCCGTGTCGTGTCGCAGAGCACGCGGAGCTTCTGCACCCCTCCATCCGGCGCGACGAGGAAGCCCAGGCTCAGCAACCCCGCCACCGGTAGCCCGCCGCCCAGCGCCTCTTCGAGCCGCGGCGAGACCTGCTCGTCGATCTGCTGCTGCAGTGCGCGCACGGGCAAGGGGCCTTCCACGAACGGCCGCGGCTGCAGGAACCAGCCGTGGATCACCAACCGCCCTTCACGCGGATCCTTCGTTCCCTCCACGCGCCGCACCCCGTGGGGGATCCGCGGATCGAACGCCACCAGCCGGTTGAACTTCGACGGCACGGCACGCAGCACGTCCGGCTCCTCCACCGAACGCGTGGATCGGAAGCCGCTCCACCAGTCCAGCACGTCGTCGCGCAACAGCAGCGTCTCCCCTCCCCGGAAGCGGCGCGTCTGCCAACGGGTCAGCGAGAACACGAACGCCCAGTGCCCGTGCGGGAGATCGCCGTGCAGCTGCTGCTCGCAGCCGTCGACGTAGCAGGACAGCCACGGCGGCGAGACGTCGTGACACCCGAGCGTCCGCCGTCCCCACCACACGAGCCGCTGGTGGAACGCGTCGTACGCGCGCTTCGGGAAGTAGTGGTACGCGGGCGTGCGCAGCGCGGTGTACTGCCCCGGCACGTGCCACCAGTCCCAGACGAAGCGATCCGCGGTCGCCTCGCGCGGACGGGCGAAGCGGCGGTCGAAGTGCGCGCGCAGCGCCACGGCCCCTTCGAAGAATCGATCGACGATCACCACCGAGCGGTGCATCGGCCCGTCTCCATAGCAGCGTTCGCCCCGCCCGGGATTTTTCACTCACGCCCGCCGCCCTCAATTCGTAAGGTCGGGCGCCTCGGGAATTCACGGGAGGAACTTCATTGACGAGAACTGGCGTGCGCGTCGCGCTCCTGTCGCTGGTGGTCGCCACTTCGGCGATGGCCCGGAGCGCTCCGTCCTCCGCGAAGAAGCCGGAGCGGATCTTTCCCTACGAGCTCAAGGTCTCCACGCTCCCCAACGGGCTGACGGTGGTGCGGGTCCCGTTCCACTCACCGGGGCTGGTGGCCTACTACTCGGTGGCCCGCGTGGGCTCGCGCAATGAGGTGGAACCGAAGCACACCGGCTTCGCCCACTTCTTCGAGCACATGATGTTCAAGGGCACCGCCGCGCACCCGGAGGGCTCGCGCGAGAAGATCCTCGCGAAGGGCGGCTTCGACGACAACGCGTACACCACCGACGACTTCACCACCTATCACTCCTACGGCCCGTCCTCGGCGCTGAAGGAGCTGGTGGAGGTGGAGGCGGATCGCTTCAAGAACCTCAGCTACTCCGAGCCGTCCTTCCAGACGGAGGCCAAGGCGGTGCTCGGCGAGTACCACAAGAACGCCGCGCGTCCCGAGCTGAAGCTGGAGGAGACGCTGCTCTCCACGGCCTTCACGAAGCACACGTACCAGCACACCACGCTCGGCTTCTACGACGACATCAAGGCGATGCCCGGGTACTACGAGTACTCGAAGGAGTTCTTCCGCCGCTGGTACACGCCGGACAACGTGGTGCTGGTGATCGTCGGCGACTTCGACGACGCGCAGCTGATGGGGTGGATCGCGAAGAACTACGGCGACTGGAAGGGCCACAAGGCGGACGTGAAGATCCCCGCCGAACCGTCGCAGGGCGAGCTGTGCGCGGCGACGCTGCCCTGGGAGGGCCCAGCGCTGCCGCGGCTGATGCTGGCGTGGCACACCCCGGCGGCGAGACTCGACACGCGTGACGCGGCCATCCAGGAGGTGCTGGCGGCGTACCTGGTCGGCCCCACCAGCGAGCTGCACAAGGAGCTGGTGCTCGACCGGCAGCTTCTGGAGTCGATCACCTCTTGGTACTACCCGCACCGCGATCCGAACCTCTTCACCATCGACGCCACGCTCAAGGACGAGAAGAATCGCGAGGCGGCGCTGGACCGCATCAACAAGGCAATCCGCGATCTCGTCTCCAACCGGGTGGACGGAAAGCGCGTGGAGGCGATCAAGTCCAACGCGCGCTACGGGATCCTGATGAACCTCGAGTCGCCGGACGACGTCGCCGGCCAGCTCGCGCAGTTCATCGGCGTGTACGGCGATCCGATGGCGCTGGAGAAACATCTGCAGAACATCGCCATGGTGAAGCCGCAGGATCTGGTCCAGTTCGCGCGCCGGTACTTCATTGCCCGGAACCGCACCGAGATCTCGCTGGTCCCGGTGGCGGCGAAGAAGGACGGCGCAGCCAAAGAGGATGCGGCGAAGGAAGGAGGTGCGCAATGAACGCGCTGCGCACGATGACGCTGGGGGCGCTCGCGGCCGTCGCTCTGGCCGGTTGCGCCACCGCGCAAAGGGCGGAGAAGCCCGCGGATGAGACTGCCCCTACCCCGGCCACCACACCGCCCGAGCCGCTCACGCAGCCGAAGTCTGCGCCCGAACCGGCCGAGCTCATGGTCCGTCCGCTCCAGCCGTTCCAGCCGATGCAGACGGTGGTGCTGGCGGATCCGCAAAAGCCGATCGTCACCTTCAGGCTGGTCTTCAAGGCCGGCTCGGTGGACGACCCGAAGGGCAAGGAGGGCATCACCGCGCTCACCGCGAAGGTGATGGCCGAAGGCGGGACTGAGGCGCTCTCCTCCTCCGAGCTGTTGGAGGCGCTCTTCCCGATGGCCGCCGAGCTCTCGGTGACCACCGACAAGGAGTTCACCGCCTTCACCGGCCGGGTGCACAAGGACAACCTCGACCGCTTCTTCGACATCTTCACCGACGTGCTGCTGCACCCGCGCTTCGACCCGAAGGAGTTCGAACGGCTGCGCACGGACGCGGTGAACCAGGTCCGCAACGAACTCCGCGGCCAGGACGACGAGACGTTCGGCAAGGTGGCCCTGGACGCGCTCATCTACGAGGGCACGCCGTACGCGCACTACACGGGCGGGACCGTGCAGGGGCTCTCCTCGCTGACGCTGGAGGACATCAAGGCGCACTGGAAGAACGTGTTCACGCAGGACCGGCTGATCATCGGGCTCGCCGGCGCGGTGGATGACGCGCTCAAGGCGAAGGTGACGGAACGGCTGGCCGCGCTCCCTCCGAAGGGCGTGCCCGCGGTGAGCTTCCCGAAGATCCCCCTGCGTAGGGGCTACACGTGGATCCTGGAGAAACCCGTGCTCTCCACGGCGATCTCCATGGGCTACACGTGGGACCTGCGCCGCGGCGATCCGGACTACTTCCCCATCGCGCTGGCGCTCTCGTACCTGGGCGAGCACCGCCAGTTCAACGGCGTGCTCTTCAACGAGCTGCGTGAGAAGCGCGGGCTCAACTACGGCGACTACGCGTACGCCGAACATTTCATCCAGGAGGGCTGGGGCACCTTCGCGCTCACCAACATCGGCCGTTCGCAGCAGGACTTCTCCATCTGGCTCCGCCCGGTGGAGTCGCCGAACGCGCTGTTCGCCACGCGCGGCGCGGTCTACTTCCTCGACCGGCTGGTGAAGGAGGGCATCCCCGAGCACAAGTTCGAGCTCACCCGCGGCTTCCTGATGGGCTACACCCGCCTGTGGGAGCAGTCCGACGCGCGCCGGCTGGGCTACGCCATCGACTCCATCGTCTACGACACGCCCAACTTCCTCGACCAGTACCGCGCCGCGCTGCAGAAGATGACCGTGGCGGACGTCAACGCGGCGGTGAAGCGGCACCTCTCCCCGGAGCGGCTGAACTACGTGTTCGTGGCGCCCGACGCGGCGGCGCTGAAGAAGCTCCTCGTGGAGCAGCCCGCCCAGCCGCTGAGCTACCCCACGCCCAAGCCGCCCGCGGTGCTCGAGGAGGACAAGCGGATCGCCGCCACCCGCGTGCCGCTCGATCCGCAGAAGATCGAACAGCGCGACGTGGCGCAGTTCATGGAGCGCTGAGCGGCCGTTTTCTTCGGCAGACCACCCATGCGGTTTATAAGCCCGGGTGGCCTTTCATTGCAGGGGGACGCACGTGAGCCGCTCGGCCAATGTGGCCGCCGCGTTGTGGGTGATGCTCGCCGCGTCGGTCGCGATCGCGCAGGACAATCCGTTCGCCCGCGGCTTCGACGCGGTCCCCCTCAAGCCCACCCCGCTCATCGACAGCGGCATCGCGCTGGATGGCGCGAACGGTTGGACGCGCAAGAGCGTGCGCGCGGCGCTGCTCTTCGATCTGTCGGTCGACGATCTCGCGCTGCGCGAGGGCGACACGCCTTTGGGGAACCTCATCCCCTTCCGCGCAGACGCCCACCTCATCGCCGGCTACCAGGTCCACCAACGGTTCGATGTCGGCGTCGATCTCCCGCTCGTCGTCTATCAGTCCTCCAACTTCGGGCTGCTCGAACGGCAGGGCTTCCCGCAACCCGGGGTGTTCTCGCTGGTCCAGCCCTGCGGCGACTTTTTGGCGCGGGGCTGTGGCCTCGCGGATGTACGCGTGGTGCCGCGCGTGCTGGTGCTCGATCCGGACAGCTTCCTGTTCGGCCTGGCGGTGATCCCCGAGGTCCGGATCCCGATCGGCGACGGGCTGAGCTTCACCGGCGATCGCGGCTGGACGGTGGCACCGCGGTTGGCGGCCGAGCGGACCTTCGGGCCGGTAAGGGTGATCGCCAACGCCGGCTACCGCTTCCGCAAGCCGGGCCAGTTCCTCAACCTCTACGTCGGCAACGAGTTCACCTTCGGCGCCGGGGCCATCTACCACCTCCCGGATCTGGCCGCGGGCAGGCTCACCCACGTCGACGCGATCGGCGAGGTGCACCTGGCCACCCCCACCGGCGCACCCTTCACCTTCGAACAGTCCGACTCGCTGAAGACGCCGCTGGAGCTTCTGTTGGGCGCGCGCGCCCGCTTCTTCGGTCGCTGGGGCGTGGAGCTGAGCGTGGGCCGCGGCATCGGTGTGCAGAGCGGCTACGGCCACCCCGACTTCCGGGTGATGGCGGGCCTGCGCTACGACTTCGAGTTCCGCGATCGGGACGGGGACGGCGTGGCGGACGACGTGGACGGCTGCCCGGACGTTCCCGAGGACAACGACGGCTTCGAGGACGACGACGGCTGCCCGGATCCGGACAACGACCGGGACGGTGTGCTGGACGTGGAGGACGCCTGCCCGGATCTCCCGGGCGCCCGCGAGCTGGACGGCTGCCCGGACCGCGACGGCGACGAGGTCCCGGACAACATCGACCGGTGTCCCGACCAGGCCGGACCTGCGGAGAACGAGGGCTGCCCCTTCACCGGGCCTCCCTTCGTGGAGCTGGAGCCCGAACGCCTGCGGCTCAAGGCGAACGTCCTCTTCGAGACCGGCCAGGCGCGGATCCGGCCGCAGTCGTTCGCCATCCTCGACGAGGTCGCCCGCGTGTTGAAGGAACACCCCGAGGTCGGCCCGGTGACGATCGAAGGGCACACCGACAACCGCGGCGGCGCCGCCTACAACCGCGATCTCTCCACGCGACGGGCGCGGGCGGTGCTCGAGTACCTGGTGCGCAAGGGCATCGACCGCAAGCGGCTGCGCGCGAAGGGCTACGGCGAGGACAGTCCGATCGCCCCCAACGACACGCCGCTGGGGCGCGCGAAGAACCGCCGGGTCGAGTTCACCCTGAAGAACCACGCGGACATCCTTCAGGAGCCGGGCAAACAGAAGAGCCCGGTGCTGGTCCCTGCTCCGGAGAAGTAGGGACGGACCTGCCTACGGCGCGCGGGAGAGGACGTCTTCGATCCGCGAGCGCAGCTGGCGTTCGCTGAGCGCGCCGCGGTGCGCCTCGAGGACGGTGCCGTCCTGGCCGAGGAAGTAGAGCGACGGGAGCGCCTGCACGTCGAACGCGCGCGCCATCTCGTCGTCGGCGAAGCCGGTGTAGCGCGCCAGATCCGGCATCTTCTCGAGGAAGAGCGCCACGGCGACCTTCGCGTCCGGATCGCCGTCGTGGTTCGCGGCCACGAAGACCACGCCCTTCGATTCGTACTCCTTCGCCAGCTTCACCAGCGAAGGGAGCTCCTCCACGCACGGACCGCACCAGGTCGCCCAGAAGTCGACCATCACCACCTTGCCCTTCGCCCGCGCCTCGGCGAGGGAGATCGTCCCGCCGCCGAACTTGTCGAGCACGAAGTTCCGGGAGATCGCCCCGTTCACTGCCACGTGCTGCGAGCGCGCTTCCATCACCGCCAGCGCGATCACCGCGGCCCCGCCGAGGATCACCGCGAGGGCGATGATCACCTTCGACGCCATTCCGTCCGGCGGCGGCCGCAAAGGATCCTGCTCCGAGTTCATCGATATCCGTTCCGAACCAGCCAATCGTGCGTCACGTCCAGGCCTGCGCGGACCAATCTGCGCACGCGCGCGTCACGGCGCACCCACTTCGCCGCCACCGGCCCGAACCGATAGTACGCCCGCACCGCCACCCGGCCCGAGCGCGTTCGCATCAGCCGCTCGTCCCGGAACGCGCGGAACGCCGCCAGCTCGCGGGCGCCCTCGCCGTAGGCCGCGGTGACGATGAAGCAGCCGCCGCCCTTGTGCACCCACAACAGCCGCGACGAGGAGAGGTTGAGCACCGCCTTGAGGTCGCGGTCCTGGTCGTAGAGGAACGCGAGCAGATCGCGGCGGGCGACCCCGAACTCGGCGCCGCTCGTCTCGTCGAACTCCACCTGCGACAGCGCCCCGCCGAGCTCGGCCACCTTGAACAGGTAGTGCACCAGCCCCGGCCGGCGGACGAGCTCCACCGCGCGGACCTCGCCGAAGTAGCCGATGAAGCTGCGCCGGCACTTCGGGCACGTGAACCGGTGCGTGGAGTAGCGCGGCGAGAAGCGGTAGCGCTCCTGGGCGGCGCAGTTGCGCAGCGGGCAGACCAGCTTGACCGTCATCGACGGTTCGGCGCCCGGGTCGTATCGCGAGGCGCCGGTGAGGCGGTCGTAGACGGGGCGCGGCGTCTCGTCGGACCGCACGTAGAGCCGGTTCTGCCGGCCCACCGCGCGCTCGGCCATCAGCGCGGTGTGCCAGCTCCGCTCCGCCTTCTCCAGCCGGCCCTCGGCGGTGTGGCAAAGCGTGGCGAGGTGCGCTTCGAGCGCGGCGATCAACGGCGTAAGGCTCTCCTTCACCGCCTCGTGGCGCGCCATCGCCAGGCACCGGGAGAGCAGCTCCTGCCCGAGCGGAATCAGCTCCTCGGCGCGCTTGCGCGCGGGGTCGTCCATCCGGCGGTACAGCGGCGGCTCCGGGAGCTGGTCGAACCACGCGGCGCTCTCGGCACGGACCCGTTCCAGCACCGGGTCCTCGGGCGGCCTCGGAAACTCCAGGCCCCGGGCCCGCGCGCGCGCGGCGTCGAGGATCTCCTCCGGTTGCATCCTTCCGCACCTTTTAGCGCCCGGAGCCATCCGGCGCCGTGGCCGAAAAGTGGCGGCGCTGTGTCGGCAGATGTACGACACCGGCGGAGGCTCACATGTTCAAGCTGCTCAAGTTCCTCGCGTGGACGGCGTGTGCGATCGGCCTGGGGATTTTCCTCGCGAAAGGCCAGATCGACGGCCGCACCCCGCTCGAACACCTGGAGCGGTTCTGGAAGCACAAGGTCAACCCTTCGAAGCTGGACCAGCTCAAGGACGGTCTGGGCGAGGCGATCGACAAGGTCGCCGAAAGACCGCGGGACCGTTATTCGGACGACGAACGCGCGGCGATCGACCGCATCATTGCCAAGAGCCCGACGCAGCGTTGACACAGAGCGGGTGCCGCCGGTCCGTTCGCGTTCCTAGCTTCCCTCCGTTCGTGGAGGCGACGGATGGTGAGGGCGTGGGCGGCGGTAGTGGGAGCCGCGCTCCTTCTGGCTCCGGCCGGGGCGGAGGCGCGGCAGCGGAAGGTGGCACACAGGACGACGCCCACGAGCCGGTATTGGACCGAGGCGAAGCACCAGAAGGTCCACCGGGAACGCAACGTCCTGTCGGCGGTGGCGAAGAACGCGATGGCCGCGGTGGTGTCCATCACCACCACGCAGGCCGACGGCAAATCGGGAGACGAACAGACCGGGCTCGGCTCCGGGTTCATCATCCACCCCGACGGTTACATCCTGACCTCCGCGCACGTCATCGACGGCGCGAAGGACATCAAGGTCTCCGTCTACGGGCGCGACGGCTTCACCGAGGAGTACGAGGCCAAAGTCATCGGCCAGGACAAGCCGACGGACTTCGCGCTCCTCAAGATCGACGCGAAGCGGAAGCTGCCGGTGCTGCCTTTAGGCAAGGGCAGCGACGTGGACATCGCCGACTGGGTGGTGGTGATCGGCAACCCGTTCGGGCTCGGGCACTCGGTGTCCGTCGGCGTGGTGTCGTTCAAGGGCCGAACGGACGTGACGCCGGCCGGGCTGGACGGGTTCTTCGACTACATCCAGACCGACGCGGCCATCAACCCGGGGAACTCCGGCGGGCCGATGCTGGACATCCACGGCAACGTGGTGGCGATCGCCAACGCGGTGAACGTGAGCGGCCAAGGGATCGGCTTCGCCATCCCGATCGACGTGGCCAAGTCGGTGATCCCGCATCTCATCCGCGACGGCCGGGTGCACCGCGGCTGGGCGGGAATGTCGATCCAGGATCTGACGCCCGAGAGCGCCGCCCAGTTCGGTGCACGCACGCTTCACGGCGTGCTGGTCTCCGAGGTCGTGGAGAACAGCCCGGCGGCGAAGGCGGGGCTGCGGGTGGGCGACGTGATTACGAGCGTGGACAACGTCCGCACCCTGCGCGCGCACTCGTTACGCTGGCGCGTTTCCAACAAGGGCGCCGGCAAGAAGGTGAAGCTCCGGGTGGAGCGCAACGGGCACCCGGTCATCGTGTCGATGACGCTGGCCGAACAGCCGGAGGCCGGGGATCCGACCGACCTGGCGATCGAGCCCGCGCTCGGCGGCAGCGGCGATGCCGGCGCGTCGTCGGAGCCGGATGCGTCCGCCCCGGCGGAACCGGAGGTGGAGGCGACGCCGCTGGATCTGGGCGCCAGCGTGGCGGACGTCACCGACGAGTCGGCGAAGCGGGCCGGGCTGGCAGGCAACTTCGGGGCGTTGATCGCGTCGGTGGAGGCGAACAGCGTGCTCGACACCGCGGGGCTGAACACGGGCGATGTGGTGGTGAAGCTGAACAAGACGGAGATCGGCTCGCGGGACGATCTGATCCGCGCGCTCTCCGAGGTGCCCTCCGGGGAATGGATCCGTCTCTTCGTGCGCCGCAACGCGCAGACCCACGCGCTCACCTTCCGTAAGCCGTAGCCCGTCCGGCGCTCCGGTCGGCCGGCCGCCATCCTTCGCCCACCTTGCAGGGGGGGTCCGCTCCCGCTATGTAGGGCCCCCTTTTCCGACCGATTGCGAAGGAGCTGTTCCGTGGCTGAGACGACCGCAACCAAGAAGAAGACCTGGCGCAAGCCCCGTGGCGGCGCCGACAAGAAGTGCAGCATCGAGGGCTGCAAGCGCCCGCACCGGGCCAAGGGCTACTGCTTCTTCCACTTCAAGAAGTGGCGCCACGGCGAGCTGCCGCACAGCCGCTACAAGGTCTGCTCGAAGGCCGAGTGCCGCAAGCCGATGAAGTTCAAGGGCCTGTGCGAGCAGCACTACAACGAGACCTACAAGAAGGGTCAGGCGCCCGCGGCCGCCTAGCTCTTCGGGCCCGCGGGTTTCACCACACGGTCGAGGTGCGCGAACGCGTTGAGCCATAGCTCCGCTTCGCGCTGGGTGAGGTGACCGCGGACCAGCGATCGTCCCAGCTCGTGGAGAATGTGGTCCGGCGCCTGCGGGTTGAGGAAGTCCGCGCGCAGGAGCACGTCCCGCATCCTCCCCTCGAGCGCGTGCAGCGTCTGCATCCGGGCACCCGGCTCGGGTGCTGGCGGCGATGGGGCAGCACCATCTGCGCGGGCGCACAGGTAGAGCAGCACCGCCGCCGACTGCGCCAGGTTCATCGACGGCTGCTTGTCCGAGGTGGGGATCACCAGGATCTCGTGGCAGCGCTCCAGCTCCTCGTCGCTGAGGCCCCGCTGTTCACCGCCGAAGAGGAGCGCCACCCTGCCCCGTGCGGACTCCTCCGCCAGCCGGGCCACCGCGTCTTCGGGGCTGAGCGTTCGGCGGTTCTTCACCGTCGCGCGGCCCGTCGTCCCCACGACGAAGACGCTGTCCGCCAGCGCCGCCTCCAGCGAACGCTCCAGCCTCAGCCCCTCCAGCACCGCCGATCCGCGCACCGCCACGCGCTCCGCCTTGCGGATGGCGAACGTCATCGGGTCGGAGAGGATCAGCCGTTCGAGATCGAAGTTCGCCATCAACCGGGCCACGGCGCCCAAGTTCTCGGGTGAGCGGATCTGATGGAGCACGACGTTGAGATGTGCGCGCAGCAGCCCCATGCGACCGGAGTTTAGCTGGCCCACCTGCTCCCTCGCCGGTATATTGGCTCGCGATGCGCCGCTTCTTCGTTGCAGCTCTGGTCGTTGCGTCCTCGCTCCTCGTGGCGTGCGGCGATCCCTCCGCCCAGCCGAGGACGCTGACCGTCAAGCAGGCGCTGACCTCCAGCACGGAGGTGCTCGAGTTCGAGACCCCGGCGTCACGCCAGGAGTTGTTCCGGGAGATCGTCCGCACCTCGCAGGCGGAAGCGGGGCGCGAGACCAACGAGCCGGTTCTGTTTCCGATGAGCGAAGGCGGCCGGCTCGTCGGCGCCGCGCCCGGGCTGGATCCGCACGCGGATCTTTTGGAAGCGCCGGACGCGGGCCACCCGCTGCAGCTGGTCTTCAACGGACGCGAACGCTGGCCGGAGGATCGCCGGGACAGCCTTCAGGGCCTCTCCGAACGCGAAGCCGCCGAGCTGGTGGCGCGGTCGCTTCTGTCGCACTGGGGCGTGTCCACGGATCAGGAGATCGTCGTGGAGCGCGCGCCGGGAGCGCCCTACGCCGCCGCGTACGTGGACGGGATGCTGCGCATCAACCCGTCGTTCCTGTATCTCGCGGCGTCGTTCGGGCTCACCTCCGCTCCCACGCCGTAGAACATCCAGGGAAGCGCCTTTCCGGACAGACCGATGACCCGCCCCGTGCTCAGCGCGCAGCTGCCCTACACGCTGCGCGAGACCAACTTCCCCGCGCTCGGGAGGAAGTACCGCGGCAAAGTGCGCGACACCTACGCCGCAGGCGATCGCCTCGTGTTGATCACCACCGATCGCCTCTCCGCGTTCGACCGGGTCCTGACCACCGTGCCGTTCAAGGGCGAGCTGCTCAATCGACTCGCGAACTTCTGGTTCGAGAAGACGAGGCACCTGGTGCCGAACCACGTGCTGGACGCGCCGGATCCGAACGTCATCGTCGGACGGAGGTGCGAGGCGTTCCCGGTGGAGATCGTCGTGCGCGGCTACATCACCGGCAGCCTGTGGCGCGACTACCAGAAGGGCACGCACGACGTGTACGGCGTGCCGATCCCCTCGGGGATGAAGAAGGACCAGCGGTTCGATCGGCCGATCATCACGCCCTCGACCAAGGCGGAGGCCGGCCAGCACGACGAGCCGATCAGCGCGCAGCAGATCCTCGCCCGGGGGCTGGTGAGCCGGACCGACTGGGAGCGTGCCTGCGAGGCGGCGCTGACCCTGTTCGCCGAAGGTCAGCGCTGGGCCGCAGAGCGCGGGCTGATCCTCGTCGACACCAAGTACGAGTTCGGCAAACAGGGCGACGAGCTCTACGTGATCGACGAGATCCACACGCCCGACTGCAGCCGCTACTGGATCGCGGAGGGGTACGAGGAGCGCTTTCAGGCGGGTGAGGACCAGCGGATGATGGACAAGGAGAACATCCGCCAGTGGTTGATCACCGAGCGCGGCTGGCAGGGCCACGGCGACCCGCCGGAGATCCCGGACGACGTGCGCGTGGACCTCGCGGAGAAGTACGCCCGCGCCTACGAGCTCATCACCGGCGAGAGCCTGCAGCTCGTGGCCGGCGATCCGCTCGCGCGCATTTTGCAGAACCTGAAGGCGAAGGGCTACCTCTAGCGATTCACTGATCAAAGACGCGTTTGAAGATCCGATCGACGTGGCGGGTGTGGTAATCGGGCGAGAAGCACGCGGCGATTTCCTCCGGCGTCATCGCTTTGAGCAGGTCCCTGTCGGCGAGCAGCGCGTCCTTGAAGGGAACGCCCTCCTCGAAGAACCGCATCGCGTTGCGCTGGATGACCACGTAGGCCGCCTGGCGGTCCATCCCTTTGCGGGCGAGCTCCAGCAACAAGCGCTGTGAGTTCACCACCCCGCCGAGCAGCTCGAGGTTCTTCTTCATCTGCTCCGGGTAGACCCGCAGGTTCTCCATCAGCCCAGCAAAGCGGTGGAGCATGAAGTCGCAGACCACCGTGGCGTCCGGGCCAATCACCCGCTCCACGGACGAGTGCGAGATGTCGCGTTCGTGCCACAGGGCCACGTCCTCCATCGCCGAGAGCGCGTAGCCGCGCAGAAGCCGCGAGAGCCCGGTGAGGTTCTCGGAGAGGATCGGGTTCCGCTTGTGCGGCATCGCGGACGAGCCCTTCTGGCCGGGCGTGAACGGCTCTTCGGCCTCGCGGACCTCGGTGCGCTGCAGGTGGCGGATCTCCACCGCGAACTTCTCGATCGACGATCCCAAAAGCGCCAGCGCGGTGAAGAATTCGGCGTGGCGATCGCGCTGGACGATCTGGCTGGAAGCGGGGGCGGGCTTCAGTCCCAGCTTCTGCATCGCGAACTCTTCGACCGCCGGCGGCAGGTGCGCGAACGTCCCCACCGCGCCGGAGATCTTCCCCACCGCGATCTGTTCCCGCGCGTGGACGATCCGGTCGCGGCCGCGGCGCAGCTCGTCGTACCAGATCGCCAGCTTGTGTCCGAAGGTGATGGGCTCGGCGTGGATCCCGTGGCTGCGGCCCATCATCTGGGTGTGCCGGTGTTCGAAGGCGCGCTTCTTCACCGCCTCCATCGCGCGGTCGACGCCCTTGAGGATCAGGTCCGCGGCGTCCCGCAGCGTCATCGCCAAAGACGTGTCGAGCACATCCGACGAGGTCATCCCCATGTGGAGGTACCGCGCGGAGGGACCGATCCGCTCCTCCATGAAGGTGAGGAAGGCGATGACGTCGTGCCGCGTGGTCTTCTCGATGATCTCGATCCGCAGCACGTCCGCGGCGTTGAAGTCGCCTGCCTTCCGGACGCACTCCTCCAAAGCCTCGCGCGGAGCGAGCCCGTGCTCCACCATCCCCTCCAGCGCGGCCAGCTCCACGTCGCGCCAGCGGCGCAGGCGCGCCTCGGGGGTCCAGAGCGCCGTCATCTCTTCACGCGAGTATCTGGGGATCATGCCGCCCGATATCGTCGCGGAGGGCGGCGAGATCAAGCGCGTTCGCGCCTACTCGAACACCTTCACCGGATAGCCGCGCCTGGCCGCGAACTTGAAGATCTCCAGCGCCAGATCGCACCCGGCGCCGAGCTTCTTCGCGGTGGTCAGGTTCACCGCCAGATCCAGCGTCTCCGGCTGCGCCACCGCGAGCGCGCCCGGGTCGACCTTCTCGTGGATGATCCGGTTCGCCAGCCGGCCGGCCTGCTGGCCGATCCCCGTGTAGCTGGGCGACAGCGACAACAGCGCGCCCTCCTTCACCTGGCTGGCCGACAGCCCCACGAGCGGGATGCGCTGGTCCTGCGCGAACTCGATCAGCTTCCGCACCACCGCCGCGTTCGCCACGGTCTTGTCTGCGATCATCAACAGGGCGTCGACCTTCCCCCTCGCCCCCGCCAGCACCTTCGCGGCCTTCTGCGGCGAATCCGTCTCGAGCGGGACGATCACCAGGTCGTGGCCGTCCGCATACGCCCGCGCCTCGTCGATCAGCGCGCGCGAGTAGCGCGGGTCATGGAGGATTCCCACCCGCCGCCGGTCCGGCGCCACCGCGGCCAGCGTCGCCAGCTCGACGGAGAGGTCGTTGGTGAGCGCGATGCCGGTGACGTTCGCCGCCTCCAGCCCGTAGCGCTCGTAATAGGGCACCATGGTGAAGAGGATCGGCACGTCGCTCAGCTGGCGCCGCGCGGCGGTCGCCGCCGACGGGCCGATCGCCAGCACCAGCGCCGGGTGCTTCTTGCCGATCTCCTCGACCGCCTTCTCGATCGCCTGGGCGCTCTCCGGCAGCGTGATCTCCTCGATCTCCGCGTGCGCCTCGGCCGAGAACCCCGCCACCACGCTGGCGTAGGCGGAGAAGTTCGACGACTTGGCGATCACCACCTTCGGCCGCGCGCCCGCCGCCGCCGCCTCCCCACCCACGGCGCACCCCAGGGCGAGCGCGAACGCGAGTACGGATGTGACGACCTTGTTCATCGGAGCCATCCCCCTGGTGACTGAACGTGCCGGCGCCGATTCATCCCGGGCGTTCACGGATCCGCGCAGCAGCGGAAGCCGACGTCGGCCCCGCGCGACCCGGGCGAACCGTTCTTCCGCGCCGAGCACCGCGCCGCGTAGTCCGGCTTGGTGAAGCTGCCGCCCTTCTGCGCCTTGTCGGCGTTCCCGGCGTAGGCGCTGGCGGTCCACTCCGCGGCGTTGCCGGACAGATCCGCGACCCCGTACCCGGACCGGCACTTGCTGAAGCGCCCGCTCGCCGCCAGCGGGCGATCCTCGCCGAGCTCATCCTCGGTGTTGCAGGCGTTGGGGTCATAGGTGTTCCCGTAGGGATAGCGCGCGTTCCCCGGCCCCTTGCAGGCCTTTTCCCACTCCTCCTCCGTGCACAGCCGCTTCCCCTTCGCCTCGCAGGACCGCTTCGCCTCCGTCCAGCTCACGCCGACCTTCGGCATCGCGCCGCGTTGGTTGGGGTACTCGTAGGTGTCGATGCAAAACGCGGCCACCGAGACGGACGTGAGGATCTTCTCGTCGAACCCCATCATCGGGTCGTTGCGCGCGGTGCCCATCTTGAACGAGCCGGCGGGGATGAACCGCATCCCCTCCGGGCACTGGGACTTCGGCACCGTCGCGGCCGCGACCACCGTCTCCTTCCTCTCTTCAGCGCGGCGCTTCTCCTCGGCCAGCTTCGCGGCGGTCTCCTCCGCCCGGCGTTTCTCTTCCGCGAGCTTCGCGGCGATCTCTTCCGCCCGGCGCGTCTCCTCGGCGGCGCGCGCCGCTTCGGCTTCGCGCCGGGCCTGTTCCTCACGCTCGGCTTCTGCGCGCTTCGCCTCCTCGGCGAGGCGCTTCTCCTCTTCGAGGCGGCGCTGCTCGCTCTGTTGGGCCGCCAGCATAGCGGCCTCCTTCTGCCTTCGGCGCTCGTCATCGGCCCGCTTCGCCTCTTCGGCGCGCTGCCGCGCTTCGGCGTTCGGATCCGCGGCGGAAGTCCCTGGATCAAGCTGGACGTTCGTCCGTGAGGCGCCATCTCCCGAATCGGTCGCCGCCGTGGCGCCGGTCGGACCGGTGGACGCCGCGGCCACCGGCGGCTTCACAGGAGGCGTGGTAGCGGCGGAGGGAGCCGGCGGAAGCGGCTGCATCGACTGGCGGCTCCGCTTGAGCAGCCAGTACCCGCCCGCCGCACCGAGTGAGAGCCCGAGCAGGGTGAACAGCACGAAGAACCACACGCCGGCGCTGCGGGAGGTGGACGTCCCCGGGATGGGTCGGGACTCGGTGGGCTCGCCTTGGAGCTCCGGCGGCGTCCCCACATCGGGGATGGCAGGCATCACCTGCGTCTCGTGCGCGTCGTCGGGCGGCGGCGGAGGGATCGGGATCGAGCCAGAGCTGATCGGCTGGGTCGCGTCCGGCACGAGCGCGCTTTGGGACGCGCCGTTGACCGGCACTTCGATCGACTCCTCCTCGATGTCCGGCACCGGCGGCGGCGGCTTCTCGGGCGTCCGCCGGCGGAGCTCCACCGTGGAGGTGATGCTGTTCGAAGCGGCGAGCCCCGGCGGCGGGATGGCCGGGCGTGGCCGGGACACCGCCGGCGCGGGCCCATCCGAGGCCTTGCGCAACGGTGGCGGCGAGACCCGGCGGGTGATCTCCGCGAACTCCTCGAACAGCTCGGTGGCGGTCTTCGGCCGCGCCAGCGGGTTCGAGTTCAGCGTCTTGCGGTACAGCCCCTCGAGCTGCGGCGGGACCTCCGGGTTGCGCCGGGCCAGCTCGGGGATGGCGCCGTCCGGCGTGAGCCCGCTCAGCATCTCGCCCAGGATCACGCCCAGGGAGTAGATGTCCGCGCGCTGATCGACCTCGTGGCCCTGCACGTACTCGGGCGCGAGATACCGGTCCGCCTTGCGCTGCTTGGCGGCCTGCACGAAGGGCAGATGCGGAATGGCCAGCGCCAGACCGAAGTCCCCCACCTTGAGCAGATCCGGCAGGACGATCACGTTCTCCGGCTTCAGATTGGAGTGCGCGCCGACCTTGTGGGCGCCGTCCAGCGCGGAGGCGATCTGCCCGAGGATCGGTTCGATCTCGCGCAGCGAGAAGTACTCGTTCTTCTGCACGCGCAGGTCGATGATCTTCCGCAGCGTCAGCCCTTCGAGGAACTGCATGGTGAAGAAGGGCCGGTCGTGGTCTTCCCCTTCTTCGTAGACGCGCAGCAGGTTCTGGTGGCCCAGCTTGCGGCCCAACCGGATCGTCCGCGCGAACTGCCTGCGTTCGTCCGGCGTCTGCACCAGCCGCGGGTTGACGACCTTGAGCGCGACCTCCACGTCCACCTGGCGATCGGCGGCGCGGAAGACGAACCCGACCGGGCCGGCACCCACCACGTCCTTGATCTCGTAGCGGTCCGCGAGCACGTCGCCGGGCTTGTACGGCGCGTTCTCCACCGGCGCGTTCTGCAGCCGCCGGCGCGAGAAGGTGGCGGTGGCTTGACGCACCCCGCCGCCGGAGAGCTTCTGCCCGCACGTCGCGCAGCTGTCTGCAGTGTCAGGAACGTGGCTGCCGCAGCGGTAACAGAGCAAGGTTCAACGGCTCCACGCGCGTGTACGTAAACGATCCAAAAACCCGCGAAATGTGAGGCGATTTGTATCGCGACCACCCCCGGTGCATCAAGGAACGGTCAGCCCGAGCGTCCGGTCGATCCAAAGCCATTGTTACCGCGGCCGCTCGGGGACAGCCGTTCCACCTCCTCCCATTGGACCCGGGTGACCGGGGCGATGACGAGCTGTGCGATGCGATCGCCGCGGTGCAGCATGAACGGTTCGTTCGAAAGGTTGGCGAGGATCACCTTCACCTCGCCCCGGTAGTCGCTGTCGATCGTCCCCGGCGTGTTGAGGCAGGTGACGCCGTGCCGGAGCGCCAGGCCCGACCTCGGCCGCACCTGTCCCTCGTAGCCCTCGGGGATCTCGATGGCCAGCCCGGTGGGGACGGCGGTACGCGCCAGGGGCGCGAGCGTCAGCGGTTCGTCGAGGTCGGCGTACAGGTCCATGCCGGCGGACTGCGCGGTCTGGTAGCGCGGCAGCGGCAACGGGTCGGCGTGCGCACGCGTGCGGGTGACCTTGAGGATGAGGGGCGACATGGCGTCGAGATAGCACGCCTGTGCCCGCGTTCAGTCGCTGCCCCGCACGGAGACGACACCGGGCGTGCCGGACGCGCGGTGGCTCCGGAAGGCGAACGGGTCCACCGGCTGGTCGTGGAGCTCGAGCTGATAGTGCAGGTGCGGACCGGTGGAGCGCCCGGTGTTGCCGGAGCGGGCGATCACCTGACCGCGCCGGACCACATCGCCCACCTGCACCAGCAGCACGCTGTTGTGACAGTAGGCCGTGGTGACGCCGCGCCCGTGGTCGATGATGAGCACGCGGCCGTTGACGCCGTCCTCGCTCGCGCGCCGCACCACGCCGTCCGCGGTCACCCGCACCGCCGACCCCGCCGGGATGCCGAGGTCGACGCCGGTGTGGAGCCGCTTCGTCCCCAGGATCGGGTGGATGCGGACGCCGAACCCGGACGTGACCGGCGTGCGCTCCGGCACCGGCCACGCGAGCCCGTACGCGGTGCCGAAGGCGAGCGCGTCGGACGCCTCGCCCACTGCGTCCTCGAAGCCGGGCGGCAGGTGGCGGGCGAGCGCCTCCAGAGTCGGCGCGTCCATCCCCTCCGCCCGACAGCGGTCCGCGGCGTAGCGCGCAGGCTCGAGCCCCGCGAAGATGGCGAGCACCGCGGCGTCTTCGCTGCCGAGCCGCTCGGCTGTCCGGGCCAGAAGCGTCGCCGAGGTCGCCGCGCCTTCGGTCCCGTCCCACAGCTTCGCGGGATCGAGTCCGCTCAGGCGCGCCAGATCCTGCACAGGCCGGCGGCGATCCTCCGGGAGCTGATGCAGCGCGGCCTTGAGTCCCAGCCCGAGCGCGAGCGCCGGGGTGATCGCGCTCTGCCCGACGAACGCGGGCGGCTCGGGAACGACCAGTACGCGGTCGCCCGGGTGCGGCGTGGCGCCGCCGGAGAAGTAGGCGAGCAGCGGGCGCGCGCTGGTGCGGACGCCGAACACCTTCGCCATTCCGCGGCGGACGAAGGCGCCCATCGGCGTGTGATAGAGGGCGGCCCACAGGCACAAGAGCGTCATCAGGAACTCGAACAGCCCTCTGGTGCGGCGCGCGAACATGCGTCGGGCCCCGCTAGCGGAAGAAGGTCCAGATCGGCGACGCGTCGATGAGCGCCGCGATCGCCAGTGGGATGACGACCGCGGACCCGGGGATCCCCTTCGCTGCGATCTGCACGTACCGGAGACCCGGTGTTCCGGTGGCCGCCTCGTCCGCGTGCTGGAGATTCCGCAGCACCGCCCGCATGCCGAACGCGGCCAGAACCCCGCAAAGGGCCGCCAGCGCCAACAGCCGCGCGAGCAGCCCCGACGCCGCATCGCCCAGCCACTCGCGCTGCGAGAGGTACACGGCGCCCTGCACCATCCGGCCGATCGCACACGCGCCGGCGATGACCACGGCCGCCGTGGCGAGCGGCCGGGTCACCCGGAGCACCGTGGGGCGGCGGACCACGTCGCGGAAGATGTCGCGCCACCTTCTGCGCGAGGTGCCCAGCACGGCGGAAATTCCCCGCACCGGGCGGTCCGTTGCCTCGCGGTAGCCGAACGCCGGGAGCGCGAGCACGAGGTCGGCCAACAGCTCCCAGACGAGCGCGAAGGCCCGCGCGATCGTCGTGCGGTCCTCGAGGTCGATCGCGTGGACCCACGACTCTGTCGCGGACCACCGCCCGAACAGCGCGTCGAAGGCGGCGTCGACGTGGTCCACCACCCACAGGATCCGGTCGTCGAGCGTGTCGGCAGCGGCGTGCACGCCCACGGCGATCAGCGCGAACAGGCCCACCGGCATGAAGAGGAACCGGAACTTCGCGAGGAAGCGGGACGCGCGGTTGAGCGGGTTCGGGCGCCTCGGCCCGCGCGGCCCTCCAGGCACGCGGCCCGGCACCCTCGCGCGGAGCTGCTCCAGGATCTCCTCGATCGAGCGCGCCACCCTCTCTCCTTTCCGCTGCGGCGAAGAACGCACGGCCGCGATGAACGATCTTTTGGAACAGCACACGCCGTTCCAGCGGCCGGATTGCATCGCGCGCCGCACACCGCACCGCCGCCCACACGCGCTCACAGCCTTCTCGAGGGGTCGGTGTCTGCTCCAGTGCTCACGCCTGCGCTAGAGTTTCCGCGCAGTTGCGTTCGGCACGCCGCATGAAGTTCTGCGTCGGCATCCACCACCCTCTACCGGAGTCTGACTATGTCCGTGATGGGCCTCAGCAAGAGCACGATGAGCAAGGCCACCTCGAGCGCGCTGTCCGCCCAGGAGAAGAACCTGCTCTCCAAGGTGAAGGACCCGGCGCAGAAGGCGCAGATGGAGGCCCAGTTCAAGCTCCAGAAGCAGCAGGAGCTGGTGACCTTCATCTCCAACATCATGCGGATCAAGGCCGACACCTCGAAGGCGATCATCAACAACATCCACTGATTCCGCCGGCGGAAACACTTCACGGGAGCACGCGTTGTCCACACTTCCGTCGCAGGATTCGACGCCTCAGATCCGCTTCACCGAGAAGGAGATCGTGGACGCGCTGCCTCCCGGCGATCGGGAGGTCTTCCTCAAGCTCGATCCCGCCGAGCGGCGCTTCCTCATCGAGTCCACGCCGTACGACCGCGCGGTCTACGCGGCGATGGCGCCGGCGGAACAGACCCGGTACGCGAAGCTCATCCCGGCGCAGCGGCGCGAGTACCTGCGGCTTCCGCCCCACCTGAAGGTCCTTTCGCGCGAGCTCTCGTTCGAAGAGCTCTCGACCTTCGTCTCCGCGTCCCCGCAGGAGCGCGAGGCGATCCTCTCGAAGACACCCGCCGCGCAGGCCGCGCGCCAGAAGTCCCAGGACATCGCCGCACGCGCGGCGATCGTCGGCAGGGACGTGGCGCTGCTGCTCTCCCCCTTCCGCGACGCGATGCCCGACATCGCCGAACGCGCGACCGGGATGGCCAACAACCTTCTGCGGAGCGGCAAGGACGAGGGCCAGACCCGCGCGGAGATCCTCAAAGTCCTCCTGGTCGCGAAGGAGATCCTGATCCCGCTCTCGAAGGAGATCGCCGAGCGCGTGGAAGAGGACGTGTTCCGGCGCGGCCAGCCGTTCCTTCCGTCGTTGATCCAGCAGGTGGTCCGCCCGGACTCGTCGCTTGAACAGATCGTCCCCGAGGTCATCGACCAGCTCACCGAGGTGTCCGCCGCCACCGCGAAGCGGCTCGCCGAGCTCGCCGACGATGACGACGACGAGGACGACGGGCTGTCGCTGAAGTCGAAGTTCCGCGGCGGCATCAGCGGCTGAGCGCGCCCCGGGTCAGCTTCACCCCTTTGGGCGGCGTCGACCCGAAGGCAGCCGTCCAACCCTGCGAACACAGTGGCACCGTGCCGGGCGTGGGCCTTGCAGCCCCGCGCGTGCATGGACGACGACGAGGACCAGGCGGAGGTGCTCCGGCGGGAGCAGGCCGGAGGGATGTTCGCGGGCGTGGTGCTGGCGGCGGTGTTCCTGGTGTGCGACGGCTTCATCGTCGGCTGGGACGTCGTCACGCTCTCCACGCGGGTGGCCTGGGCCATCCTGCTGACGATCGCCGGAGTGGTGGTCCTGCGTGGATCGCGCCGCGCCGCCTCGGCCACGGTGATCGCCACCGCGTTCATCTCCACCGTCGCGTTTCTGATCGTCGTCGCGGCCACCGGCGGTTTGCCCGGGCCCTATGCCGTGTGGCTGGCCGCGTTTCCCTTCGCGCTCGCGCCGTACTCGTGGCGCGCCAGCGCGCTCTCCGCCGTGCTGATCACCGTCGGGGCACTGTGGATCGACCACGGCCATCCGGATCAGTTCCGCAGCATACTCTCCCTGACGTTGTGCGGCGCCCTGGCGGTGTACACCGCGGTGATGTTCCGCGCGCTCCGCCACACGGAGCGCGCCCTGGAGCGGGCTCGGTACGAGGACCGCGCCAGGCTGGAGGCCTCCGAACGGCGGCGCGAACGCGCGGAGCGGCTGGCCCTCATCGGCCAGCTCGCGGCCGGGGTGGCGCACGAGATCAACAACCCGCTCGCCTACGTGAAAGCGAACCTGGCCTGCCTGCGCGACGACGAAGCCGGCCTGAGCGGGGCCGAGCGCGCGGATCTGCACAACGAGATGGCGGAGGGGCTGGAGCGGATCGCCCAGATCGTGAAGGACCTCAAATCGTTCGCGCGGGACCGCTCGGAAGTGCAGGTCGACGCCGAGATCGAACCGCTGGTGGCGAGCGCGGTGCGGCTGGCCACGGTGCGGTCGCGGTCCACGGGGGTGACCATCGAGGTGGCCACCTCGGGGTCGCCGGTGGCCCACGTCCACCCGCAGCGGCTCGAGCAGGTCATCCTCAACCTCCTGCTCAACGCCATCGACGCGGTGGAGAGCCGCACGGATCGGCCCGGGCGGATCCGCGTACGCGTGGGCGAACACGCAGACGGCGTGCACATCGACGTGGAGGACGACGGTCCCGGCATCACGCCCGAGGTCCAGACGCGCCTGTTCGAACCGTTCTTCACCACCAAACCGGTGGGCCGGGGCACCGGGCTCGGCCTCGCGCTCTCCCGCGAGTTCATCCAGCAGATGGGCGGGACCATCACCGTCCACAGCACTCCGGGCGAGGGGGCCTGCTTCAGCGTCCGCCTCCCCCTCCCTGCGCAGGGTGCGACGCGGGTGGAGCCCAGGGCCGGCGCCGGCCGGTACGATCCGCGCCCGCCTCCTCCGCGCGCGGAGCGCTAGCCGCGACGCATGAAAAAGCCGCTGCCCCGCGAAGAGGAGCAGCGGCCCTAGGCTTCTTGCGGATCCGGCCGGCGCCTACGCCTTGGCGGGCGGCTGAGTGCCCTCGCCCTGCGCCGGTGCGGCCGCGGCGGCGGCCTGCTGCGCGGCGGCGCGCTCGGCCAGCGCCTCCTTGCGCGAGAGGCGGATCTTCCCGGTCTTGTCGATGCTGATCACCTTCACCAGCACCTCGTCGCCCTCCTTGAGCACGTCCGAGACCTGCTTGACGCGCTTGTCGGAGAGCTCGGAGATGTGGATGAGGCCGTCGGTGCCCGGGAAGATCTCCACGAAGGCGCCGAACTCGGCGATCTTCCGCACGGTGCCGGTGTAGATCTTGCCGACCTCCGCCTCGCGGGTGAGCGCCTGGATCATGGCGATCGCCGCCTTGACCGACTCGCTGTTCGCCGAGGCGATGTCCACGCGGCCCGAGTCCTCGATGTTAATCGACGCGCCGGTGCGGGCGATGATGTCCTTGATGACCTTCCCGCCCGGGCCGATGACGTTCTTGATGAACTCCGGCCGGATGTTGATGGTGGTGATGCGCGGCGCATTGGGGCTGATCTCCGGACGCGGCGCGGCGATGGCTTTGGTCATCTCGGCGAGGATCTGAAGGCGGCCGACACGCGCCTGCTCCAGGGCCCGCTTCATGATCTCGGTGGTCAGCCCGGAGATCTTGATGTCCATCTGGATCGAGGTGATGCCGTCCTTCGTGCCGCACACCTTGAAGTCCATGTCGCCGAGGTGATCCTCGTCCCCGAGGATGTCGGAGAGGATCGCCACCCGGTCCTGTTCCTTGACCAGGCCCATGGCAATGCCCGCCACCGGCGCCTTGATCGGCACACCCGCATCCATCAGCGCCAGGGTGCCGCCGCACACCGTGGCCATCGACGAGGAGCCGTTGGACTCGAGGATGTCGGAGACGACGCGGATCACGTACGGGAACTTGTCGGACGCCGGCAGCATCCCGCGGAGCGCGCGCTCGGCGAGGGCGCCGTGGCCGATCTCACGCCGGCCCGGGCCGCGCAACGGCTTGATCTCGCCCACCGAGAACGGCGGGAAGTTGTAGTGGAGCATGAACCGGCGGAACTGCATGCCGGTGAGCGCTTCCACCCGCTGCTCGTCCTCACCGGTACCCAGGGTGGTGACGACCAGCGCCTGGGTCTCGCCGCGGGTGAACAGCGCCGACCCGTGCGTGCGCGGGAGCAGGCCCACCTCGCAGGTGATCTTCCGGATTTCGTCGTGCGGCCGGCCGCCGATGCGCTTGCCGGTCAGCACCATCTCGCGCATGTACGAGTACTTGAGGTCCTCGATGATCTGCTTGACCAGCTTCTCCACCGTCGGAGTGAACTGGTCGCCCATCTCGTCCTTGAGCTTCGCGAGGACGTCCTTCTTCGTCTGGGAGAGCGCCTGGTAGCGCGCGTGCTTCTCGGCGATCGCGTAGCCGGCGGCGATCCCGTCCCACGCCAGCGCCTTGACCTTCTCCTTGAGGTTGTCCGGCGGAGTGGGCAGGGGCTCGAACTCGCGCGGCGTCCGCCCCAGCTCCCGGCGGAGCTCATCCTGCAGGTCGAGGATTGGCTGCACCGCCTTGTGGCCGAACTCGAGCGCGGCCACCATCACCTCCTCGCCGAGCTCGTTGGCGCCGCCCTCCACCATCACGATCGCCTCGCGCGAGCAGCCCATCACCAGGTCGAGGTCGCTCTTCTCGCGCTGCGCCCGCGTGGGGTTGGCGATGAACTGCCCGTCGACGCGACCCACGCGCACGCCGGCGATCGGCCCGTTGAACGGGATGTCCGACACCCAGAGCGCCGCGGAGGCGGCGGTGATGCCGTGGACGTCCCCTTCGTGCTCGGGGTCCGAGGAGATGACGCCGCAGATGATCTGCGTCTCGTAGGCATAGCCCTCGGGGAACAGCGGCCGGCAGGACCGGTCCACCAGGCGAGAGGTCAACGTCTCCTTCTCGGTGAGCCGGCCCTCGCGGCGGAAGTAGCTGCCGGGGATGCGGCCCGCGGAGTACAGCTTCTCCTGGTACTCGACCGTCAGCGGAAGGAAGTCGACGTCCTTCTTCTCCTTCGCGGACACCGCGGTGCACAGCAGCATGGTCTCGCCGTAGCGCACCACCACCGCGCCATCCGCCTGCTTGGCCATCTTGCCGGTCTCGATGGTGAGCTCGGCTTCGCCAACTTTGACGCTCTTCTTCAGATGCATGTGCCTCTTCCTCGCCCGCACGACCCGAAGCGGGGCCGCGATGCGGGCACTGGGGTTTCGGGAAGAGGCTCGGACGTCCGAATCGACGCGCTGGACCTTTGATCCCTCACTGCAGGGGCCGAACCGCGCCGGTTCGGCCGCTCCAATCGGAAACCAAAGAGTCCTGTTGCCGCGCCCTCCGTCGTCCTTCCCGCTTCCCGTGCTTCGCTTCGTTCGTCCTGCAGAAACGATTCGGCTCCGGACAGCGCTGCCCGGAGCCGAAGTCCTCCCCGGTTACTTGCGGATCCCGAGGTTGTTGATGAGCTTCGAATACCGCGCCGGATCCTTCTTCTTCAGGTAGTCCAGAAGGCGGCGGCGCTGGCCGACCATCTTGAGCAGCCCGCGGCGCGAGTGGTGATCCTTCTTGTGGACCTTGAAGTGCTCAGTGAGCTGGGCGATGCGCTCGGAGAGCAGCGCCACCTGGACCTCGGGGGACCCGGTGTCCTTCTCGTGCTGCCGGTACTTCGCGACGACAGCGGCCTTCTTCTCTGCCTCAACCATGGGGACTTCGTTCCGTTCTTCCCGCTCCCGTGGATGAGCCCTGACCGCGGAGCGGCACAGTCAGGGTCGGTATTGCAACAGCGGCGGCGCTTATAAGCGTCCCGCCTACATGGGTCAACCCGGCGTTGCCCTGCGCTACCCTGCTCCGCCCGCCTGGTCCCCGAGCCGTCGCGGCCGTTCGGCGACGAGGAAGATGCGCGCGCCGTCTCGCATCCGGATGCGTTCGCCCACCTGGCCGTCGAACAACAGGCGCAGCAGGAACCGCTCGTCCTTCACCGCGTTCTCGCGTGGCAGGTGCGCAGACAGCTTCGGATAGAGGGTGAAGAGGGCCGACAGAACGTCCCCGATGTCCGCCTGGGACGGAAGCCCCAGCTCCACCCGTGGGCGCCCGTCGAACGCGCCTCGCAGCGGCCCGGCGACGTGCACGGTGACGTTCACGGGGTTCCCTGGGACAACACGCGCAGGTACTTGAGCCGCCGGTTCGGGCCCACCTCGGCGATGGCCAGCACCTCGCCATCCGGTCCCATCACGCGCATCGGCCCGCCGGGCGTCACCGACGAGGGCACTTCCAGCGGCACGCCGTGGCGCACGCGCGCCGCGTCCTTCGCGCTCACCTCGAGCGCGGGCACCTGCGAAAGCGCGCTGGAGATGGGCAGAAGGTGCGCGCGCGCCTCTTCGACGGTGAGCTTCTCCAGCGGGAGCGCCCGGTCCAGCCCGAAGGGTCCGCTGGCGGTGCGCCGGAGCGCCTGGAGGTGGGCGACCGTCCCGAGCGCGCGCCCGAGCTCCTGCGCGAGGCTTCGGACGAAGAAGCCCTTGGAGGCGCGGACCGACAGGCGCACCACATCCGCGCCGAAGTCGCAGAGCACAAGCTCGTGGAGGGTGACCTCGCGCGGCTTTCGTTCGACCTCCTCGCCCGCGCGGGCCAGCTCGTACAGCCGCTTCCCGCCGACCTTCACCGCCGAGTACATGGGCGGGGTCTGCAGGATGGTCCCGCGGAACCGGGCCAGCGCGGCCTCCAGCATCGCTGCGTCGAGGGCCGGCACCGGCGCGGTGCGCACAACCTTCCCCTCCGCGTCCAGCGTGTCGGTCTCCGCGCCGAACCTCACCGTCGCCTCGTAGGCCTTGTCCCCCTCGGTGATGAACCCCGCCACGCGCGTCGCGTCGCCCAGGCACAAGGGCAGCACGCCCGTGGCCATTGGATCGAGCGTGCCGGTGTGACCGACCTTGTCCACCTTGAGCAGCTGGCGCACGCGCCGCACCACCTCGAAGGAGGTCGGTCCGCGCGGCTTGTCGATGATGAGGACGCCGTTCATGTCTCCGTTCCGCCGCACACCCTAGACCACTCTCTGTAACGATTGGCCGGGTGTGCGGCCGGGTGCCGTCGGCGAGCGGCCGGTCCATGACAGACCGATGGCCTGCTTTCGCACCGGACGGTGGCAGGAGGCCGGGCAGGCGGGCCGGGCTACTTCCAGCCCTCTTTCTCCTTCACCTCTTGAAGCAGCCGCTCGATCCGATCGCCCCTCTCCAGCGATTCGTCGAAGCAGAAGGAGATCTCCGGGGAGACGCGCAGCTTGACCGCGGCGGTGACCGCGCGCCGGACGAAGCCCTTCGCGGCCTCCAGGCCCTCGCGGGTCTCCCTCTTCTGCTCCTCGGTGCCGATCATCGAGTAGAAGACCCGCGCCGACCGCAGATCCGGCGAGACCTTCACTCCGGTCAGCGTGATGTAGCCGATGCGCGGATCGTGCAGCTGGCCTCTGGCGAGGAGATCGGCGACCGCGCGCTGAATCTCCTGCGCCACCCGCCCGGTTCGCTGATTGCTGCTCATTTCTTCTCCCAGTCGCGGGGGTTGCGCAGCGCCCGCGCGCGGGCGCGGGCCTCATCCAGCGAGAGCTTTCTCCCCGGTGGCCTGAGGCGCGCGCCCGCCGGAGCCGGACGATCGGCCCCCATGCCGTCTGACGCCGCCTCGTGGCGCCGGTCCCACTCGCCCAGCCCCTCCGCTTCGGCCAAAGAGCGCTGCCCGGCGGCGAGCGCATCGGCGAGGGAGGGCACGTGCGCTTCGTCGTCCTCGTCCCGGCGCCCACTGCCGTAGAGCTCGTCGCCAAAGCTGAGCGTTTCGACCTCCCGGCCGGTCACCGGGGCGACGTACAGGTCCTCGATGAACTGGAGGATCTTGTCCATCTGTTCGCCCACGTGCCGCCGGTCGTTGCCGACGACCGCCATGGCCAGCTGGGCCTTCTGCCACAGGTCGTTGTCGTCGACCTCGGCCACGCTGGCGTTGAAGCGCGCCTTCACCCGGTCGGTGATCCGCCGCAACACCTGGCGCTTCGCCTTGAGCGAGCCGCTCTCGGGGATCTGCAAGGTGACGCGGCCGACGCAGACAAACATGGCGCTCGCTTCCGCTCGCGTGGACAGTGGGTCGCAAGGAGACGTTCTCCCTCCTTGCGACCGAAGACGGACCGGCCGCTAATTCAGCGACTGCCGCGTCTCTTCGATTTCGTAGGCTTCGATGATGTCGCCCGGCTTGAAGTCCGTGTAGTTCTCCACGCCGATGCCGCACTCGTAGCCGCTGGCGACCTCCTTCACGTCGTCCTTGAACCGGCGCAGCGACGCCAACTTCCCGGTGAACACCGGCTTGTTCTCGCGCAATAGGCGGATGAAGGCGCTGCGCTTGATCGTCCCCTCGGTGACCGCCGCACCGGCGATGGTCCCCAACCGGGGCACGTTGAAGAGGTTGCGGACCTCCGCGCGGCCGAGCTTCTTCTCGGTCCGGATCGGCTCGAGCAGGTCCTCCATCTTCTTCCGCACGCCGTCGATGAGGTCGTAGATGATCGTGTAGGTGTCGATCTTCACGCCTTCGCGCTTGGCGGTGGGCTCCGCGCCCGACTCCGGCCGGACGTTGAAGCCGATCACCTGCGCCTTCGACGCCGCGGCGCGCTCCACGTCGGACTCGGTGATCTGCCCCACTGCCTTGTGGACGATGGTGTTCTTCACCTTCCGGGTGGAGAGCTTCTCGATCGACTGGGCCACCGCTTCCAGCGACCCCTGCACGTCCGCCTTGAGCACCAGCTTGAGCTCCTTGCCGTCGGCGGCCTGCATCTTCTTGAAGAGATCCTCGAGCGACTCGCGGGAGGTCTTACCCACCTCCGCCTGGCGCGCGCGGGTGATGCGGTGTTCGGCGATCTCCTTGGCGCTCTTCTCGTCGGCCACCACGTTCAGCGTGTCGCCCGCAGTGGGCACGCCGGAGAGCCCCAGCACCTCGGCCGAATAGCCCGGACGCAGCTCCTCCACCGCCTCGCCGCGCTCGTTCATCATGGTGCGGACGCGGCCGTAGTGGGTGCCGGTGACGATCGCATCGCCCTTGCGCAGCGTGCCTTCCTGCACGAGCACGGTGGCCACGGGGCCGCGGCCCTTCTCCAGCTTGGCCTCGATGATGGTGCCCACCGCCGGCTTGTCCGGGTTGGCGGTCAGCTCCAGCACCTCGGCCTGCAGCAGCACCGACTCCAGCAGGTTGTCCAGGCCCTGCTTCGTCTTCGCCGAGACCGGCACCATGATCGTGTCGCCGCCCCAGTCCTCGGGGATGAGGTTGAGCTCGCTGAGCTCCTTCTTCACCCGTTCCGGGTTCGCGCCGGCGAGGTCGATCTTGTTGATCGCCACGACGATCGGCACCTCGGCCTTGCGCGCGTGCTCCACCGCCTCGCGGGTGGTGGGCATCACGCCGTCGTCCGCCGCCACCACCAAGATGACGACGTCGGTGACGGTGGCGCCGCGGGCGCGCATCGCCGTGAAGGCCTCGTGGCCCGGCGTGTCGAGGAACGTGATGTCCCCTTTGGGCGTGCGGACCGTGTACGCGCCGATGTGCTGGGTGATGCCTCCGGCCTCGCCGCCCGCCACGTCGGTGGAGCGGATCGCATCCAGGAGCGAGGTCTTGCCGTGGTCGACGTGACCCATCACGGTCACGACCGGAGGCCGCGGCTTGAGCGACTCGGGCGACTCCTCCACCTCGGGCAGGTAGTCATCCACCTCGAAGCCGGTGCGGGCCACCTTCCAGCCGTAGTCGCTGGCGATGACCTCCGCGGTGTCCGCGTCGATGGTGGCGTTCGCGGTCACCATCTTGCCCAGGCCCATCAGCTTCTTGATGAGCTCCGCGGTGCGGACGCCCATCGTCTGGCCGAGGTCCGAGACGGTAATCCCGTCCTGGATCTTGATGACCTTCTTCTCCTCGGCCATCTGGGTGATCTGCGTCTTCTGGCCCTTCTTGGTGGGCTTGCGCTTCTTCCCGCGGATCGGCAACGAGACGCGGCCCCAGATCGCCTCCTGCACCTGCTGCATGTAGCCGCCGCCCTCTTTGCCGGTGTCGCTCGCCTTCTTCCGCTGACCGCGGTTGCGCGAGACGTCGACGAACTCCTTGCCGCCACGACCGGTGTGGTCGGTGACGACCTTGAACTCCCGGACCTCGCCGATCGCCTTGCGGCCCGGCGCCAGCGGGATGTTCTTGTGCGCCGTGGACTGCGGGGTGACGCGGCGCACCTGCACGAGCGGTCGGCTGACCACCACCGCCTGCGTGGCGGTGGGCCGGGCGATCGCCTTGTCCACCACCACCTGGGTCTGACCGAACGCAGTGCGGCGGATCTCGGGAGGATTGGCCGGCGTTCCGGGCGCGGGCGTGCCGGGACGGGCCTGCGCGGTGGCCTGAGCCGCCGCCTGGCCAGCGGCGGCAGCCTGGGCCGTCACCGGCGCCTGCGGAGTCACCCCGCCCGCCGCCGGACGGACCTCGGGCGTGGCCGGCTGCTGCGGCTGGGGCGCGGGCGCGGCCTCGGAGGCCGCCGGCTGCGTAGGCACCGGCGGGCGCGCCTCGGTGGCGGCCGGCTGGGTGGGCGCAGGGATCGCCTCTGCAGCCGGCGCGGCGGGCACCTCCGCGGCGGGAGCCTTCGCGGCCTCGGGCTCCTGGGTCACGGGCGCGCCGGCAGGTGCCTGAGTAGAAGCTGCGGGTGCCTCCGGCGCAGGCGCAGGGGCCGACGGGGCCGGCTCGGCGGGAGGCGTGGGAGCGGCAGGCGGCGTGGCGGCAGCGACGGAGGGGGCCTTGCGGCGGACCACGAAGCCCCTGGCGGCGACGGGCGGCTCCGGCGCCTTCGGCTTCCGCTTCGCGATGATCGCCTGGACGGCGGCGTTGGCCTGGTCGTCCTCCAGCGAGGACGAGTGGCTCTTCACGTCGTAGCCCAGGGCCACCAGCTCGCTGACGACTTCCTTGTTGTCGAGCTCGATGCCGTGCGCCTTGAGCTCTTTTGCAATTTCGTGAACGCGCTTCTTCGACATAACCAGTTCAAGCCTTTTCGCGCTGCGTCACACCACGCCGCGCAGCATCTAGCCCAGAATCCTCATCGCTTCCAACCCGCAGCGCGGACTCCAACCGCGCCGGTTCGATCGGTGCGGCCTTCCCACGGAAGGCCCTTGCGAACGCCTTCCGCTTCAGCGCCCCTTTGAGACAGGCAGAGCTGCAGAGATAGGCGCCCCGACCGGGCAGCACACCTTTTCGATCCACCATCACCTGGCCGTCCGGGCCGACGACCACGCGCACCAGCGCTGACTTCGGTTTCTTCGCGCCACAGCCGACGCAGGTGCGTTCGGGCGCTGTCCGCGGCGCGTTCATAAGCAACACCTATGCCGGGGCTTTTGCTTCCCCGCCCGCCGGAGCAGCCGACGCAGGCGGAGGCGTGGACAGTCCCCGTTCTGCGTTGAGCTCGGCGCGGAGCTTCGCCTCCTCGATGAGGTAGTTCTCGGCCGCGCTCTTGATCTGGCGGGCCTTCTTGATGCCGACACCCGGCACGTCCCCCAGCCGGGTGAGGTCCTTCTCGTTCGCCAGGTCCTCGACGGTCATGTAGCCCGAGGCCTGGAGCTGTTCGATGGTCTTCTCGCCCACGCCGCGGACGCGGGCCATGCGCTCGGCCTGGGTGAGCTCGTCCGGGTGGCGGCGGGCCTCGGCGATGCGGGCCTTCTCCCGCTCCTCCTCCATGCGGGCGAGCTCGGCGGCGTCCTCCACCATCCGGCTGCGCGCGACCTCCTGCATCGCCGGGATCTTCGCCACGTCGATGCCGGGGATCTGCGCCAGCACCTCGGGGTTGGCCTCAGCAATGTCGCGCGACTGACGGAAGCCGTGCGCGTACAGCGTCTCGATCAGCATGTCGGAAACGCCGGGGAGCGACCCGAGCGACTTGTTGGCGAACTCGCGCATCTCCTTCACGCGGGACTCGCTGTTGATGTCGAGCTTCCACCCGGTGAGCTGGGCCGCGAGCCGGACGTTCTGCCCGCGCCGGCCGATCGCCAGAGACAGCTGGTCGTCCGGGACGATCAGCTCCATCGCGTGGTTGGCCTCGTCGATGATGACCCGCGAGACCTCGGCCGGAGACAGCGCCGAGCACACGAAGCGCGCCGGATCCTCGTCCCAGGGGACGATGTCGATCTTCTCGCCACGCAGCTCCTGCACCACCGCCTGCACGCGGCTGCCCTTCATGCCCACGCAGGCGCCCACGGGATCCACATCCGGATCGCGGCTCGAGACGGCGATCTTCGAGCGGCCACCCGGCTCGCGCGCGGCGGCCTCGATCACCACGATGCCCTCGGCGATCTCCGGGACCTCCATCTCGAACAGCTTGGTGAGCAGCGACACCGACGCGCGGGAGAGCACGATCTGCGGCCCCTTGGACTCGCGCAGGACGTCCAGCACGAAGGCCTGCACCCGGTCGCCCGGGCGGTAGGTCTCCCGCGGGACCTGTTCGCGGACCGGGAGCACCGCCTCGGCGCGGCCGAGGTCCACGATGATGTTGCCGCGTTCGAAGCGCCGGGCGATCCCGGTGATGATCTCGCCCTTGCGATCCTTGAACTCGTTGTAGACGTTCTCGCGCTCGGCGTCCCGGGTGCGCTGGAGGATGACCTGCTTGGCGGTCTGGGCAGCGATCCGGCCGAAGCCGTGCCGGAACGTCTTGAGCTTGAGGATGTCGCCGTACTGGTCGTCCTGGGCCTTGGCCTCGGCGGCGTCCTCGTCGCGGTAGAAGATCTGGAAGACCAGCTCGTCGCCGCTCTCGACGTCCATGCCCTTGGCGCGGGCCTCTTCGAGGGTGATCTGGTTCACCGCCTGGGCGGGATCGGTGATCTGGTCGACCACGGTGATCGCCTGGAACAGCTCGACCACCCCCTTCTCAGGGTCATACTTCGCCTCGAGCGAGCGGTCCTGCCCGAAGTGCTTCTTCGCGGCGGTCTCCATCGCGTTCTCAAGCGTCGCGATGAGCACGGACTTCTCGATGCCCTTGTCCTTGGCCACCTGGTCCAGGACGAGGTTGAGATTCAGCGAGGGGGTTGCCTGAGTTGCCATGATCTGCGTCTCCACTGTCGAACCTAGAACTCGTACTCCAGATGCGCTTTGGCGATGTCGCGCATCGGGATGGTGAAGGCGCCTGCGCCCTCCACCTCCACCGTGACCTGCTCGTCGTCGCTCGCGGAGAGCACACCCGAGAAGTTCTTCCGGGGCGGGTCTCCGATCGGCCCGAACGTCTTCACCTTCACCTTCTGGCCCACCGCGCGCCGGAAGTGTTCCGGCTTACGGAGCGGACGGTTGAGGCCCGGGCTGCTGACCTCGAGGCTGTACGCGTGGGGGATGAGGTCCTCCACGTCCAGCGCCGGATCCAGCGCCCGCGAGACCGCGGTGCACTCGTCCAGCCCCACCCTCCCACCGGGCTTGTCGATGTACACGCGCAGGACCCACCCCCCTTGTTCGCGGAGGAACTCCACGTCCACCAGCTCGCACCCTTCGCCCGCAACGAGGCCTTCGGCCAGCTGCCGGACCTTCTCCTCCACTGTGTGCCTGAGCGTCTCCGCCATGGCGCTGAAAAACAAAAAGTGGGCACGAAGGCCCACTTTTCGGGAACACCGAAAAATGTCGGGGTTGCGCTTACCACTCGCACCCGCAACTGGCAACCCTCAGCCCGTCGCCGGAATTCCTGTGGCCGCCCCGGGGGTGCTCCGAACCGGGCCGACCTGCCGGGCCGCGGTCAGCCGAACAGCTGACGCGCGGCAAAGCCCCTGCGGATCTGCTGGTAGCGGGCGCTCGCGCTGCGCGGCGGGTGGCTCTGGGCGAATTCGGCGCTGACGATCACCGCCTTCTTCATCCCCTCCACGATCTGGTCGCGCGTGACGCCCGGCTGGACCAGCTTCATCGCGAACTCGGGCAGAAGCACGTGGCGGATCTTCTGGAAGTGCTGCGTGTAGTTGACGCCCTGCTGCAGGCGGAAGAACGGGCGCTGTTCGGCCTTCTGCTCCTGCTTCTGGTCGTGCTGCAGGTCGCTCTGCTGCTCGTCTCGCTGATCGCCGACCCGGAGCTCGTCTTTGAGCCGGGCGGGCTCGTTCGAAGCGGCGGCCTCTTGGGTCTCGTTCGATCCAGCCGGGGCCATCTCCGCCTTGAGCGCCGCGGCGACGTCCTTCTCCAGGGCGCGCTGGACCTCCGGCTGCTGGATGAGCGCCTTGAGCGTGCCCATCTGCGCCTGCGCGAGGTCGCCCCCGCTGGCGGTGAGGTAGTTGTACGCGAGCGCCCGCGCCTTCTCGAGCAGCTGGGGCTTCTTCTCCGGCCGAAGGCCCAGCTGCGACAGCAGCTCTTTGCCGAGCGTCTGGGCCACCTTCTCCGGCGGCTGCTTCTTCACCTCCGCCTGCTGCTGCTTCACCTCGGCGAAGATCGCCGCGCGCTGCTCCGGGCTCTTCTGGCGCAGCTCGGCGCGCCCGTCGGGGTGGAGGTTGAGGTAGTGCGAGCGCGCCTCCGGCTCGAGCTGCTGCACGAACTGCTTCTCGTCCGGGCTGAGCTTCAGGAACTCGCGGCGCTCGTGCGGCTTCAACTCGCGGAAGACGGACTTCTGATCTTTCGGGAGCTGGTTGTACGCGGCGATCTCCCGCGCGTCGGCGGTGAGGACGAACTTCTGCTCCTCCGGCGTCAGCCGCGCGAAGGCCGGCGTGTCCGGGCGGGCGTCCTTCGGCAGCTGGGCCAGCTTCTCCTGCGGCGTCTGGGGCAGCGGCTTGTCCAGCGCCGGACGGGGTGCGTCTTCGAAGGCCTCGGAAAAGTACCGGGCGACGAACTCCCGCACCTTCTGATCGCGGGGATCGACGTGCTCGGGTGTGGCCTCGGCGGGCGCGCCGGCCTCGTTGGCTTGGGCGAGCTTCTGCGCGGCGAGCTCGTCGAGCACCTCGAGGTCCGACGAGGGCGGCGGAATCGGGTTCTCGAGGACGTAGCGCAAATACTCCACCGCCTGCTTCACCGCGGGCGGGAGCGACGCCTTCTGTTCGCCGAAGCCGTCCTGCTGCTGCAGGAGCATGCCCGGGTTGAGCAGCTCTTTGAGCGCCTTCTCCTCGCCCGGAGTCTCGGGCGGCCCCGCCAACACCGCCTCCTTGAGCTTCGTCAGGAGGTTCCGGAGCGGCTGGTCCGCGCGGCGATCGGCCTCGCGGATGGCCTGATCCAGCTGGCGGGCGACCTGCTCCTGCCGTTCCTGAGCGTCCTCGCGCTGCTGCTTTTGGACCTCCTGCTGCTGCTGGATCTGTTCGGGCTGCGGGCCGCCGAGCGGATCGAACCCGAGCTCGGCCTGCGTCTGCTGGACGAAGTCCGTGAGCAGGTCCAGCGCGGTGTTGGAGACTGTCACGGAAGCTGCTGCCGGAGTCACCGCCGCGGAATCTGAGCCGACCTTCATGAACCTCTCCCCTTCTTCACTGGATGAGGACCCAACCGGAATTCTCGCCCGCCGAGAGGGCCGGTTGACCCATTCCGTTGGAAATGTGCTGCGTCACGACAAATCCAAGTGAATTGGCCAGGTTATACCAGACTCCCCCATCCGGGCCTCCGGCGTCCCGGGCGCGGTCAGGCTAAGGTTTCGCCATGCACCTCATCGCCGCCGTGCAGATGAACTCCGGGGCGGACAAAGCCCGGAACGTGGAGACCGCCATCCGGTGGATCCGCGACGCCGCCCGCATGGGGGCGCGCCTCGTCGGCCTGCCGGAGAACTTCGCCTGGATGGGCCCGGAGAAGGAGCGCGCACAGGCCGCCGAATCGTTGGAGGGGCCCACGCTTTCGCGGATGGCGGAGCTGGCGCGCGAACTGAAAGTGACGCTCCTTGCGGGGTCGATCCCCGAAACCGGCGCGCCGGGCGGGCGCTACTACAACACCAGCGTCCTGTTCGGCCCGCAGGGCGAGCGGCTCGCGGTGTACCGGAAGATCCACCTCTTCGACGTGGAGGTGGGGGACGGCGCGAAGTACCGCGAGTCGGAGGCGATCGCCCCGGGCAGCGAGGTAGTGACGGCGGACACCGAGCTGGGGCGGCTGGGGCTGTCCATCTGCTACGACCTGCGCTTCCCCGAGCTCTACCGGCGGCTCGCCGAAGGCGGCGCCACGATCTTCGCGGTGCCGGCGGCCTTCACCCTGATGACGGGGAAGGATCACTGGGAGGTGTTGCTGCGCGCACGGGCGATCGAGAACCAGGTCTGGGTGTTCGCGCCTGCACAGTGGGGGCGCCACGCCGAGAACCGGCAGACCTGGGGCCACGCGATGGTGGTGGACCCTTGGGGGCTGGTGATCGCCCGCGCCTCCGATGGAGAGGGCATCGCGCTCGGACAGGTGGACCCGGAGCTGCAGGCGCGGATCCGCCGCAACCTTCCCTGCCTTCAGCACCGGCGCCTGTAGACTCCTTCGCCGTGGGGACGCGTCGACAGGCGGTGGGGTTGGGGTTGGCGC
>JADGHL010000135.1 GCA_019686135.1 Myxococcaceae bacterium | reverse complement strand
GGCGACGGTCAGGAGATGCGCACTGCATCGCCCGGAGGGCCACTCGTGGACAGACCGCTCGTGCTCACTGCAGTGCTCAGAGATCCGCCCATGGCCCGACCTCGGGCGCCCACTGCTCAGCGCGGAGATCCACCCGTAGACAGACACCAGATGCGCACTCCACTGCTCGAAGATCCACCCACAGGCAGATTGCTGGAGCCCATCGCTCCGCACGGAGGGCATCCCGCCAGCAGGCTGCACGTCTTCACCGCGCCGCAGGGCGCGCCACCGGTCCGCATTTGCGGTCGTGCCGCACCGACCACCGAACTCCGCATCGCGGCGGCAGAGCGCGACGCACCTCACTCCACCGCCCCCGCCGCCAGCAGCGCCGCTAACCCAAGACCGGCCCGCCGCGTGAGCTCTCCATCCGGGTCGCGCCACCCGCGCGCGTCCAGCACCGCCCGCGTGGCGGCATCCTCGAACAACGCCTCCACGGCAGCGCGAGCCTCCGCATCGTCGAGCAACACCACGTCGCGATCCCAGCTCGACGCGAGCGCCTCCGCCTCGGCGAGCCCGCGCAACAGCCCGTCGACGAACTCATCCCTTCGCTCCAGCGCCACGCGGATCCGCCGCGCCGTCGTCCGCGCAGATCCCTCCACTCCGCCCGGAGCCGCGACGAGCGCCCGCCATGCCGCGGCCACTTCGCTCTCGTCTCCCCGGAGCGGCGCGCGGGCATACGCACGAAGCAGCGCGTCCGCGACCAGTTCGCCCAGCAGATCCAGCCCGCGCCCCCTCGGGTGAACGAGGTCGTCGTGCACCAGGCCAAGCCCGTAGAGACGATGCAGCGCGCCCCGGCCGCCCATCGCCTCGTAGAAGTCGAACCACGCGCAGCCCTCGGAGAGCGCCACCTTCCGCTCCAGCGCGTTCACCCGCCGCAGCCACGGACGCTCCTCGAATGGGTCCTCGGCGTCCGGCCCCAGCACCGCGTCGATCGGCCCCACCACCAGACAGGCAGGCGCGGAGGGGACGTCGGTGACGCGGCGGATGAAGGCGCGCAGGCTCTTCTCCACGCGCGATAGATGGGTGCGGTGCCATTGCAGGCGCTTCGCCTCGTTTCCACCCAGCACCACCATCACCAGGCGCGGGGCGCGCTCGGCCAGCTGCTCGGAGAAGATCGTCTCGTCCGCGCGGAGCCACAGGGTCGCGTCCGCCGACGGCACGCCGAACGAGTCGACCACCACGCCGAAGCTGCGCTGCTCGAGCACCAGCCCGTGCGTGAGCGCACCCTTCTTCTCCGCGACGACCTCCAGCGTCCGCGCGCGCGGCGGGATGCGGAAGCGCGTCGCCACGCCCGCGCCCGAGCCCTGCGGTTCGGTGCGCGCCACCATGCGACCGTCGATGTGCACCGAGATCGGCGCGCGGGACGGACCGTCCCACCACCACAGCGTCCCCGAGTGCTCGCCGCGCAACCGGAACCGCGCCCGCGCGCCCTTGCGTTCGGCGCGGTGGTACACGCCGCTCAGGCCCACCGGGTGCGGCAGCGGCGCCAGCTCGCCGAGCGTGCGCGGCTCCCACCCCGACGAACGGATCCCCGTGCGCGAGCGCGGACCGTAGGATGCCTGCCGGTCGATCAGCAGTACGCTGCGGCCCCCGTCGCCGAAGCGCTCGCCGAACCGCGCGCGGATCCGATCGACGATCCGATCGCCGGCGATGAGCGAGTTCCCGAACGCGGCGATCACCACCGGCCGCTGGGCCTCCACCTTCGCCAGACCATCGAGCGCGGTGAAGAACGGATCCATCGCCGTCGCGGCGCAGCTTCGTCCCACGCGGCGCAGACACGGGTTCTCGATCTCCACCCGCGGCGCGCTTCCGCAGATCCTCTGCGCGAGCGCGCGCGTCTTCGGGGACAGCCCGGTGCGGGTGCGGCTGCGCCACGCCGGCACCTCCCAGCTTCGAGCGATCACATCCGCCGACTGCACGCGCGCCGCCGGGTCGGAGGAGGACGGCGCCGTCGCCGATCCCAACGCCACGGCGACCAGCACCGCGCCACGCCACCACATGCCGCGATGCTACCGCCGCCAGGCGCCAAGGCCGAATTCGCAAGCGATCTCTTGAGTCACCATGAAATGCATCACCCCAAGCGGAAGGCGCGCGAACGGGCCGAAGCGGATCCATTGGACGGCGGAGGATTCCGTGGCGGACAGCGATCGGGGCCAGCGGCGCGGCATGAAGGCGTCTGTGTTGCGCGCGTGATGGTCGATGTGCCGAGGGGTCAATGGCGATCGCCGCGTGGCCCCGGTACTCACCGCGCCCGTCGGAGCACCCCGCTCTGCCTTTCTCCGAGCGCCTTCCCCCGACAAGGAGACATCGATGACCTTCGACGTCGACGAGCACATCGCTCGAATCGAGAGGCTGTACCGTCAGATCACCGGGCAGGATCCGGTGCGCCGCGACGTCCCCCTGGCGCCGTTGCCCGCAGACGTCAACCCGTTCGAGCACGTCACCGAGAACCTCCGCCGGCTGGAGTGGATCATCGAGCAGCTCGAGCGGCGGAGCGTGCCGCTGACCCATACGCAGCCGCGCATCACCGTGTTCGAGGACGAGCGCGAGTGGAGCTGCGCGACCGAGCTGCCCGGCGTCCGTCGCGAGGACGTGAAGATCGAGCTCACGCGCGGCGTGCTGCGGATCAGCGGCCACCGCCCCGACCCGGCCGACACCCGTGACGGCCGCCGCCCCGTGTACTCCGAGGCGAGCTCCGGACATTTCGAACGCACCGTGCCCACGCCGCCGTACCTCGACGAGACGTCGCTGGAGGCGAAGCTGGCGGACGGCGTGCTGATGGTGCGCTGCCGGAAGCGGCCCGTGGAGGCCACCCGGCGCGTGGAGATCGAGGTGGCCTGAAAGGCCCCTCGCGCAGGACCTGCCCCGAACGGCAGGGGACGACAGCAGGACCAAAGCTGCATCACCCGCAGGACCACCCGCAGCACCCAAGGAGCGAAGAAGATGAACAGCGACATCCGCAAGTTGCAGATCCTCAACGACGTGATCGCCCAGACGATCGACGCGCTGGAGCGCCGGGCGGCGCAATGGGGCACGCCGCTGCCGGGCGTGTTCGACCGTGCGGTGAGCCCGTACGTCACCGCCGGCTACTCGAGCGTCCCGGCGACCCCGTGGGCGTACCCGGCCTCCGCGCAGTACGCGCAGCCGTTCAGCACGTCGCACTACGGCGCGTACGGGATGAACCCGCTCACCAACATGCCCGCGCTGTTCAACGGCGTGGTGCCCACCGCCTTCCCGCAGACCTGGAGCCACCCGGCCGCGGCGAGCGCGTACATGAACGGCAACGGCGCGCGCTACGGTTTCGGCGGCATGCAGTCGATCTGGTAGCGCCGGCCCTCACTTCGGAGCAGACGGCGACGAACGCTCCGGCCGCGTCCTCCCTCCGTGGGCGCGCGCCGGAGCGTTCCTTTTGGAGGTGGAGCGCGTGGTGCGGCGCGTGCGCTCGAGGAACGCACGGCCACGCGGAGAGAGCTCGTAGCCGATCTCGAAGCTCTGGGTGAGCCCCAGCTTCTTGAGCCTGACCACGTTCGCCTTGAAGGGCGCCGTCTCCAGCTTCAGCTTCGGCGCCAGCTTCGAGGCGGCGACGCGCGGGTTCTGTTCAATCAAGCGGATCGTTTTCGCCGTCCAGAGACCAGAGGGCGAGCGCGCATCGAAGCCGGCGAGCTTCTTCTTCAGCGCGGCGACGTCCGCGTCGGTGAGCGCCGCGTCGAGGGCGATCGGCACCCGGTCGCCGTCACCGCCGTAGTGGAGGTCGACGCGGTAGAGCGGGGTCGAAGGCCGAAGCGGCGAGCCGTCACCACCCGAGCGCAGGTAGTCGATGAGCTCCGCGCGGTGGGAAAAGCCCGCGGCGCGTGCGTCCGCGTCCGTAAGGTCGGCGACCTTCACGCGTGAGAGCCCGTCCACTTCGACGACGCCGATCGGATGACAGCGATAGCGGCCGCCCGGCTTGACCCGCGGCTCGTCCCAGCGCCGGAAGGTCGCGGTGATCGACCCGTTCCGAAGCCCCTCGTGGAAGCGCTTCTGGAAAAGCAACATCGGCTCTCTCTACTACCGCGCGCAGCCGATGTGCCGGGCTACAGCGGCCGGATGGCACTCGAGCGCATGGACAACGTCGGCATCGTGGTCGAGGACCTCGGCGCCGCGATCGACTTCTTCCGCGAGCTCGGGCTCGAGCTGGAGGGACGGACCTACCGCACGGCCCCAGTGAACGCGCTCGGGTATTTGCGCGTGATGTTCGCCGTCGACGACCTGGACGACACGCCGGCGAGGCTGCGCACACACGGCGCCGAGCTCGTCAGCACCGAGGTCGTCCAGCCAGCCGGACGGTATACGACCAACGATTCCGGGTCTGCGTTATCGGTTTGAGAACCAGAACGGGTCAACTGAGGCATCCGCCTGGGGCCGTGCCGTCGGATGGCGTCCTTGAGCCTGAGCCCGGTCACCGCTTCATCGATCGTTGGCGAATCGCGTTTTCTCCGGTCGAGAACTTGTCGCGATCCTCCGTGCGGACACACCGGCCATACACGGTGTGTTCAACGGCCACGTTCCCGCCGTAAGCGGCTACGGGCCGACGTCACGATCTCTGAATCGACGGCTTGGAGCTTGGCATGGCGGGACTGAGATCCGACAGGCTAGTTCGGTCGTCGTGCCCGCTGCCTCCGCCGCTTGGTCGACGTCGCAGACTGCCGGCCTTTGGTGCACAACGCTCAAGGACCTCCAGGCGATGTCTTGCGTTTCACACGGTCTGACCATTGACGTGAGCGCTTCGGCACCTGATGCCGGGTCCTCGTTCACGTACAACATGGGCGGTGCGAAGCAGCCGCCCGCACCGCTGGAAGATGCGATCGGTGCCCTGCTTGAGGCCGGCGAGCCCTACTTCCGCGATGCGGGAGTCCCGTGGCCTCCGTGAAGGACTGACGCGCGTTCGTTGTTCGGATCGTGTCTAGGACCGTCAGCGGTTCCGCGCGGGCATCGCCGAGGGCGGCCGCGATGCGCTGAAATCGCTGACGAAGAGGAAGTGCCCAGGGGCGGAATCGAACCACCGACACGGGGATTTTCAGTCCCCTGCTCTACCGACTGAGCTACCTGGGCTTATCTCGACCTGCCGCGACTGCTCGCCTCGCTCACCCTGACGGGTGGCGAAAGCGGCGGCTGACTTAGAGGGAGCGGGCGCGCAGGTCAAGAAGGATCAGGCACGCGGGTGCTTCTTCGTGTGCCGCTTCCCACCGCTGGTGTACTGGATGTCCCGCTGCTTGCGGTGCTTGCGAACGCCGGTCTTCGGGAACGACTTCTGGTGCCGGTGGAGCATCCCCTCGCTCGGTGGACCGGAACGACGGCCCTTCACGTATTGGTGCCGGCTCTTCGCGGACATCGATCGCTCCTCGGGATGAGCGTGGGCATCGCGCGTCGATCGATCTACCTCGCAGCTCCGTCCCGGCCTCCCCGCCTGCGTGCCAGGCGGGGCTCGTTCGGGCTGAGCGTTCTGCTGCTCGCGAGGGCTCCGCGAGGGCGACCTCGGCTGCTCGTGCGCGCCCGCCGTCCTCGAAGCCGACTCGCGACGCAGCGGCTCCAGGTCCAAGGTGCGCTCGCCGCGCATCAGCCCTCGGCGACCCGCCGGTAGAGATCCAGGATGCCGCCCCAGCCCCCGTCCAGCGACTTCCGGGTGGCTTCGGCCAGCGCGCCCATTCGCTCGATGTAGCGGTGCTCGAAGTCGACCCGGGTCCGCTTCGGGCCTTCGGGCGTGAACGTCACCTCGATCTCGGTGATCAGCTCAGGGTCATACTTCCATTCGCCGTTCAACTGCCACGCGAGCAGCAACCGCCGCGGCGGATCCCACTCGAGCACCTTGCCCCACTGGCACTCGCTTCCGTCCTCGCAGATCTCATACCAGCGCCCGCCCTTCTTCGGCTCCAGCACGGCGGCCTTCAACGCGGCGGCGCCGATGTGGTGTTCCCGCGGCCACCATGCGTCGAAGTTCTCGGTGAACACGCGGAACGCCCGCTCCTGCGGCGCCTCCACCACGAGCTGCTTCGTCACCGGCCGCATGGCCTCCTGCTTCGTCTGCGTCGTTGCGCTCACGCGTCCTGCTCCTTTTCTGCGACTGCCTTGAATGCAGTCAGTGCCCGATCCCAATGACGATCGAGGTACGCCCGCAGGGCCTCCACGCCCTTCGGATCCACCTGGTACACGCGCCGCGTCCCGACCTGACGGTCGAACACGAGCCCGGCGCTCTTGAGCACCTTGAGGTGCTGCGACACCGCCGGACGGGACACGGGCAACCCTTCGGCGAGCTCGCCCACCGAGAGGCCCCGCTTCGCCAGCCGCTCGAAGATCTGCCGCCGCGTCGGATCGGCCAGCGCGGCGAATCGGTCGCTCGTCGTCGGTACGTTAGCCATTGCTTACGGTAAGTATCCACTTACGCATAAGCGCGCGTCAAGCCCCGGCGCGATCGTCCCGCTTCCGGTGCTTTCAGCGGCGGCCAGCGAACACCGCCGCCCGGTGCTCGCCCAAAGCGTCGGTCCCCACCGGCTGCAGCCACGACTGCTGCGCCAGGGTGAAGGTGATGCGCCCCAGCGTTCCGATCCTCAGCGGCCGGCGCTCCGCCTGCTGCCGCAAGCGCTCGAGGACCTCGTCGAGCAGCCTGCCGGTGAACGGGTGATACATGAACACCACGGTCGCGTCGTCGTACCGCGCGGTCCGGGCGTCCTGGGTCCGAAGCTCGACTCCGCGCAGCCCCAGCGCCTCGACCCGCGCTCGCGCGTAGTCGCTGTACGCGCGCTCGATCTCGACGCCCACCACCTTCGCTCCGGTGAGCAGGTTCACCAGCATCGCCACCTTGCCGATCCCGGCGCCGAGGTCGAACACCACGTCGTCCGCAGTCACGCGCGCGCGGTCGATCAGCTCCAACACCTGCCGCACCGGCGTGGCCTGGTAGAAGACCTGCTCGGGATTCCGCCCTGCGCGCTCGTTCTCTTCCACCTCGGCGGCAACCCGCTCCAGCGCCGCGGGCTCGAACCCGAGCAGCGCGTTCGCAAAGAAGTCGCCGTGGCCGTAGAACGCATTGGGCCATCGCGCGCTGCTCTCGTCGCAGATACGTCGAAGGCGCTCCATCAGCTCCGCCTCGGCGCATCGCTGCGTCCGGATCCGTTCGCGCAGCTCGGAGACGATGGCCTCGTCGACGTCTTCGAGCTCGCGACGCACCGCCATCGCCCGGTCGACGAGCGCTCGCGCCGCGGCGCTGTCATCCTCGGCGAGCCCACCCTCGAACTCGAGCTCGAGGAGCTCGGTCGCCTGCACGCGATCGACGTAGCGCGCCGGATCGCGAAGCGCTGCGTCCTGCTCGATCTCCTCGAGTGACTCGCGCAGCTTCCGGAGTCGCTGCCCTCTGGCGTCGCCCTCGCGCATCTTCGCGGCACCGTATCAGCCGACGGTGTACCGTTGCCCTCGCACCGACGCCTGCGCCGGCTTCCGGCACCCATTCAGGCTGGGCGGGTGCCGCGCCGGAGCGGCCCGGGTGGTGTGGGCCCGGGCTGGTACGGGGATCGCGGCCTCGCTCGCGGCGCCGTACAGAGCGGTAAACGCGGACGACGGGTTCGGCATAGCGAGGGCCCGCCTCGACGCGAAGCTGAATCGCGCACGAGTCGCGACGGCTACGGCGATCGACCCGTCTTGGCCGCTGCAGGGGCCGAGTAGATCTCCACTCCAGCCACGACGGTCTTCAGCACCTTCCCGCTCAGCAGCGCCTTCGGATCGTCCTCTACTGGATCGACGCTCAACACGGTGAAGTCGGCGTCCATCCCGGGCCGGAGCGCTCCGCGCCGGTCCTCGGCGAACGAGGCGTACGCCGCGCCGACGGTGAACGCGTACAGCGCCTCCTCGCCCGTGATGCGCTGTTCGGGGTGCCACCCGCCCGCCGGCCGCCCCTCGGCGTCCTGCCGCGTGCGCGCGGCGTAGATCCCCGCGAGCGGATCCGGCTCCTCGATCGGAAAGTCGCTCCCGAACGCCAGCGCCGCGCCGGAGTCGAGGATGCTGCGCCACGCGTAGGCGCCGCGGATCCGCTCGGGGCCGAGGCGCGCTTCCGCCCACGCCATGTCGCTCGTGGCGTGCGATGGCTGCATGCTGGCGACCACGCCGAGCTTCGCCAGCCGCGGGACGTCCTCGCGCCGGAGCACCTGCGCGTGCTCGATCCGGTGGCGCCCGGCGTTGTCGGGGACCTCGGCCATCGCTCGCTCGAGCACGTCCAGCGCGAGCGTGTTGGCGCGATCCCCGATCGCATGGATGCACACCTGGAACCCGCGCGCCATGAACACGTCCACCTTCTGCTGGAGCTCCTCGGGCCGCAGCAGCAGAAGCCCCGTGTTGCCGGGATCGTCCGCGTACGGCGCGTGCAGCGCAGCGCCACGCGAGCCGAGCGCGCCGTCGGCGTAGAGCTTCGCCGCGCGCATCTCGAGCATCCGGCCGGAGTACGTGCCGCGCCCGAGATACTGCGCGCCCTCCCCGCCCTGCGCCTCCGCCATCGCGTAGACGCGTATCGGCAGCGCACCGAGCGCATCCCAGCGCTGCAGTTGCTCGAAGGTGCGCAGGTCTATTCCCGCGTCGTGGAAGGTGGTGATCCCCTCCGACGCCAGCTTGCGCAGCGCCATCACCAGGCGCTTCTGAAGTTGCTCGTCGGTGAGCGGCGGCAGCTTCGACTCCACGAGCGGGATCGCGTTGTCGATGAGCACGCCGGTGAGCGTCCCATCCGGACGGCGGAGCAGCCGGCCACCCTCGGGATCAGGCGTTCTGGCCGACAGCCCCGCGCGCACGAGCGCCGCGCCGTTTACCCAGGCGGCGTGACCATCGACCCGCGTGAGGAACACCGGCGTGGTGGGGAACGCGGCGTCGAGCACCGCGCGATCGGGGAACGCGCCGTGCGCCGCGGGCCAGTCGTTCTGATCCCACCCGCGGGCGATCAGCCAGTCACCCTGAAAGCTCTCCGGCTCCGCCGCGCGCAGCCGCGCGACCACCTCCTCGACCGAGCGCGCACCTTCGAGCGACGTCACCGTGAGGCTCCGCCCGAGGTGGGCGAGGTGCCCGTGCGCGTCCTGCAGGCCCGGGACGATGATCGCCGTGCCGACGTCGACCACTCGCGGGTCGTCCCCCGCCGCGGCCATCACCTCTTCCCGCTGGCCGACCGCCAGGATCTTCCCGTCACGGATCGCCACCGCCTCCGCGATGGGGTGCGTGGCGTCCATCGTCCGGATCCGCTTCGCCAGGTAGACGGTGGTCGTCGACATCGGATCCTCCGCCGCGGGCACATGCCGGCAGGCCGCCGCGCCCAACAGCAGCGTCAGCGCCACACCCCGCAACGCTCTCACCCCATGCGCTCGAGCACCACGGGCGACCGCTCGCCTTCCCGCGGCCGCGTCCTCGCAATGATCCATCCCGAAATCACCCAGAAGACCGTGAGCACCGCCTCGGCCTGCACCGCGCCCCACATTCTCATCGTGACGACCGCCACCCCGTTGGTCACGGCGTGAAGCGCGACCGCGTACCAGTACCAACGCGACTGTCCGCGCAGGAACCGCTGCAGCACCAGGCAGCTGGCGGCGATGTGGAAGGTGAGCGCGACCCCGCGTTCCCAGATCCCGAGGAGCGGCTCCCACCCATGGAGCTTCAGGAAAGTCTCGGTGATCTTCTGCAGCGTCTCGGGTTGATCGGCCGGGAGCAGCGACGTCGGGAAATGGCCGCTGTTGATGAGCAGGATGGTAATGACGCTGCTGAACGCGGACAGCCCGACGATCGTCACCGCCTCGATGCCACCGTGCCCCACTCCGAGCGCGATCGCGTTCTTCCACTCGCGCGCGTCCTTCATGAGATAGCGGAAGCAGAGGTAGCGCGCGGTCTCCTCGAAGAGGCCGGCGCTGATGCACAGCGCGGCGATCCACACCCACTGCACCGCGGGCTGCTCGAGCTGCTTCTTGAGCACGGAGCCGAGGACCGCGATCATCGGGATGCGGGTGAGCAGCTGCGACACGGTGAACGCCGCCGCGCCGACAGCGAACCAGCGCCAATCGGTCCGGAGCGTCCGGCGGACGAACAGCATGAGCGCGACCGGCGCGAGGCACGCGAACAGGCCCGAGGCGGTGAAGGAGGCGATCAGCGCGTTGGAGATCATGACAGCGGCGTGCGGACACTACGTCGCCCCGCGAGGGACGGGGAGCGTGAACGCGCAGGCGCGGCGGCGTCAGTCCGCGGGCTGCACCGGTGGCGGGCGTGAGGTAAGCACCCAACCGATCGCCCAGCCGAGCTCGGGCAGGACATCCGCGAGGTACACGGGTGGGATCTGCTTCTTGAGCGGGTAGATCAGATCCACCGCGCCCAGCGCGCAGGCCGCGCCCGCGGCGATCACCTTCACCTCCGGCGCGATCGGACGCCGGCGGAGCCCGGCGATCAGCAGCCCCGCGCCGATCACCGCCACCAGCGCGCCGACCGTCTTCACCAGCCATCCCTCGCGCTTCGGGCCGGTGATCCTCTCGAACGAACGCAGGTCGAGGATCGGCCAGGTGCCGGTCACCAGCCACCAGGCGCCCTGCGTGAGCGCCAGCGTGCGTTCGGAGATGGGGAGCATGCATCAACTGTGGATCCGCCGATGGGCGATGCCCACCTTCCAGAGGAAGAACAGGCTTCATGCGAGGACACGACGAGGCGCCGACCGGGCGTTCGCCCGGTGCCGCGCGACAGGAGTGACCATGCCGAAGGAGGAACAGCTCGAGGTCACGCACCGCGAAGCCATCCCGGGGAAGACGCCGGGGGTGGCGGAGGGGCCGGATGACGAGCACGAGGCCGAAGTGACGGCGTGCGATCCGGGCAAGACGCCCGGGAGCGCCGAGGGCGTCGACGGCACCTACGACGACGAGCCCGAGGAGACGGTGTTGACGCTCGAGTGTCCGCCCTCCGGAGGTGCCGGGCGGGGTGAGCCTTAACGCGTGCGATCGCGGCGCGGCTCGACGTCAACGACCATCGTCGAGGCCTTCGTCTCCGCGTGCCGCTTCACCTCGCGGACGATGAACATCGCCGCGGCGGAGAGGACACCGATGTCATCCAGCCAGCCGATGACCGGGATGACGTCGGGGAGGAGATCGAGCGGCATCACCAGGTAGGCGAGCGCTGCGACGCCGGCGAACTTCCGCCATACCGACACGGTCGGGTCTTTGAAGTAGCTGACGAGCTTCGAACCGAAGCCGCGAGTCTCGAGCGCGTTCATGACAGATGTAACGAATGGTCCGGCATCCGATTGCAGGATGCACCGCCTACATCGCCTCCATGGTAGGCACCTGAACGAGCGCCATGGGTTCTCTGCGGAAGATCGAGGTCGTCCTCTCCGTCGCGCTGCTGAGCGTGTTCCTCGTTGGGGCGCTCCGCGACTGGGTGAGCGTCACCGTGGTGGCGCTGGTGGTCTCCGGTGTGGGTGTGTATCTGCTGCTGAGGGCCGCGCGGCCGACGGTGCGCCGCGCGTGGAGAGCCGTTCGCCCGAAGGAGGGCTTGGCGATCGAGCTGCTCCCTCCACCGGAGCGATACGGCCCGAGAGATCCGGTTCCCTTCTCCGCGCTCGCGCGCGCCATCGAAGCGGCGCAGCTGGGGACGATCGAACGCAGCGAGGCAGGGCGCTTGCGGCTGGTCACCCTGGAAGGCGAATGGCTGGAGCTGTCGTCGTCCGACCCGGTCGCCACGAGCCTGCAGAACCTCCGCATCGAGAGCAGCTCGGGAGACCTCGCCGCGTTCGCCTGCGACGCGCTCGTCCCGCGCCTGGGACCGCTCACCTTCCGGGAGAACGGTATCGAGGTCTTCATCGACGGGACTCTTCCGCGCTCCGAGCTGGAACGCGAGCTGCACGATCGCCGGATCACCCGGATGAACCGGTTGCAGCATGAGCTCAAGGCGCTCGAAGCGGAGAAGCAGGCCCCCGCGGCGACGAAGTATCTGAACTGACCGCGGCTGCGGGAAAAGTTCACGCCGACGCAAGTCGCGCCTCGGCAGCACGCGCTGGGCTAGCGTTCACGCGTGCCCACCCAACTGCAGAAGCGCGAACGGATCCCTGTCCCGGCGGCGGTGGCGCTGCGCACCCACGGCGAAGCGGCGTTCGATCTCGGGCTCCACGCGAGATCCGAAATCGGTGAGGTCGAGCTGTCGCTCAAGCTGGACGGGAAGAGCGCGATTGTCGTCGTCCGGGCGCCGGTCGTCGGGAAGCTCTCGGCTCTCTATCAGCTCACCCCGGGCGAAAAGCCACTGCTGACCGCGCAGCGGCATACGCCCCCGGAGGCGGTGGCCGGCTCCGAGGTGCAGAGCGACCTCAAGTCCTTGCGCGCTGAGCTGGAGGCGGAGCGCATCGACCACGCCGCTACGAGGCGCGCCCTCGCGGAGGCAGAGAGCGAGGCCGAGTCGCTGCGCCGAAGGCTCGAGCGTGAGCTCAGCCGCTCCGATCGAAGCGACGACGGCGCAGGGAACGAGTCCCTTCGCGCCGAGCTGGAGGCGGCGAGAGAGGCCCTGAAAAGCGCGCGGGACGAGTTGAGGGACATGCGCGCGAGGCTCGATGCGACCCGTGGCGAGCTGGATGCGGAACGCGCCGAGCACGCGGCGACCCGCGATGGTCTCGAGCACCTGCGCGCGGACCTCAGGTCGCGGCGCGGCCGGGTCGCAAGCACGGTGGAGCAATCCTCCACCCACGGCGCTCTCGATGACGCCGGGTTCCGCACCGCGCTCGATGACCCGAGCGAGCACGCCTCTACCCGCGCTCGCCTCGATGATCTGACATCGCCGTTCGAGGCAGAGCGCACGGATCACGGTTCAACCCGCACTGCTCTGGATGACGCCAGACCTCGGCTCGGGGCAAGGCGCAGCGATCACACGCCCACCCGTACCGCGCTCAGCGACCCCAGCGAGCACGCCTCTTCTCGTGCGGCCCTCGACGATCTGGCATCACAGCTCGAGGCAGAGCGCACAGAGCACGCTTCAACGCGCATTGCTCTCGATCATGCCAGGGCTCAGCTGGAAGCGGAGCGGAGCGAACACGCCTCTACGCGCGCCGCTCTCGATGACGCGAGGTCTCAACTCGAAGCAGAGCGCAGCAAGCACGCTTCAACCCGTGCCGCTCTCGACGAAGCTACCTCCCAGCTCGAGGCGGAGCGTACCAGGCACGCCTCGACGCGCGCTGCTTTCGACAAAGCCACGTCTCAGGTCGAAGCGGAGCGCGCCGAGCACGCCTCGACCCGTACCGCCCTCGAGGAGGCAACGTCCCAGCTGGAAGCGGAGCGCAGCAAGCACGCCTCTACTCGCGCCGCCCTCGACGAAGCTACATCTCAGCTCGAAGCGGAGCGTACCCGGCACGCCTCGACGCGCACCGCTCTCGATGATGCCACCTCCCAGCTGGAAGCGGAGCGCAGCGAGCAAGCTTCAACCCGCGCCGCTCTCGACGAAGCCACCTCCCAGCTGGAAGCGGAGCGCAGTGAGCACGCCTCGACCCGCACCGCTCTCGATGATGCCACCTCCCAGCTCGAAGCAGAGCGCAGTGAGCACGCTTCAACCCGCGCCGCTCTCGACGACACGACGTCTCAGCTCGAAGCGGAACGCACCGAGCACGCCTCCACCCGCGCAGCTCTCGA
>JADGHL010000006.1 GCA_019686135.1 Myxococcaceae bacterium | reverse complement strand
CGGTGATGTGTATAATAGACAGGGTGTGGGGGGGGTGGCGCACGCGGCGGTGGCAGGTGGGCGTGGAGGAGGCGGCGGTGCTGCTCGACCGCAGCGCCCAGGCGGGTGGGCTGGTGCTGACGCGGATGGAGCTGCCGATCGGTGCCTGGGAGCTGGAGCTCAACGATCGCGTCCGCAAGGCGCCGCTCCCCGAGGTCCGCCGCGCGCGGTCGCTGGGGTTCTCCGCGCTGGCGCTGCTCTTCCTCGCCGCGGCGCTGCTCATGCCCTTACCGAAGCAGATCGCTCGGCCGGTGAACGCCGCTGCGGCGACGAAGATGGCGCAGGTAGAGGCGCGCGCGGAGGCGCTGGCGAAGGAGGTTCCGCTCGAGGAGGGTGTGGAGGCCGAGCTGGCGCGGCTTCGCGAAGAGCTCTCCGAGGGCCGCTTCGACGCAGCGGACTGGGAGGCGGCGGACCACCTCGACGCGCAGCTCACGCAGAAGGCGGCGCAGGCGGCCGCGGACCTCGCGCGCGCGGCCGATGCGGCCCAGGCGCTCGAGGACGCGATGGCGAAGGCGCAGGCCAACGAAAGCGTGGATCGCGAACGCGAGGCGCTCGAGCGCGCACTGATGGAGCTCGACACGGGCGCGCAGAGCGGAACGCAGGCGCTCGACAACGCGCTCGCGAGTCTCGGTCGAAGCGACCAGGGCGGCAGCGACGGCAGTGGCGAGCAGGGGGAGAGCGGCGCGACCGGTGCGCAGGGTCAGAGTGGCGCACAGGGGCAGAACGGGTCACAGAGTCAAAGCGGCGTGCACGGCCAGAACGGCTCGCAAGGGCAGAACGAGTCACAGAGTCAGAGCGGCTCGCAAGGGCAGAACGGCTCGCAAGGGCAAACCGGCTCGCAGGGCAAGAGCGGCGCGCAGAAGCAGAGCGAACAGGGTGGCCCGTCGAAGTCGCAGATCTCCAAGCTCAAAAAGGCGCTGCAGCAGCGGCGCGAGCAGCTCGCGAAGTCCTGGGGACAGAACGGCTCGTCGATGAACGCGCAGAACGGCAGCGGACAGGGAGGCGCGGGGCAACAGGGCAGTCGCTCGGGCAACGGGAACGGTTCTGCGAGCCAGGGCTCCGAACCCTGTGGGCCGGGTGGCTGCCGCGGCGGTGGCGCGGGGAACCTCACCTTCGACAACCTCAACGAGGTGGACCCGGACCGGCTCGCCTTCGCACCGCTGCCCGAGGGCCACGGCGGCGACGAACCCGGCGAGCTCTGGGGCCTGCGCGCGGTGGATCCGAAGCCGTCCACCGAACCTTCGATCGGCGGCGGCGCTTCGGGTACGACCGCCGCCGGCGACCAGGCGCCCGGGAACGATCAGGGCGCGCTGCTCCCGCGCAACCGCGATCTCATCAAGCGCTACTTCGATTCACCGAACCCCACGCCGTAGTCCGGAGGTCCTTTTGTCCGAGCTGCTTCAGCCGCACGACATCGCCGCTGCCGTCGAGACGCTCTCGATGCTCCGGCGCGGGCTCAACCAGGTGTTGATCGATCAGGAAGAGGTCGTCGACCGGGTGATCACCGCCATCGTCTCGCGTGGCCACGTGCTGCTCGAGGGGCTGCCCGGGTTGGGTAAGACGGAGCTGTGCAAGGGACTGGCGCGGCTGCTCAACCTGCCGTTCCGCCGCATCCAGTTCACGCCGGATCTTCTGCCCGGCGACATCACCGGCACCTACGTGCTCGACTCCGGCGAGCGCGCGGGCCGCGAGTTCGTCTTCAGGCCGGGGCCGATCTTCGCCAGCGTCGTGCTCGCCGACGAGATCAACCGCTCGTCGCCGAAGACGCAGGCCGCGCTTCTGGAGGCGATGCAGGAGCGCTCGGTCACGGTGCTCGGCAACACGCACAAGCTCCCGGACCCGTTCTTCGTGCTCGCCACCCAGAACCCGATCGAGCTCGAGGGGACCTATCCGCTCCCCGAGGCGCAGCTGGATCGCTTCCTCTTCCGCGTGCAGGTCCCGCCGGTGGGCGCGAAGACGCTCGCCACCATCCTCACCGAACGCGTCCGTGGCGCGCCCCCGGCGCTCGGGCCGGTCTTCCAGAACACGCAGGCGCTCGCGACGCTCTTCGCCACTGCGGACCGGGTGCACCTCCCCGCGCCGATCGCCCAGTACATCGGCCGGCTGGTGGAGGCGACGGATCCGCGCAACGAGAACTCGCCGGACGCGGTGAAGCGCTTCGTTCGCTACGGCGCCTCGCCGCGCGCTGCGCTGGGGATGGCGTCCGGCGCGCGTGCGCTGGCGCTGCTCAAGGGCAAGCCCAACGTCGGCTTCGACGAGGTGCGCGAGGTCGCCGCGCCGGTGCTCAACCACCGGTTGGTGCTCTCGTGGGAGGCCGCGCTGGAGAAGATCGCTCCCACGCAGGTCGTGGACGAGCTGCTCAAGGCGGTGCCGGAGGTGGTGCGTGCGTAACGCGTGCGCCGCGCTCGTGGTGGCGCTCGGCGTGTGGCTGGCGCCGGGCGGCGCGTCGGCTCAGGAGACGCCGCCGCCGTCGCCTCCGGTCAGCGCCAACGATGGCACCCTCATCTACAACTTCGGCCAGCACCCGCTGGTGGTCGTCGCCGAAGGGACGCTTCAGGTCACCTCCGAGAACAGCACCGTCTCCCCGCGGTCCGGCTACATGCCGATGCAGGTGGCCCTCCGCAACTCGGGCAAGGAGGCAGAGACCGTCCGCCTCGAGTTCACCTACCGCGGCACCAGCTCGGCGACCATCCGCCGTGTGGTGGAGGTTCCGGCGGCCTCGCGCAAGGTGGTGACCATCCCCATCCCTGCGGGCGCGACGTACGGCGTGCTGGAGGCGAGCGCCAAGGGAATCAAAGAAGGCGGAACGGAGTCGCTCTACTTCACGCAGGCGCAGCAGGCGATCCTCGCGCTGGGCACCGAGGAGCAATTCCAGGACGTGGCGCGGTGCGCGCCCGACTACAACTCCTACGCCACCTACGTGCGCGCCATTCCGCCGGGTGAGGCGCCCACCGAGCTGGCCGCCTACGTGGGCTTCAACGAGGTGGTGCTCCTCACGCCGCCGGAGGAATTGGACGCCGCCGCGTGCCGGGCGATCGAAGCCTACGCCGCCACCGGCGGCACGGTGTTCGTCACCCGGCCCTCGCGCGCGCTGCCGTCGTACTTCCCGCTGCTGAAGGACGCCGCGCCGGGGCTGTACCCCTACGGTTTCGGCAACGTGCGTGTGTGCAGCGAGGAGCCGCTGGCGTGCGCGCTGGCGCTCAACACCGACCTCACCCTGGCGCAGAAGATCGTCAAGCCGGTGGCGGCGTCGACCTACGTGAACCGCTACGCCTATGGCAGCGCCGGGAACGCGATCCCCGAAAAGGAGCGCTTTCTGCTTCCGCAGGCGACGGCGCCGGTGGGCAGGTTCCTCTTGATCATCCTGGCCTTCACCCTGGCGATCGGCCCCGGGAGCGTCTGGGTGGCGCGCCGCCGCGGCCCGCCGATGCTGCTGCTCACGATCCCCGCCACCGCGTTCGTCACCTGCCTGTTGATCGTCGGCTACTCGGTCCTGGTGGACGGGTTCGCGATCCACGCCGCCACGCGGGGGTACACGCTCCTAGATGGGAAGAACAAGCGGGCCATCACCGTGGGGATGGAGGCGTTCTACGCGAACATCGCGCCGGGCGAGGCGAGCTGGGACGTCCTGGCGGCGATCATCGGCCCGCAGGTGGACTACAACAGCGACCAGATCCCCAGCATCGACTGGACGCGGGGCGCCACGTTCGACACCGACTTCATCCCCTCTCGCACCTACCGCGAGTGGGGCGTGGTCAGCGTGGCGCCGACGCGGGCGCGGCTTCTGGTGAAACGGCTCGGGGATGGATCCATCGAGGTGCAGAACGCGCTCGGCAGTGACATCACGGTCGCGCGCGTGAACGTGGATCAGGTCGACTACTTCGTCCGCGACGTCCGCGACGGCGGGAGCCGGCGTGCAGAGCCCGTCGCCCCCGGCGCCGCCGTCCAGGACGCGTCGCTGCAGGAGTTCAACAGCCGGTTCGACAGCCGCGTGGGGCTGCGCATCCGAGAGCCTTTGCGCGAAGGGGAGTTCCTCGCGCAGCTCGAGGGGCCGGCGCTGTTGCCGGTGGGAGGCCTGAGGCTGTCACACCACTCGAGCGCGCACCTGGTCCGCGGGGAGGTGGAGCGATGAGCCTGCTCGAGGTGAAGAACCTCACGCGCGACTTCGGATCGTTCCGGGCGGTGGACAACGTCAGCTTCAACGTCGACCCGGGCGTCATCATGGGCTTCATCGGGCCCAACGGCGCGGGCAAGTCCACCACGATGCGGATCATCGCCACGCTGGATACGCCGACGTGGGGCGAGGTCTTCCTCGACGGCCACTCGGTGGTGAACGAGCCGGACCGCGCGCGCCCGCTCATCGGCTACATGCCGGACCGCTACGGGACCTACGAGGACATGACCGTCTTCGAGTTCCTCGACTTCTTCGCCCGCGCCTACGGGCTCAAGGGCGCAGAACGCCGGGCGCGCGTGGAGTCGGTGATGGAGTTCACGCGGCTCACCGAGCTTCGCGACAAGCTCACCTCCGCGCTGTCCAAGGGGATGAAGCAACGGGTCGCGCTGGGGCGCACGCTGCTCCACGACCCCAAGCTGCTCATCCTCGACGAGCCGGCGGACGGGCTGGATCCGCGCGCCCGCATCGAGCTGCGTGAATTGCTCAAGGCGCTCGGGGAGCAGGGCAAGGCGGTCCTCATCTCCAGCCACATCCTCACTGAGCTCTCCGAGATGTGTGACGCGTGCGCCATCATCGAACAGGGGCGGCTCCTGGCCACCGGGCCGGTGGAGGAGATCCTCGCGAGCTCGCGCGGAGGTTCGGCGGAGAGCGAGCTGGAGCTGCGGCTTCTGTCCGCGGGCGAGGCCGCCGAACGTGCGGAGCGGCTGTTGCTCGAGCAGCCCCACGTGAAGGAGGTGGTGGCGGCGGGCGCGCGGCTGCGTGTGCGGATCGCCCTTCCGTCCGGCACCACGCCCACACCGTCGTGGGTGGACGAGGTGTCCGCAGAGCTCTTGAAGGCGCTCGTGGCGCAAAGCGTCCCGGTGTGCTCGTTCCAAGTGCACGAGGCGGATCTGGAGGATGCGTTCATGAAGGTGACCCGCGGGAGGGTGGCGTGAGCGAGGGCACGGCCGCCGCGCGTCCGGCCTCAAAGTGGAATCGCCGCGTCGAGGCGCTCACCGAGCGGCTCAATCCGATCATCGTCAAGGAGATCCGCCAGGGGCTGCGCACCCGCGTCTTCTGGGTGTGCTTCGGCCTGATGCTCCTCGCCTGCTTCGTCATCTCCCTGGTCGCCTACGCCGCCGCGATGGAGCGGAGCCTCTCCAGCCCGGGCCAGGTCTTCTTCTTCGGGTACTTCTTCTGCCTGGGGCTGGTGCACTTCTTCATCATCCCGTACAGCGCTTACCGCTCTCTGGCCCGCGAGCGCGAGGAGGAGACCTGGGTGCTGCTCTCGCTCACCGGGCTCGGCGCGAAGCGGATCATCCGCGGCAAGTTCGGTTCCTTCTTCGCCCAGGCGCTCCTCTACGGCTGTTCGGCGGGGCCGTTCATGCTGTTCAGCTACTACCTGAATGGGATCGACCTGCCGACCATCCTCACGGTGATCGCCCTCGGCGCCGCGTTCATGGTCTTCCTCACCTGCGTGTCGGTGTGCGCGGCGACGCTGGCGGAGTCGCGGCTGTGGCGGGGGTTGGTGCACTTTCTGTTGCTCGCGCTGCTTCTTGCGGCCACCGCGCTCGGGCTCAGCGTCGCCGGCGGGCTGACCTTCGACGGCCGCCGGGTGATGAACGACGACGGGTTCGTGCCTGCGATCGCCGCAGCGCTGTGGGGGATGATCAGCTTCGGGAACCTGATGTACCAGGCGGCGGCGGCGCGGCTGTCGTTGCCCACCGAGGACTATGCGAAAGGGCCGCGGCTCGCGCTCCTTTTCCAGATCGCCGGCTCGATGGCGCTGTTGCTGTGGATCTTCTTCGAGCAACACCGCAGCTACCAGCTCGTGATGACCGGGCAGGGCGTGCTCGTCGCCGCTCTCTTCCTCGTGGGCGTGTTCATGCTGGGCGGGGCCGAGCCGGTCCACGAGGTCCATTTCCGTGCGAAGGGGCTGTCGCTGCTTCGGCCCGGGGCGGTGCGGAGCTTCCGGTTCGTGATCGCCCTCATCGCGCTCACCACCGCCGTCTGGACCGCGCTCTACGGCGCCGCGGACGATCTTCCGGCGAACCCGGAGCCGGGGCTGTTCTTCATCCTCGCCACGGGCGCCTACGCTGCGCTGTTCCTCTCGTTTCCGGTGGTGGTGGCGCGGCTGTCGGGGTTCGTCGCGCTCAACACGGCGGTGGGGCTGCGCGTGCTCACGGTGGTGGTGTTCGTGTTGGCGGCCAGTGTACCGCCGCTGATCGGACTTCTCGTGGGGATCCGCCCGGACGATCCCGTGCTCAACCTCTTCAACCCGCTGGTGGGGTCCGTGAACTTCGGCGCGGTGCCGTGGAGCGACGAGTCTCCGATGTCGGTGCAGATGCTCGGCGTCTTGGTGATCGCCGCGTTGCTGCTCACCGTCGCGGCGGACCGGATGCTGGCCTGGCGCGAAGCAGAAGGCCGCAGGGAACGTGAGGCCGCGCGGCTCGGCCCCGCCCAGAGTCCCGCGCCCGGGGAAGGTTGATCGCGCTTGGATCCGAAGGCCGACATCCTCGACGAGGCGGCGGTGGAGCGCGCCGCGCAGGGCGCGAAGCTGGCGCTGCCGCGCGGACCGCACGGCGGGAAGGTGGGCGAGGTGCGCGCCGCATCCGTCGGCTCGTCGATGGAGATCCACGACTTCCGCGCGTACCAGCCGGGGGACGATCTGCGGCAGATCGACTGGAACGCCGTGGCGCGCACCGGCGAGCTCATCCTCCGCGTCCGCCAGGACGAGGTGGCGCCGCGCGTCGAGGTGCTGGTGGACGGCTCGAGGTCAATGGCGATGACGCCGGCGAAGGCGGCGCGCACGCGCGAGCTGGCGCTGCTGTTCTCGCGCATCGCCGCGCGGCAAGGGCTGGAGCCGGTGCTGATCGCCGCGGGCGCTCGCCCGGAGCGGACCGGTGCTGTGGGCGCCACCGCCGTTCTGCGCGCCTTGACCTTCGATGGACGCGACGACTTCGACGCGGCGCTGCGGCGCGGACCGCCGCTGCGGTCGTGCGGCCTGCGGATAGCCCTCTCCGACTTCCTCTTCGAGATCGACTTTTTCCGCTTCCTCGAGCGCATCGCCCGCGGCGCGGCGGCCTTGGCGCTGGTGCAGGTGCTCGACCCGGAGGACCTCTCGCCCACCGGCGGCTATGGGGCGCAGCTGGTGGACGTGGAGAGCGGCGAGCGGCTCGAGCGCATCCTCTCGCCCGCCGTTCTGCGCGCGTACCAGCGGCGGCTGGAAGGGCACCAGCGCCTGCTCCGCGCCGCCGCCGCGCGGGTTCGCGCCACGCTCGTCACCGTGAGCGCGGGCGTCCCGGTGGAAGCGCTCGTGCGCGGACCGGTGGGCGTGCTCATGGTCCAGGGAGCGGGTGCGGAGCCGGGGAGGGCGGCGCGATGAGCCTCGGCGCTCCGCTCGGGTTGCTCGCGCTGCTCGCAGCCGTACCGCTGGTGGCGGCGTACTTCCTCCGCCGCCGGCAGAAGCCGGTGCAGGTGAGCGCGCTCTTTCTGTGGCGCACGCCGGACCAGCGCGCCGAGGCGGGCCCGCGGCTGGAGCGCTTCTCGCGCGAGCTGTCGCTCCTGTTGGAGCTGCTCGCGGTGGTCGCCGCGGCGGCGTTCCTCTCCGACCTCGGATGTGGCGCGCAGGCGGAACAGCGGCACCTGGTCATCGTGCTCGACGGCTCGATGTCGATGTCCGCGCGTGGTGCGGACGGCACGACCGTGGCGGAGCGCGTGCGGACGGAGGCGGCGAAGCTGGCCGCCGGGGCGGACGCGGATCTGCTCACGCTCGTGGAGAGCGGCGTGACGCCGCGCGTGCTGGCCGGGCCGGCGGAGAAGACCTCCCGTGCGCTGGCGGCGCTCGGGTCCTGGCACCCGATGGGCGCCGCGCACGATCTTCAGCCGGCGCTTCTGCTCGCGCGCGAGCTTTCGGGCCCGGGCGAGCGGCTCGTGGCCATCACCGACGCTCTGCCGGACGCGGCGTCGCTCCCTCCGGAGGTGGAGGTCCGCGCGCTGGGCGAGGCGCGGGAGAACGCGGCGATCGTCGCCGCGCAGCGAACCGACGAGGGCGTGCTGGCGCGGCTGTCGGTCCGGGTCGCGAACTTCGGTGGTGAAGCGCGCCGGATTCCGGTGCACCTGTCGGGCGCGGTAGAGCAGGGCGCGCCCATCGTCCAGGAACACACGCTGGAAGTGCCGGCGGGCGGGAGCGCGCTGCTCGTCGCCGGGCTGAAGAACGTGGGCGCGGTGACGGTCGCGCTACCCGAGGACGCGCTGCCGGAGGACGGCACGGTCCTGCTTCTTCCTTCGCCGCCGCGGGTGGTGGGCATCTCGGTGGAGGGCGTGGACGTGGCGACGCGCGCGGCGATCGACCGGTTTGTGAAGGTCGCGCCCGGTGTGGCGGAGGTGGGTCAGAACGGAGCGCTCGCGTTCGGACCGCGGGACGGGGCGGGCAACGTCACCTTCGGCGCGCCCGGGACGCAGCGCACCTTCGTGGGGCCGTTCTTCGCCGAGCGTGGCCACCCGGTGTTGGAGGACGTGCAGCTGGGCGGCGTGGTGTGGACCGCGGGCGAGAACCCGCCCGGGCATCCGCTGCTGTCCGCCGGCGGGACGGTGCTGCTGTCCGAGGACGACTCGGGGCGGCTGCACTTCAACATCGCGCTCGCGCGCTCGAACCTGCAGCGCACGCCCGCGTGGCCGGTGTTGATGGGCAACCTCGTCCGGCGCGCGCGCGCGTCCTTGCCCGGTTTTCCGCGCCGGCACCTCGTGCTCGGAGAGGAAATCCCGGTGGTGGTGGAGGCGGGCCACCAGAATGTGCTGCGCGGACCGGATGGCACGCGACCCATCTTCGGCTCCGGTCCGGTGCTGATGCCGGCGCCGGCGCAGCCGGGCCGCTACGAGCTTCTGCGTGACGGCGAAGTGGCCGACGCGCTCGAAGACCTCGCGGTGGATCCGCGCGAGTCGGATCTGCGCGATCGCGGCGCCGGGCTGCGCGAGGCCAGCGCAGGGGCCCTCGCCACCCACAAGGCCTCGCACGAGCGCGCGCCGTGGGCGCTGGTGGCGTTCCTGGCGCTGTTGATGATCGACTTCGCGCTCACCTCTGGCCGGCGCGTCTTCGAACCGGCGAAGGGGCGGAGGGAGGCGCTTTCGTGACCGCCATCACCTCCGCGCCGCCGCCCCCGCGGGCCGACTGGCGCCAGCAGCTCGATGCGTGGTCGGACCTCGTCAACCCGGCGGTGGTGAAGGACATCCGCCAGGGCCTGCGCACCCGCAGCTTCTGGGCCTCGTTCGCGCTCACCCTGCTCGCGTCGCTGGCGATCTCCGTGGGCGTCTGGCTCGAGATCCGCGACGAGAACGCCCGGATGAACGGCGGTCAAGCGATCGTCGCGTACCTGCTGTGCGTCTCGGCGGTGCAGTTCCTCATCGTCCCGTTCACCGGGTACCTGTCGCTGTTGCGCGAACGGAACGACGCGGGCTGGGAGCTTCTGACACTCACCGGCCTGGGCGCGCGGCGGCTATTGCACGGCAAGCTGCTCGCGTACTGCCTGCAGTCCGCCCTCTACGCGTCGGCGGCGGTGCCGTTTCTGCTCTTCTGCTACTACCTCAACGGCGTCGACGTGCTGCAGATCGCCGCGGCGATCGTGCTCGGGTCCGCCTGGACCGTGCTGTTGCTCGCCGGCGCGATGTTCGCGGGGGCGATGTCCTTCGGCGGGAAGATCGACCGCGCGGTGGACGCCTTGACCACGTTCCTTGTGCTCGGCGGGCTGGCGATCGGCGCCCCCATGGGCTTCGGGGTGATGTACGGGATCGGCCTGGTGCTCGCGAAGCACCCGCCGTCGTTCCCGGTCGGCCTGGGCGCGTGGACCTGGGGCATCGTGGGCTTCGGGATGCTGGCGCTGGAGTTGGCCGTCGACTTCCTCGCGCGCCACAACGAGCGCGACGCGCGCGGCAGCAAGTACGTGCCGGCGCTCTGCTGCATCGGCTCGTCGGTAGCGGCGTTCATCGTCTGGATCGTGTGGCGGGTATGAGGCTCGACTTTCCGCAGGCGCTGCTGCTGCTGATCCCCCTGGGGCTTCTGCTCTGGCGCACCGGCCGCGTGCCCGGCCCGCCGATGTGGCTGCGCGTGGCGCTGGTGGTGGTTCTCGTGCTGGCGCTGGCGCGGCCGCAGTGGGTGCGCCGGAGCGCGGGGAGCGATCTGGTCATCCTCGTCGATCGCAGCCGTTCCATGCCGCCGGGGGCCGAGGCGCAGGCGCAGGAGCTGATCGAGCTGGCCTGGCGCGAGCGTCGTCCGGGCGATCGCGTGGGTGTCATCTCCTTCGGGCGCGAGCCGCGGGTGGAGGTGGCTCCGGCGGGGGGCGCGCGCTTTGCCGGCTTCACGCAGACGGTGGATCCGGACGCGTCCGACCTCGCGTCCGCGCTGGACCGCGCGTGGGATCTGATCCCCCGGGACCGGACCGGGCGGGTGCTGGTCATCTCCGACGGCCGGGCCACCGGCGCCGATCCACGCGGCGCGGCCCGGCGGCTGTCCGCGCGCGGCATCGCCATCGACTACCGGTACCTCGCGCGCGAGACCTCGGGCGTCGATCTCGCGGTGACCGCGCTGGACGTGCCTTCGTCGGTCGCGGTGAAGGAGCCGTTCCAACTCACGGCCACGGTGCACGCCACCGAGGCGGTGCAGGGCACGGTGCTGCTTCTGCGCAACGGCCAGCCGCTGGTCAAGGGGCCCTATCGCTTCGAGCCCGGGCCGAACCTGCTCACCTTCCGCGATCTGATCGACAAGCCCGGCGTCGCCTCCTACGCGCTCGAGGTGGAGACGCCGGTCGATCAGGTGGTGGAGAACGACGTCGGCCGCGCGGTGCTGCGCGTGGAGGGTCCGCCGCGCGTGCTTTTGGTGAGCGCGCAGGGCGGGGGCGGCCTTCTGGCGCGCACCGTGCGGGAGGTGGGCATCGACTGCGAAGTGAAGCCGCCCGGCCCGTTGTCGATGGCGGACCTGGAGGGCGTGGGCGCGCTCGTGCTGGAGAACGTGGACGCCAGCGCGCTCTCGGAGAGCGGGCTGCAGGTCATCTCGCAGTACGTGAAGGAGGCCGGCGGCGGGCTGGTGATGACCGGCGGCCGCAAGTCCTTCGGCGAGGGCGGCTACCGGCGTTCGCCGGTGGAGGATCTTCTGCCGGTGTCGCTGGAGATGCGGCAGGAGCAGCGCAAGGCGGCGATCGCCATGTCCATCCTGATGGACTGCTCGTGCTCGATGGGCGTCACCGTGCCGGATGGGCGCACCAAGATGCAGCTCGCCGGCGAGGGCGCGGTCGCGGCGCTGCAGCTCCTCAACGAGGAGGACGAAGCCTCGGTGGACGTGGTCGACACCGAGGTACACGAGCTCGTGCCGATGACCGCGGTGAAGGACGGCCTGCCCTACAACAAGGTGGCGCAGGCGTTCTCCGGCGGCGGCGGCATCTACGTGGGCGTGGCGCTGGAGGAGGGACGCCGGAAGATCCTCGAGAGCCACAAGGCGACGCGGCACGTGGTGCTGTTCGCCGACGCCAACGACTCGGAGGAGCCCGGCCGCTACAAGGACATCCTCGCGGAGCTGCGCGCCAGAAACGTGACGGTGTCGGTGATCGGCATGGGCAAGCCGACCGATTCGGACGCCGCGCTTCTGCAGGAGGTGGCCACCCTCGGCGGCGGGCGGATCTACTTCGCGGAGGACGCGACGTCGCTGCCGCGCATCTTCAGCCAGGAGACGATCGCCGTGGCGCGCGCGGCATTCGTGGACGCGCCGGTCGCGGTGAAGCCGGGCGGCGATCTCACGCTGCTCGGGAAGGTCCCGCGCGACGAGTGGCCCACCGTCGGCGGTTACAACCTGACGTACCTAAAGCCCCAGGCCTCGGTGGCGCTGCGCTCGAGCGATGACAACGAGGCGCCGATCCTCGCCTTCTGGCCGAAGGGGACGGGACGGGTGGTCGCCTTCACCGCCGAGGCCGACGGCGAGTACACCGGACCCATCCGCGACTGGCGCGGCTACCGCGCGCTGATTGAGCAGATGGTGCGCTGGACGATGCCGCCGCAGCCGCCCGAGGCACGCGACTTCGTGGCCCGAGCCACCCGCCACGGGAACGATCTCCACGTCACGCTCGACTTCGATCCAGACCACGCCCCGGCGGAGCTGGATCCGAAGGTGCTCATCCTGAGCGGGGACGGCAGCGGCGCGCCGGCGGAGCTAGCGATGAGATGGGAGGACGAGGACCGCCTCGGCGCGCACTTCACCCTGCCCGGGCCGGGCAGCTACCACCCGGTGGTGAAGCTGGGAAACCGCGTGGTGCGCGCGCCGCCGGTGGCGCTGCCGTACGCACCGGAGTTCGAGCCCGGATCGGCGAAGGAGGGGAAGGCGACGCTGGGGGCGCTCGCGCTGCTTTCCGGCGGCGTGGAGCGGCTGTCGATGACCGGGCTCTTCCAGAACGCGCTCGAGTCCGAGGCGCCGGTGCCGCTCGCACCCGTGCTGGTCACCGTCGCGCTCCTGATGTTGCTGGCGGAGGTCTTCGTGCGGCGGTTCCTCGCCGGCCGCCCCGAGCGCGTCGCGGAGCTCACCGACCATGCGCTCCGCGCCGTGCTGCAGCAGCCCGCGCAGATGGCCAGGCGCACGGCGCCGCGGAAGAGCGCAGAGCGTCCCGGCCGCTCGCCCTCCGCCGGGCCTGGCGCCGCGGTTCCGGTTCCGCCGTCGGAGGTGCCACCGGAAGCGGGCGTCGTGGCGGTGGCTCCCGCCCCCGCGGCGAGCGAACCGAAGAAGGATGCGGGCATCGTGAGCGCGCTGGACATGGCGCGCGAACGGGCGAGGCGGCGGACCCAGCGGTAGCCGCGCGCGGCCCGGGCCGGGCGGTCAGTCGCCGGACCGGTGTGGGGCGCGGCATGCGTCCTGTGCCCGACGGGGCTGCATTTTCTCCATTGTGGCCCGGCGAAGCGTCCTCACCTTTGGGCAAGCGCGGGCATGCCCCAAAGACAAGGAGCCACGATGGCGGCGATCGACCTTCTCATGCAGCAGCACCGTGAAGCGGAGGCCCTCTTCGAACGGCTCCGCACCAACCCGGAGAGCGACAAGGTCGCGCTGCTCGGGCGGCTCACCGAGGCGCTCACGCTCCACGCCGCGCTGGAGGAGCAGTTCGTCTATCCGCTCCTGCGTGCGCACGGCCTGGAGGGCGAGGTCATCCGCTCGCTGCACGAGCACGACGAGATGAAGCGGCTCATCTCCGAGATCCTCTCGATGAAGCGGCGCGATCCGCGCCTCGGTACGGTGACCGCGCAGCTCGAAGAGGTTGTCCAACGCCACGTCGCTGAGGAGGAGAGGACGGTGCTGCCCGCGCTCCGGGAGCGCGTGGACGCTGCGGCGCTGGAGGACGCCGAGGCGCGGATGCGCAGCGCGATGCAGCGGCTCGAGCAGGGCGGGCTCCTGGAGGCCGCCGACGAACAGCAGCCGCCCGCCGTGTAATCAGCCCGCGGCCTGCTCTTCCTGCTCTTCGTCCGGCACGTTGCGGAGGAAGTCCGCCACCTGCGCGAAGCGCGCGTCGAGGAACGCGCGCAAGCTACCGGTGACGCCGGTTTCGTCGAGAGCGATCGCCATGCTCCGCAGCCAGGCGTCGCGCATCTTCGAGTCGATGGGCACGTGCGCGTGCCGCATCCGAAGCCGCGGGTGCCCGTACTGCGCCATGTAGTCCTGTGGTCCGCCGAGCCAGCCGACGAGGAAGAGCCCGAAACGCTCGCGGCTGCCGCGGTCCACCTTGCCCTGCGCGTCGCGCTTGTGTAGCGCGGCCAGCGCCGGTTCGGTGCGCTCCATCGCGTCGTAGAAGCGCTCCGCGAGCGCCTTCACCGCTTCGGTGCCCCCGAGGGCGCGCCAGGGCGGGTTGTCGGGACCGGGCTGCCAGTCGTCGGACATGCGCGATGCTCAAAGCAGAACCCGGGGCGACAGACAACCGCGAGGTGTCCGGTCGCGCGGGGCGCCCCATGTTCGACGATGGGAGACGTCATGCAGGGAGGCTTGGAGGAAGTGGACGCCGTCGTGGTGGGCAGTGGGCCGAACGGGCTGACGGCCGCCGCCGTGCTCGCCCGCGCAGGGCTGACGGTCCGCGTCCACGAAGCCCAGCCGGTGGCCGGTGGCGGCACGCGCTCCGCCGGGCTCACGCTGCCTGGGTTCGTCCACGACGTGTGCTCGGCGATCCACCCGCTGGCGGTGGCGTCGCCCGCGTTCCGCGAGCTCGGGCTCGCGCAGCAGGGGCTGGAGTGGATTTTCCCGGAGGTCGACGTCGCCCACCCGCTGGACGACGGGACTGCGGTGGCCCTCGTGCGCTCCATCGACGACACCGCTGCGCAGCTGGGGAGGGACGACGGCGCGAGGTACCGGCGGCTCATCGGCCCACTCGTGGAACGCCGTCGCGAGCTCTACGGGGACATCCTCCAGCCGCTGGTGCGCGTTCCGCGGCATCCGCTGACGACGGCGCGCTTCGGGCTGCACGCCGTGCGCTCCGCCGCGGGCCTGGCGGAGGCCTTCGAGGGCGTCCGGGTTCGGGCGTTGCTTGCCGGTCTGGCCGCGCACGCGTTTTTGCCGCTGGACGCGCCGTTCACTGCCTCCTTCGCGCTGCTCTTCGGGATCACCGCGCATGGAGAGGGTTGGCCGCTCCCGCGCGGAGGGTCGCAGCGGATCGCGGACGCGCTGGTGTCGGTGCTGCGCGCGCACGGCGGCGAGCTCGTGGTGGGCGATCGGATCCGCGCCATGGACCAACTCGGCCGGGCGCGGGCGTACCTGTTCGATACGTCCACGCAGGGGCTCGAGCAGATCGCCGGGAGCAGGCTCCCGGAGCGCTTCCGCCGCCGGCTCCGCCGCTTCCGCCGTGGGCCGGGGATCTTCAAAATCGACTACGCACTCTCCGCGCCCGTGCCGTGGCGCGCGCCCGAGTGCCGCCGCGCGGGGACCGTGCACGTGGGCGGCACGTTCGAGGAGATTGCGTCCAGCGAAGCGGAGGTCACCGCGGGCCGCCACCCGGAGCGCCCGTTCGTGCTGGTGGCGCAGCCGAGCCTCTTCGACCCCTCGCGCGCCCCTGAAGGCCGGCACACGCTCTGGGCGTACTGCCATGTGCCGAACGGCTCGACCGAGGACATGACCGCGCGGATCGAAGCGCAGCTCGAACGCTTCGCACCCGGCTTCCGCGACGTGGTGCTGGCGCGGTCGACGATGAGCTGCCGGGACGTGGAGCAGCACAACGCGAACTGCCTCGGCGGCGACATCGCCGGCGGCGCGAACGACGGGCTGCAGCTCTTTCTGCGCCCGGCGCTCTCGGTCGATCCGTACGCGACGCCGGCCGACGGCATCTATCTCTGCTCCGCGTCCACGCCTCCCGGCGCGGGGGTGCACGGCATGTGCGGCTACAACGCCGCCCGGAGCGTGCTCAGGCAAATTCCCGGCATCCGAGTGGGCGCCCGGCTGCCGTAAGGCGTTGCGCGCCGGGCAGCCGACTCCCTGGCGGCGGCCGATCGGCCGGGCGCCGGGCTTCATTCGACATGTCGAGAAGAGGAGTCTGAGCCAGCCGAGGCGGAGGACGCTGGTTCCCCCACCTGGAGCTGAATTGGCGGGAGAAACGTTCGCACCCGCGTTCGGACCCACCACGCGCCGGTTTCGCGGCGCTCGCGCCGGGTGGAGTACCGGTATCGGTACAGCACGGCGCGAATCGCCTTCGGCGGTGCGTCCGGGAACGGATTGTGCCGGAGCAGCTTCAGCGTCGCGCGGTCGTTCTCGAGCAGCTTCTCCACGAAAGGCAGGAACCACGACGCCGCGTACGCCGGAGAGAGCGCGGCGAACCACATCAGCCAATCCAGCCGCAGGTGATACGGCGCGAACTGCCGCGGACGACGCTTCGGATCGCCCGGCTTGCCCTTGAAGCCGTATTCGCGCCACTCCGAGTCGTCCGAAGGGTCGTCGTCGGAAGTGCCTTCGATCACCACCTCCCGCCGCTCCTTCGTCACGCTGCCGAAGGCGCCGTAGGTATTGACCAGCCGGAACGGTTCGAAGCTGGCGTTCATCAGCTGCGTGGAGGAGACGAGATTCCGCGCCGGTCTCCATGAGAGCGCCAGAAGCAAGAGCGTGAGCGCGGCCACGACCCAGTCGAAGCCGGCCGCCACCGTGGTCGCCGGCAGGTCCAGAGGCAGCACCCGCCCGAGGGCGCGATCGTCGATGGCCGGGAACGCGAGCAGGATCGTCGTCAGGTTCAGCCACGAGTAGTTGCCGCTGAGCACCAGCCACGACTGGGTGATGATGATGACCAGCGCCGAACCGGTGGCGATCGGCTGGGGCGCGAACAGCAGCGCGGGCGCGACGAGCTGTGCGAAGTGTGAGCCCAGGACCTCGCACCGGTGCAGCGGCTTCGGGAGGTGATGGAAGTACCAGGAGAGCGGCCCCGGCATCGGCTGGGTCTCGTGGTGGTAGTCGAGGCAGGTGAGGTTGCGCCAGCAGGGGTCGCCGCGGAGCTTGATCAACCCGGCGCCGAACTCGACGCGGAAGAGCAGCCAGCGGAAGAGCCAGATCACCGGCGCCGGCACCGCGGTCCACGCCGGGCCGAGGAAGGCGGCCAGAAAGCCCGCCTCGCACAGAAGGGACTCCCACCCGAAGGCGTAGAACGTCTGCCCGACGTTGACGACGGACAAATACAGCGCCCAGAGCAGGAGCCAGAGGCCCACTGTCAGAGCGATCGGCCAGCGGTCGGGGAACCCGAGCAGGATGACGAGCGACAGGACGATTCCCGTCACCGAGACGCCCGCCAGCATCCGGTCCGAGTAGTGCAGGTGGAAGAGGCTCGGGGAGTCCCAGAAGCGCGTGCGTTGGAGGAACCGCGGGACCGGGAGCAGGCCGCGCTCGCCGAGGAGCGCCGGGAACTGCCCTAGCGCCACCAGGAAGGCGATCAGGTAGACGAACGCCAGCCCGCGCTGGAGCACCCAGCGCGCAAGCCCATATCCGGAAGCGTGGAACCAGTCCGGCATCTCCCCTCAAAGATGCGCCGAATCGGCCGCGCGGGCGCAACGCCGGGCCGTGGCGCAGCCCGTCCACCTCAGTAGTCGCGGCTCCAGATCAGGTCCGCCCCGCCCGAGCGCGCGGTCCCGTACTCCGTCTCGAAGCTCCAGCGCGGGGTGATTTGATACTCCAGCCGGAACCCCGCCGCGTTCTCGTACTTCTCCGGATCCGCGCCCAGCCGGTAGATGGAGCCCACGTAGATCTTGTCGGTCACGTAGGTGCCCGCCTCCAGCGTGGCGTCCGCCAGCCCCTCCGCGCCGGCTTCGATCGACAGCACGTCCAGCGGCACCTTCGTCGCCAGCACCTTCTTCACCTGCGACGCCGCGTACGCGCCGACGACCGAAGCCGCTTCGGCGCCCGTCATCGACGAGCCGGACCCACGCTTGAGCGTGCGCCGCCCTGTGGCGAGCAGCGTGTAGATCTCCGACTCGGAGAGGGCGGGGGTGGAGGACACCTTGATGGTCACGTCCGAGCCCTGGCCGCGGATGGTCGTGTACACGGTGACGTTCTCGCGCTCGTTCCCGTGCTCGGCGGTGATGTTGATGTACGGCAGCTTCACCGGTCCCGCGAAGCGCACCTGGGAATCCTTCAACACGTCGAACCGGCGCCCGAGCACGTCCACGCGGCCGCGGATGAACCGCACCTCGCCGAACAGCATCGCCGAGTCCTGGTATTCGATGCGGAAGCCGTCGGAGAGGCCGATCTCCGCGTTCACGTCCGTGCCGCGGACCCAGATGTTGCGCGGCGCGTTCACCAGTACCGCGTAGCGCGTGCCCTGCGACGAGGGCGTGGCGCCCGGCTCGCCCGCTTCGGCGCCGCCTCCGGCCGCCGCGGGCTGCTGCTTCTTGCGCCGCGCGTAGAGCGGTTCGCCGCGGCGGACGAGGATGATGTCGTCGCGGCGGTCGAGATCCTGAAGGTTCTTGGTGCGGACCTCGGGGAGCTCGATGTGCGCCTCGGGGATGGTGAGGTTGCGGATGAAGACCAGCTCCTTCGAGGCGTCGCCCTCCAGCGTCATGCGCCCGGAGAGCAGCGCGCGCAGCTGATCGTCGACGATGATCGGGAAGTGAGTGAACTCACCCTGGCCGGTGACCGAGTACTGCGTGCCCTTACGGTCGCCGCGCGCGGAGAGCTGGAGCGATCCGCCGCCGCTGTGCGCGCTCAGGTCCTTCAACGTGATCGCGTCGTTCGTGCCCTCGAAGGCGAGGTGGATGTTGCGGTACTGGCCGTAGCCCATCAGCGCCAGCCGCCCGTCCTTCCACTCCAACCGCCCGCGCACCTGCGGCGCGGCCAGCGTGCCGTGCGCCGTCGCGTCCGCGTCCAGCCGGCCGCCCAGCTCGCGCACCATCTCCGAGACGTTGGAGAGGAAGGAGGGATCGAAGTCCTGCGCTTTCAGCGTGGCCTGGAGGGGCGCGTCCCTCCAGGCGAGCCCGTGCCGCACCGCGGGCGCCGAGAGGTCGAGCGCGGTGCTCGCGTCGAGGGCCAGCTCGCCGCCTTTGGAGGAGGTGAGCAGCACCTTCGCCGTGGAGTGCGCGTCGGCGTAGCGGTAGCGCAGCTCGACCTTGCCCAGCGCCAGGCTGCCCACCCCGAGCTTGTCCGCGAACAGCGCGAGCTCGGCGCGGGGATCCGCGAGCGTGCCGCCGGCGCGCACGGTCGCGGTGATGACGCCTTCGGGCTCGCGCGCCTCGGGATCCGGCGGAGCGGTGCGGGTCAAAGAACGCAGCTCGGAGAGCATCACCGGCCCCAGGTCTCCCTCCACCTCGAGCTGGACCTTCTCCGGATCGCTGCCCGCGATCAGGCCGCCCAGCCCTTCGGCGAAGCTGGCGCCGAGATCCGCCATCCGCGTCTGCCCGCGCAGCGCGGTGAGGGTAAACGCCACCTTTCGTTCCTCCGCGGTCACGGTGGCGAACGCGTCGAAGGGCTTGATCCGTCCGTCGGTGGCGCCGCGGATCGCCAGGTGGACCTTCCCGGTCGGCGAGCGCACCGCGCCCTCTGCTTCGAGGGTGAGGGACGCCTTGCCCTGCAGGCCGGCGTGGACCACGCCCCAGGCGGCGAGCGCTTCGAGGGGAACCTCGCGGAACGCGCCCTCCAGATGCACCGGCTCGGTGAGGAACATCTCGCCGGTCACCGGCCCCCGGATGAACCGCACCGCGCGCCACGGCGTGGTCAGGAGCAGGTAGCTGTGGCTCCCCATGGTGTCGAGGTCGATGCGGGCGACCAGCGGTCCGTCCTTCGTGCTCTCCACGACGAGGTCGAGGTCCGCCGGCGGACCGGACACCTGCTGCAGATGATCGCTGTCGACGGCGATCCGCACGCGCGGATCCTTCGCCGAGCCTTCCACGTGGATGGTCGCCGCGGCGTCGCCGCGCAGCCCCGTCTGCACCTTCAGCGCCGCGAAGAGCGCCTCCAACCGCGTCTTCTGGACCGCGAGGTCGATCGCGACGGGGCGATCGGCGCCCTCTAGAAGCCCGACGGTCGGCACGTCGAAGTGGCCCATCACGCCGCTGTTGAGGGCCAGCATCTTCACTTCGCCGCTGGCGCGATCCTTCGCCCACCTCGCGTCCAGCTCGACGTCGACATCCTCGAAGGTCTTCACCCGGCCGTCGCGGACGCGCACCTGCGCGGTGACCGACGGGTGCGAGGTGGTCCCCGCGGCGGCGATCTTCGCGTCGACCTGGCCGCCGAGGCCGAGATCTCCGGGGATGGCCGCCTTCGGCAGCTTCTGCAGATCGAGGTTCTCCACCAGCGCGCGGAAGTCCAGCCCAACGCCGCGCACGCCGCCGTCCACGGTGATCCGCTGCCGCCCCGACTCGAGCACCAGCTCGTCCACCTGCGTGCCCTTCGGGCCCCAGCTCACGTGCGAGGGCCGCTGCAGCTTCCAGATCGCCTCCGGGTAGCGCAGCTCCATCTCCGAAAGCGCAAGGCCCTCGCCGCCCTCGTCCCGCGTCCCTTCGAGGTGGAGCGACACGTCGGCGAATCCCTGCGCCGAGACGTCGGCGGTGAGCGCGCGGCCGCGGTTGACGAGCTGCGTGCGGACGTCGCGGAAGAGGCGCTCGCCGATGCGCAGCGCGCGCGCCCGAAGGTCTGCGTTGGCGTCCAGCGGCTGCAGCACGTCGGGCACGGTGGCGGTCAAAGAGAGCCCGCTCGCCTGGTACGACTCGTACTGCAGCGACGCGAAGGTGCCGTCCACCGAGACGCCCGGGTGCTCGGGCGGGCCCTTGACCGCAAAGCGCAGCGCGCCCGTTCCGGAGAGCGGCAGGCCTTCCGGCCGGAGGATGCGGCCGACGGTGCGACCCAACAGCCCGAGGTCCGTCGCCTCCAGCCCGCCGGTGACCGACACGTGCTCGAGCGTCCCCGAACCGTGTGCCGTCAGCGAGGCGCCGGGGAGCTGGGCGCGCAGCTTGGCGATCTCGAACCGACCCTCGTCCGCCGAAGCTTCCAGAGCGATCGGCCCGAGCGTCTGCCCTTCGAGCCCCGCCTTCGGCACCGAGAGCGAGAGGGTTCCCTGAAGCGTCTTGAGCGACGTGCCCCCGCCTGTGGCGCGCAGGGTGAGCGTCACGTCCGACGTCGGGCCCTTCTCGACCAGCTTCGAGAAGTCCACGCCGCTCGCGTCGACGGTGAGCCCTTCGGCGCGCAGCTTCGCCACGTCGACTCCGCCGCCCACATCCACCCGCGCGCCGGCGGCGCTGGCGTGGAGATCGAGCGTGGCGAGGTTGCCCCGGCGATCGACGCTGCCGTTCAGCGCCAGCGGCGCGACGAGCGGCCAGGCGGGGAAGAACGCCTTCACCGTCTTCTCGGGCGCGGCCAGCTTGCCGAGGTCGACGCGGGCGCGCTCGGTGCCGTCGAGGTGTGCCTTCGCGTCGAGCGCGGCGCCCGCCAGCTCGAGCGTGGAGGAGGCGTCCAGGGTCTCTTTCAATTGGTGCAGATCCGCGCGCAGGGAGAGCGGACCTTTGACGGGAGACGTCACCGTCCCGCCGAGCTCGAGGTGTCCGGCGATCCGCTGCTCCGCGCCCACGAGATCGAAGCTCCCGCGGACGGAGAGCGCCTCCACGCGGGCGCGCGGCGCCAAGTCGGGGAGAGTGGACTGCTCGAAGTCCACCGTCGCGCCGTCGATCTGTAGGTCGCGCACGTGGACCAGCGCCGTCGACGGTTCGCCCGGCTCCGTGGGCGTGGGGCGTTCCTTCTGCAGCGCGCGCACCAGGTTCAGGCCGCGTTCGTCCAGCACCAGGTGCAGTTCGGGCTGTTCGATCCGCATCTTCGAGAGATCGACGTTCGCCTGCACCAGGTTGAAGACGCTGAACGTCACCTCGAGGCGGGGGATCCACGCCACCCGGATGCCCTCGGGGTCATAGAGCGCCACGTTCAGCAGGACGATGGTGTTCCCCGACAGCGTGAGCCGGCCGATGTCCACGTTGCCCGGCAGCACCTGATGGAGCGAGTCCACCACGCGCTGCCGCGCGAACCGCTCGCCGGGGCCGGTGTGGAGGAAGAACCACGCGCCCACCGTGAGCAGGAGCACGAACGCGATGACCGTCAGTACGACCAGCGCGAACCTGCGGAGCACCCGCTTCAAAACGCCTCTCCGATTGAGATGTGCAACGAACAGCGGCCCTCGGGATTCACCGTCGGTCCACGCTGTGTCTCGCCCAGCCCGAAGCACCCGCCACCCGGCGGGGGCACCAGCGACGTCCCCGGCAACTCATAGACTCGGGGCGGTGTTCCAAACGGCAGCCGGTACGCGAGATCCACCCGGATCGGCCCCACCAGGGTGACGTAGCGGACGCCCAGCCCCACCGCGTACTGGAGCCAGGTCGCAAAGTAGGCAGGCGCGTTGCTCCACGTGATGTCGTTTCCCAGACGGTCGGCCCGGTTGTTGAAGCCGGTGTCGAAGAACGCGGCGAACACGAAGTCCTCGTTGAACCGGTAGCGCGCCTCCAGCGAACCCTCGAACATCCGCTCGCCGCCGATCGGCACCACATCCCCGATGGTGCGGCCCACCGGCGCGATCGTCTGGCACGGATCCACGTCCGGATCGTTCGACTGGCAGCGGAGGGTGCCGTTCTCGACGTCGGGCGGGACGAGCAGAAGCGGCGAGAGGCGCCGGTTGCCGTAGCCCCGCATCGACGTGCCGCCGCCCACGTAGAAGCGCGAGACGATCGGCGACTCCTGTTCGGAGATCAGCGTGCCGGCTCGCACCCGCGCCGCGAGCGTGAGGCGTTCGTTCTCGAGGAAGGAGATGTAGCCGCGCACCTCGGGCGTGATGCGCACGTACTGGAAGGACCCGCCCAGCGGCCCGCCGCCGGCCTGCAGCGAGAGCCCGAGGTAGTAGCCGCGCGCGGGATCCACCGGATCCGGCCGCAGGCCCGCGGTGGTCATCCGCATCCGCCGGTCGTATTCGAGCTGCGCCTCCACGAAGGACAGCACGCACGGATCGTCGTCGCACCCGAACGCGAGCAGCGGCCGCTGTCCGCCGATTCCGGCCACCCCGCGGGTGAAGTGGTACGCCTCGAAGTTGTAGGAGAGCTGGCCCACCAGCGACGGCACCGGCGACCAGGCCACGCCGGTCTTCGCCTGCCCGCCCACCACCGCGTACGCCTGCTCCGGGCGCAGCTCGCCCTCCAGGGAGGCGAAGTACTTGAGCGAAGGGAGCAGGATGCGCGGCTGCGAGAAGTCGAGCTGCAGCGATGCGAGCGGATCCTGGAAGTGGGTGACCGCGGTGTTGTTGAACACCACGTCGATCACCGACGGGATGAAGGCGTAGCCCACGCGCAGCTTCGCGGAGAACTGGCGGAGGCTGCCGAAGAAGTTGCGGTTGACGTACTCGCCCAGCACGCGGCCTTCCTGGCGCGACGGGTCGATGCCGATACCGAAGCCGTAGCGGATGGTGCGGAACGGCGCCTCGCGCACGTCGATCACCACCGGCACCGTGCCCGCCGCGCGGTTGGCGGCGCCGCGGTTCACCTTCACGCCGCCGAACACGCCCATCTTGAAGACGCGGGACTGCGCCTCGGCGAGCGCGGACTCGCTGTACCACTGGCCCTTCGCGATGGCCCTGCGCGCCTCCTCGACGATCCACTTCGGCGGGACCTTCGGGTTCGCGTCCGTCGCGACGAAGATCTCGTCGAAGCGGTAGCGCTGGCCCGGCGTGGCCTGGATGAGCACCCGCGCGAGGTGGGTGTCCACGTCCACCTCCACCGTCCCGTCCACCACCGCCTCGGCGTAGCCCATCTCCCGGAGCCGCGACTGCAGCGTCGGCTTCACGTCCGCCCACACGTCTTCCTTGAAGATCTCCCCCTCGCGGAGCGGGAAGCCCTGTAGCGCGATGACGCGCTGCGGTTCGGTCAGCGCGTCCAGGCCTTCGATGCGGATCTCCGCGATGCGCGTGGGTTCGCCCTCCAGGACGCGCACCCGCAGCCGGACCGAATCGTCCTCGGGGATGATCTCGTCCTCCACCACCCGCGCCTGGAAGTAGCCCTGCGTCTCGTAGTACCGCTCGATGCGGCGGAGATCGGCCTGCCACGCGTTGGGGTCGAAGACCTCGAACTCCCACGGGAACGACGGCTCGGTGGTGAGAATCCGATCCTTGATGTCGCCCTCGGAGACCTGATGGGTGCCTTCGATCCGCAGCTCCTTCACCAGCGGCTGATCCTTCGGTGGCGCGGTGATGCACGCGGAGGCGGCGAGCGCGGCGGTCAGCGCTGGCAAAACGAGGACGACCCTTCGTGGCACGCGCGGGTTGTAGCCGATGTGCGGCATCGGAGAGCGTTTTCGGCCGGCGGTCTTCGCCGAGGTGGGCTGTGGGCATCGCGGCGGCGGTGGTACAAAGATCTGCTCTTCCCGGGAGGTCCGGATGCGGACGTTCACCTTGTCACTGGGGACGCTGTGCTGTGCGGCGCTGCTGTTGTCGCCAGGACGGACGGAGGCGTGTGGCGGCTTCTTCTGCAGCAACGTTCCGATCCTCCAGAGCGGCGAGGACATCGTCTTCGACATCGGTGACGGCAAGGTCGAAGCGCACATCGGCATCCAGTACGCCGGCGAGGCGACGGACTTCTCCTGGGTGGTGCCGGTCCACGGCGTGCCCACCTTGAAGGTCTCTTCGCCCCAGTTCCTCCAGTACGTCCGCCAGGCGACCCAGCCGTCCTTCCAGCTGCAGTGGGATCAGAACAGCTGCTGGGAACAGGCCATCCTGGTCGACGCCGCCGCCAAAGGGTATCCGCCTGGTGCCAACGCGGACGCCGGCACCAGCGGCGTCACGGTGCTCTATCAGGGACAGGTCGGACCGTACGACTCGGTGGTGCTCGCCGCGGACGATCGGCAGCTTCTGGCGGGCTGGCTGAAGGACAACGGCTACACGCTGGCCGATCCGTCGGTGCTCGATCCCTACTTGGGCCAGGGCTACAACTTCCTCGCCCTCAAGCTGCAGAAGGATCGCTCCGTGGGCGAGCTCCGGCCGATCGCCATCGACTTCGGAGGCGCGCTCCCGTGCATCCCGATCCGCCTGACTGCCGTCGCCACGCGGCCGGATCTGCCGATCACCGCGTACGTCTTCGCCGAGCACCGCGCGGTGCCGGTGAACTACCGCCACGCGCTCATCAACGAGACGCGGATCGACTGGCTGCGCGGCGCCTCGAACTACCTCGAGGTCGCCTCGCGCGCGGTGGACGAGGCCGGCGGCCGCGCCTTCCTCACCGAATACGCCGGCCCGAGCGCGCCGTTCGCCAACCCGCCGGAGTGGATGCTGCCCGGCCCGTCGCTGGACACCAGCATCCTCGCGCAGAAGACGCACCCGGTGGACTTCACGCTCGCGCTCTTCGCGCAGAACTTCCCCCGCGGGGACGGGGCGATCTTCGCCATGTTCCAGAAGTACATCCCGCTCCCCAAAGCGCTCGAGGGGATCGTGACGCCGCAGCAGTTCTACAACTCGATCGAGCAGTACCGTTCGGACATCGACAACGATCCGAACCGGCTCCCCTTCGACGCCGCCGGGTTCGCCCAGGAGCTGCAGACCACCATCGTCGAGCCGCTGCTCCATGCGCGGGAGATCCTCGAGCACCGGCCGTATCTGACCCGGCTGTTCACCACGATGTCGGCAGAGGAGATGACCGTCGATCCGGAGTTCGACTTCAACGCCACCGCGCCCGAGGTGAAGCAAGTGCACACCGCGACGGCGACGGCCACGTGCAATCTGGACGGCACGCCGTCGAAGGTCCGCATCACCCTGGAGGACGGCCGCTCCTGGGAGGTCGAACCGTACGGCAGCGGCGGGTTGGTGGATGGCCCGTACGCGGAGCGGATAGAACAGTACGCGGCGATCGGCGGGCCGGGCCTCATCGCCGACAACACGCCTGCGATCGACGACGTGATCCGCAGGGCCGGCGGCAGCCTTCCCGGGGTGGGGTGTGCCTGCAACGGCGCTGCCGCCGCGGGCCCCGGCGGCGCGCTCCTTCTGTTCGGGCTGCTGTCGCTCGGTGCGCGCCGTTCGGCCCGGCGCCGGTGCTGAGCTGCGGGCGAGTTGCTGGGAGTGGGAAGCGATCGCCGTCGGTTCGGGTGTGCGGTCCTGACCGGCGTGCCGCCTCGACGCGCGTTGTTCGCTCGTAGCGGCTGACGTCCCCTCGCCGGCCGGCGGGCTCAGCCGGTCGGGCGATGCCCTCCACCGGGAGCAATCAGGCGTGCACGACGGCGGGCGGGCGTCCGACCGTGCGGCCGTCCCTCATCCTTCGCCGGGCGGATGGCGCGCGCCGGGGCGAGCCTCAGCTTCTTCGGGCAGCGCAGTTGTGGGGAAGGGCGGGTAGGACGGGAGGTGCGGTCGGGGTGTGTCGTGCACCCCGGCCGCACCGTTGTTTCGGGGAGCGGACGCTCCGAAGAATCAACGGCCCGCCGCTTCGGTCAGCCGCGCCATCAGCGCCGCCGCCGCGCGGGTCTCGGGCGCGCGCAAAAGCTCGTCGGCGTTGTGGTGGATCCGGTAGGACCAGTTGGCGTCGATCATCGAACCCGGCAGGTTGATCCGTTCCCGCGTGCCAAGCACGTCCTGCCACGGCAGCACCACCAGATCGCTCCCCGAGTTCAGCGCCGCGGCGAGGATGGCCTCGTGGATCTGCGGCGTGAACTCGGGGGTAATGGGCACGCCGTGCAGCTCGGAGTAGGCGCGCGCCATCGCCTCGCGTTCGTGCTGCTGGATGGAGGACTCCCACCACTCGCGTTCGGTCTCGGTGTCGTGGGTGCCGGTGGTGGCCAGCGACACCGCCGGGAAGTCATGCGGGTTGCGGAAGTCCGGTCCGTCCTTCTCCCAGCGCAGCACGCGGTAGCCGGGGATGCCCATCCGCGTCAGCGTCTGGCGGACCCAGTCGGGGATCACCCCCAGATCCTCGGCGATGATCCCCGCGTTCTGGCTGAGCAGCTGGAAGTGTCGCTCCCCGAGCGGGATGTGGCGCGACTCGTCCTCGGGGACGAACCGCCCAGTGGGCGAGCGCGGATCGCGGATCCACTGGCGGAAGTAGCCGACCGCGTGATCGACCCGGCGCACGTCGTAGTACGAGGCCGCCTTGCGCGCGCGGAAGCGCAGCCACGCGTAGTCGTCCTTCGCCATCTCGTCGAAGTCGAACCACGGCAGGCCCCAGTCCTGGCCGGTGGCGCTGAAGGCGTCCGGCGGCACGCCGAGCCGCGCGTCGCGCCGGAGGATCCGCGGGTTGGCCCAGGCGTCCGCGCTGTCCTGGCCGATGATGAACGGCTCGTCGCCGCACAGAAGGATGCGCTTTCGTTCCGCCCGCGTGCGGACCTCCCGCCACTGGGTCTCGGCCAGCCACTGCAGCCACTTGCGGAACAGCACCTCGCGCTCGAGCCGCTCGGCTTCGGCGCGCAGCGCGTCCGGGTGGCGGTCGCGCAACGGTTCGGGCCACTCCCACCAGGCGCGGTTCTGGCGATCGTCGGAGATCGCCGCGAAGAGCGCGAAGGTCTCCAGCCAGTCGCGCTGCGACTCCGCCCACTCGGAGAACGCGCGGGCGCGCGCGCTGTTCGTCCGCAGGTCGTTCTGGAAAAACGCGTCGAACGCGCGGCGGAAGGCGTTGCCCTTGACCGGGAAGACCAGCTCGTAGCGGATCCGCGGCGCGGCGCGGGCCTCGTCGAGCCGGCGCTTGTCCTCGTCGCTCATGGCGCCGAAGCCGCCCGAGGTCTCGAACTCCGGCACCGACGGCAGGTGGATGAAGAGCGGGTTGAGCCCGAACGCCGAACGCGTGGCGTAGGGTGACGGGTCGCCGGGCGCGGTGGGCAGCAGCGGCAACACCATCAACATCCGCTGGCGGGCCGCCTCCATCCAGTCGAACAGCCCTTCGAAGGCGCCGAAGTCGCCGATGCCGAAATCGTCACGGCTGCGGAAGGAGAAGACTGGAAGGAGGATCCCGGAGAGCCGGCCCAGCGGTCGCATGCTCTGGGGAATCTGCATCCGACCCGCAGCAGCGCCAAGAGTTTTGGGGCGGGGATGTCAATGACGGGCAGGCACCCGTGCGGTAGCACTGCCCCGATGGCTGCCACCGCTTCGCGCCGTTCGCGGCTCCCGCTCCCCTTCTACGCCCGGCCGGCGCTGGAGGTCGCCCCGGATCTGCTCGGGAAGGTGCTGGTCCACCAGTCCGGGCGGGTGCGGCGCGCCGGTCGCATCGTCGAGACGGAGGCGTACATCGGCGAGCACGACCTCGCGTGCCACGCGTCGAAGGGGCGGACGAAGCGCACCGACGTGCTGTTCGGCCCGCCCGGGCACGCGTACGTCTATCTGATCTACGGGATGTACGACTGCTTCAACGTGGTCGTCGAGCCGGAGGGCGTGGCGGCGGCCGTGCTGGTCCGGGGGCTGGAGCCGCTGGAGGGCATCGGCCCGCACCACAAGACCAACGGCCCGGGCAAGCTGTGCCGCGCGATGCACATCACCCGCGCACACAACCGGATGGATCTGCGCGGCGATCACCTCTTCATCGAGGACGCGCCGCCGGTCCCATCCGAGCTCATCGCGACCGGGCCGCGCATCGGCGTGGAGTACTCGGGCGAGTGGGCGGACAAGCCCTTCCGCTTCTGGATCCGCGACAACCCCTGGGTGTCGAAGGTGCCGAAGCGGCGCGCGCGGCGTTGAGCTCCGAGGCGAGATGGTCCACAGTCCCGGCGCATGAAGCTCTACTACGCCGCCGGGACCTGCTCGTTCGCGCCGCACGTCGCGCTGCGCGAGGCCGGGCTCCCGTTCGATCTCGTCCGGATGGACATGAAGACCAGCACGCTCGAGGACGGCCGGCACATCAAAGCCGTCAACGGGAAGGGCTACGTCCCCGTGCTGGAGCTCGACTCGGGCGAGCGCCTCACCGAGGTCTCGGCGATCCTCCAGTGGATCGCCGACCAGGCGCCGGACGCGACGCTGGCCCCGCCGTGGGGGACGATGGAGCGCTACCGGCTTCAGGAGTGGCTCAACTACATCGCCACGGAGATCCACAAGATCTTCTGGCCGCTGTTCCACCAGGGCGCGGAGATCGAGAACCAGAACGCGCTGGAGAGGCTGCGCGTGCGGTTCGGCTGGGTGGAGCAGAAGCTCGGGTCAAAGCCGTTTCTGATGGGCGAACACTTCACCGTGGCGGACGCGTACCTGGTCACCGTCCTCAACTGGACGAAGCCGGCGGGCATCGACCTCAACGCGTGGCCGCAGCTCAAGGCGTACCGCTCCCGGCTGCGCGAGCGGGCGTCGGTGATGGAGGCGCTCAGGGCGGAAGGGCTCATCCGCTGAGTCGTCCGGCCGCGGCGCGGAATCCGCGCTTGACCGCGCACGGATCGCTTGGAACCTTCCCGCCCCGTGCCACCGGACGCGTCCCAGGAGCAGCAGGCGCAGGAGGATCGTGACCTGCTCGCGCGCGCGCAGGCGGGCGACATCTCCGCGTTCGAGGCGCTGGTGGAGCGCCACCGCGACCACGTCTTCGGCCTGGCGATGCGGATGACCCGCTCGGAGGCAGACGCGGCGGAGATCACCCAGGACACCTTCCTGTCGGCCTACCAGCACCTCGGCACCTTCCGCGGCGACGCGGCGTTCGGTTCCTGGGTGTACCGGATCGCCGCCAACAACGCGCTGATGCGGATGCGTCGCCAGCGCGTCAAGTCGGCGGCCGAACAGGAGCTCAGCGGTCCGGACTTCAACGAACGCGGCGCGCTCATCGACCAGCCGAGCCCGGAGTGGGCGCGCGCCGGAGAGGATCAGCTGATAGACGCGGAGCTGGGGCAGGCCATCCGCCAGGCGACCGAGAAGCTGCCCGACGCCTACCGCGAGGTCTTCCTGTTGAAGGACGTCGACGGCCTGAGCTACGAGGAAATCGCGGAGATCACTGGAGATTCGGTCCCGGCGATCAAAAGCCGCCTGCACCGCGCGCGGCTGGCGCTGCGCGAAGCCATCGACGCCTTCTACCGTGAAAAGTCGTGAAACGACCGCAGCATCCCGGCATCTTCTAGTGCGCGCGCGGGCGCAAAATGGGCGACATGTTCCGATGTAAGGATTCCATTCACAGACTGCTCGAGTTCCTCGACGGCGATCTCAGCCCCGAGGAGCACGCGCAGCTCGAGGAGCACCTCAAATGGTGCCCGCCGTGCATGGAGTTCCTGCGCAGCTACAAGGCCACGCCCGGGATGTGCAGAAAGGCGCTCGCGGCGAAGATGCCGGAGGAGCTCGCCAACAAGCTCTCCGAGTTTCTCCGGAACCGCATCCGCAAGGCATAAGGCGGGTGCCGTGAACCTCAAGAACCTCTCGCTCGACGAGCTCGCCGCACAGCTGGCGCCCGCGGAGCCCACGCGCACCGCGGTGCTCAAGGTTCATGCGGCGGTGTTCGCCCACCAGCTCGGATCGATCGACGCGATCGCTCGTGCGCCGCAGGTGCCGCGCCGGGTGGCGGACCTGATCCGCGAAAAAGCGGAGCTGCCCTCCCTGACCATCGTGGAGCGCCGCCGGGCCAGCGACGGTTTCGTGAAGTACCTCTTCGAGTCGCCGCTCGGCGGCCGCGTGGAGGCGGTGCGGATTCCGCTTTTCGACGAGAAGTACGTGGTCTGCATCTCTTCACAGGTCGGTTGCGCGCTGGCATGCGACTTCTGCATGACCGGGAAGCTGGGGTTCCAACGCAACCTCCAGACCTGGGAGATCCTCGACCAGGTGGTGCAGATCCGCGCCGAAGCGGATCGCCCGGTGCGCGGCGTCGTGTTCATGGGGATGGGCGAACCTTTGTTGAACTACCGCGAGACGATTCGCGCGGCGAAGATCCTCTCGCACCCCGCGGCCTTCGCCATCTCCGGCCGGGCCATCACCTTCTCCACCGCCGGCACCGTCCCGGCGATCCGCCGCTACATCCGCGAAGCCCATCCCTACCGGCTGGCGTTCAGCGTGACCTCGGCGATCCCCGAGAAGCGCCTCCTGGTGATGCCGGTGCAGCGCGCGAACCCATTCCCCGACCTCGTCGAAGCGATCCGCGAGTACGCCACCGTCCGGCGCGAGCGCGCGATGATCGCCTACGTGATGATCCGCGGCTTCAATACCGGGCGGGAGGACGCGGAGGCGCTGCGCGACGTGTTCGCGGGAATCCCCATCAAGATCGACCTCATCGACGTCACCGATCCGACGGGGAAGTACCTCCCGCCCACCGAAGAAGAGCTGAAGGCGTTCCGCGATCATCTGCAGATCGTCGGTGCGCCGATCGCCCGGCGGTACTCGGGCGGCAAGGAGATCGGCGCGGCGTGCGGGACGCTGGAGGCCTCGCGCTATGGCGGTTGGATCTTCGAACCGCCGCGGCCGGCGCGCACTTCGCCGCCCCCTCCGCATCCGCGGACGAGCCGAAGTTCGAGTACGCGAAGCCGGAGGAGGTGAAGGGCGTGCTGGCTGGTCCGCGGCCGCTACGACCGCTTCTTCGCTGAGGCCAACAGCGTGTTCGTCTCCGCCAGCGCCAGCTCGGACGTCCCCGCCGGCAAAAAGCTCGTCGGCGGCGCGCAGGTGGGCTACGCGCGCCGGCTCTACAAGACCGAGCACGGCGAGACGTCGATCGAAGCCGGCTATGACTTCGTCTACGAGGAGTACTCGGCGGTGCCCGACGCGGCGTCCATCCACCCCGCCCGCCTGGCGATCCTCAACTCCACGCAGATCGGCGAGAAGAGCGCGCTGGCCGTGACCATCGAAGGGCTGGTCAACCTCAACACCGAGCGCGCGCCCAATCCGGACGGCGGGGACACGGTGGCGCCGCTTCAGGATCTGCGCACCAACCTCTCCGGCACGCTCACCAGCCCGCTCACCGAGAAGCTGAACCTGGGGCTGTCGGTGAAGATCCGGAGCGACCGCGTGCCTGCGCCGCGCCCGGCGTTCTCGCTTCCCTATGCCCCGGGCTTCCTGCCGTTCGCCGAGAGCCTGGACACCATCGCCGAGGCGTCGGTGCTCTACACGCTGCTGTAGTCCCGGCTACGGTGCGTTCTCGATGGTCGAGACGCTCGACAGCTGGATCCAGGCGATCGGCCCGCTCGCGTACCTCGCGCTCTTCGTCGCCGCGTTGTTCGAATACGTGTTCCCGCCGTTCCCGGGCGACTCGGTGGTGCTGCTGGGCGGGGTGTATGCCATCCGCGGCGAGCGGCCGTGGGTGCTGGTGTTGGCGGTGGTCACCGCCGGCAGCCTGGTGGGTGCGGTGATCGACTACGCGGTCGGCCGGCGCCTCGCGACCAGCTTCGAGCGGCGGCCGGACTTCACCGAACGCCACCCGAACATCCACCATCTTCAACAGAAGATGCACCGGCGCGGCGTGCTCCTCATCGCCTTCAACCGCTTCCTCCCCGGTGTTCGCGGGCTCTTGTTCATCGCCGCGGGCGCCGCGCGGATCGACCTGCGCAAGGTGCTGGGCTGGGGCGCCGTATCCGCCCTATTGTGGAACGGGTTGATCATGGCGGCCGGCATCGTGCTCGGCGGGAACGCGGAGCGGCTGGAGCAGTGGGTGCGGCAATACACGAAGGCGGCGTGGATCGCGCTCGCGGTGGTCGCGGCGGGCGCGGTGGCCTGGCAGGCGATCAAACGCCGGCGCGTGGAGGCGCCTCGCGGTGGGTAGGGCGAAGCTGACCGGCGCGCTGCTGGTGGGCCTGTGCCTTGCGGCGTGCGACTGCGGCGGCGGCATCGGCAACGCCACCGCGGGGTTCCGGACCACCACCACGGAGATCGACTTCGGCCGCGCCCTCGAGGGGACGCGGATCGACCGCGATCTGGAGCTCACCGGCACCGGCCGGGCCGACGTCACCGTGGAGGCGGTCACCGCGGCCCCGTTCAGCGTGGCGCCGAGCATCGTCGTCCCGGGCGGCGGCACGGTGCGCCTGACCGTCAGCTTCACCGCCGCGGATGCGCCCGCGGAAGGGAAGCTCACCCTGACCGCGCACGGGGAGTCCTTTGAGGTGCTGCTCCGGGGCGAGGGCGTCCGCCCGCTGAACTGCACCCCGACCGCCGCCTGCCGCGAGTCGCATTTTTCACTGGAGACGAAGCGCTGCGAGGAGACCGTCTCGCCGGACGGCGCTTCCTGCGTGCCGGACGACCTCTGCCTCGAGGAGGGCGTGTGCAAGGCGGGCGAGTGCCTGGGCACGCCGCGGAGCTGTTCGGACGGGAACGCGTGCACGCAGGACGCGTGCTCGCCCGACGTGGGCTGCATCCACGTGGACATCTCCTCGCAGTGTCCACAACCGTCGAACCCGTGCGAGCACGCCGTCTGCGATCCCGCCTCCGGCTGCGGCACCGCCGTCTCCGCGGACGATGCCATCTGCGGGACGGTGGACTGCGTCACCGCACACCTGTGTCTCGCCGGCGCGTGCCGCGAGGTGCCCACGCCCGAGGGTTTCCTCTGCGCGCCCGCCACGCCGTGTCAGGGCGAGGGCCACTGCAGCATGGGCGCGTGCGTCCGGCCGGATGCGGGCACGATGACGCCCGCGTGGAGCGTGACCCTCGGCGACGCCGACCCGGACGCCGGGGTCCCGGTGGTGCGCAACGGCATCCTCGCCTTCAACGGGAACATCTACCTCCCCGCCTGCGCGCTCTCGTCGATGGACGGCGGCTGCGCGCTGCTCTCGTACACCTCCAACGGGTTCGTCCGCTTCGAGACGCCGCTCGGGCCCGACGCCACGCTGCACGCCGCCGGGCCCTTCGGCGCAGTGGTGAGCGCGGGCGGGATGGTGCGGGCGTACGCGCCCTCCGGCGGTGGCGAGCTCTGGGCGGTCGACTTGCCCGCGCTTCTGGGCGGGGGCGGCGCCTCTCTGGCGCGCGACGCGCTCGCGGTGACCGCGGACGGACGGATTGTCGCGGGCGTGCGCGTGGAGCCGCCGGTGGAAGCGGCCGACGGCGGCGCAGGCGACGGCGGCGCAGGCGACGGCGGCATGGACGATGACGGTGATGGTGGCGCCGGCGTTCCGCAGGACGTGCTCGTGGAGCTCGACGGTGCGGATGGCGGGTTCCTCGGCGCCACGTCGCTTCCGGACGCGGGCCGGCCGGTGGCGCTCGCGCTGTCGGCGGCGGGCGATGCGTGGCTCCGAAGCGACGCGACGCTCTCGCACCTTTGGCGCGATGCGGATGGAGGCCTCCTCATCACGTCCGCTGTGCTCGAGGACGCCGGCGTCACGCTGTCGGCCGGCGGTGCGGGGACGCGGGCCTTTGTTGGCGGCGCCCAGGCGACGTTCGAGGACGGCGGCATCGTGTTGCTGCCGCCCCTGCTGAACGCCGGCGAACGCGCGCTCGACGTGGAGGTCCTCTCCGGGGGCGGAGCCGCGTACCTGTTCTTCGACGTCTGTCGCGGCGCCTTCCCTCCGCCGTGCGCGGACGAGGAGCGCCAGAGCTGGATCCGCGCGTTCGATCCGGCCACCGGCGCGGTGCTCTGGGAGGCGGAGTTCCTCCCCGGGAAGGCGAACGGTGAATTGGTGGAGGCGGCGCTGCCGGGCGGCGCGCTCACCGGCGCGGTGGCGACCTTCACCCGCGCGCAGTTCGAGTCGATGGGGCCGCGTGCCGACCTTCAGCTCTTCGCGAACGGCGCGCGCCTGATGTCCTGCCCGCTGGAGGGGACGCCCCGGGTGCGTTCGGCGCTGTTCGACTCGGGGAACCTTTACGTGCTGCTCGAGCGCGACGGCCAGTGGCGGCTGGAGGCGTACGCGCTGCAGGGCACGAGCCTGTTGCAGACCGGTTGGCCCCGGAGCGGCGGCGTGTCGGGGACTCGGCGCGAGCGTTGATCGCTACGCGTCGTCGGGCCCATCCGGCAGCTCCACCGCCGGGACGGACGGGCCGAAGGTGGCGCGGAACAGCTCGTAGAACTCCGGGTCGATCCCGGTGAAGCGCACGCCGAAGCGGCCGCGGATGGACAGCCGCGGATCGCCCGCGCGCGCCCAGGAGACCTCTCCGGTGAAGTCGAACTCGCGGCCCTCGAGGGTGATGGACCCGTGCACCATGGTGCCGGGCTTGCGCGGCTGCATCGTCTCCGCGGCGAAGCCGCCGGGCGAGACGTCCGCGGTGAACGCCGGGCACAGCCCGCCGAGGGAGATCTTCAGCCGCCGCCGCTGCCGGGGAACGAAGCGTCGATTCGACATGGGGCGACGGTGACACGGCCAGAGCGCGGCGCCAGTTTTCGGACGGCCGGTTTGTTCAGTGCTCGGTCGTGTCGACCCAGAGGTTCTCGAACCTCACCTGCGGCGGGGTCTGGTGGAGACGCAGACCCTGCACCAGCGGCGTGGCCACCGCCCAGATCCGCTCGTGGTAGAGCGGGATGAGCGGGCAGTCCTGCATCACCACGCGTTCGGCCCGCCGGTAGAGCTGCTGGCGGAGCTCGGGGTCGATCGACACCCGCGCCTCGGCGGTGAGCTGGTCCAGCTCGGCGCTCGAGTACTGGAGCGCGTAGACCGACTGCGCGTTCGAGTTGAGCAGGAAGTAGAGGAAGTTGTCCGGGTCCGGGTAGTCGGCGATCCACCCGCTGCGGAACACCGGGATGCGCCCTTCGCGCGCGCGCTCCCAGTAGTCGGCGGAGCGGAGCTCGACGTGCTGGACCTCCAGCAGGCCCTCCTCAACCAATGGCCGGAAGAGCACCGCGTCCTCGGCCTCGGTGTTGCGGCCGGACGGGTAGTACACGGTCATCCGCAGCCGGCTCAGCCCCGCCTCCTGGAGCAGCCGGCGCGCGAGCGCGAGATCCACCGTCGGCGCCTGGGGACGGTCGGGGTCGTCCAGGAGCTCCGGCGGGGTGAGGGACACCGCCACGCGCGCGCCCGGGTGGAAGTGCTCCACCACCGCCGCGCGGTCGAGCCCGGCGCGGATCGCCTTGCGCACGCGGACGTCGTTGAACGGTGGCTCGCGCACGTTGAAGGCGAGGAACCAGCACGACGGCGTGCTCCCGCCGAGCACCTGGTAGTCGTCGAGCGCCGCCGCGGCGAGGTGTTCGGCGTACAGGCCGGAGACCAGATCCACGCGGTTCTCGACCAGGTGCTGGAGCGCCTCGGCGCGGTCGTTGAAGAGGTGGAACTCGAGCCGGTCGAGCAGCGGCACGTCGGGGCGGAAGTAGGCGAGGTTGCGCTCGAGGACGATGCCCCCGCGGTCGATGCGGGTGGGCCGGAACGGCCCGGTGCCGATGCTCCGGCCGTCCGGTCCCTGCCGGGCGATCGCCGTGTCCGGGAGCGTGACGAGGTGGAGGAAGAACGCCTTCGGCTCCTGCAGGCGGATCTCCAGGGTGGTGTCGTCCAGCACCTCGATCCCCGCAACGCCGTCCGCCCGGCCGTCGATGAAGTCCGGCGCGCCCTCCACGTCCTTGAGGATCCACTGGTTGGGCGACTTCACCGCGGGATCGAGCAGCCGCTCGAAGTGGCGCTTCACGTCGTGCGCGGTGAAGCGGGACCCGTCGTGGAAGGTGACGCCGCGGCGCAGGTGGAAGCGGTAGCGGCGTGCGGAGGGATCCGCCTCCCAGCGTTCGGCGAGATCCGGGACCAGCATCCCGTCGTGGTTGCGGAGCAGGCCGCTGAAGAGGTTGGCGCTGATCTCCACCAGCTGGTTGTCGAGCGTGAACAGCGGATCCAGCCCGCGGGTGGACTCGAACATCTCCGACTGGTGGATGCCCACGCGCAACACGCCGCCGCGGCGCGGTTCGGGCAGCTTGAAGCGGAAGACCTCCGCCTCCAGCCCGTCCGCCTCCTGCGAGAGCAGATCGATGCTGCGTGAGAGGTTGTCGCCGATGCGGATGACCTGCCGCGCATCTTCGCGGACGGTGGCCACCTCTTCGGAGATGGCCACGTCCCCGCGGGTGAGGACCTGGTGCGCGCTGCGGATCTCGTCGATCGCCGCGGTGAGCCGGAGGACCGAGTCGGAGAGGTCGCGCCCGGTGCGCGCCTGGTCCTCCGCCTTGCTGGAGGCGCTCTCCGCGAGGCGCGCCATCTCCTGCGTCTGGCGCACCAGCTCGCGCCCGTGGCTGACCTGTTCCGCAGCGGCGCGGGTGACCTCGTCGACCTGACGGCCCACCCGGCGCGACGCCTCGCCCACGGACTTGCCCTGCTTCTCCAGCCGCGCCGTCTCCGCCACGGTGCTCTCCACCGCGGCGAAGGTCTTCCGCGTGATGGCGCGGATCTCGTTGAGCGCGAGCGACGCGCGGTCGGCGTGCTCCACGCCGCCCGAGGCCTGTTCGCGCGCGTCCTTCACCAGGGCGACCGCGGTCTCGACCTCGTTGCGCACCCCGGCCACCAGCGTGGCGATCTCCCGGGTGGAGCGCGCGGTGCGTTCGGCCAGACCGCGGACCTCGTCCGCCACCACGCCAAAGGCGCGCCCGTTCTCCCCCGCCTGCGCGGCGATGATCGCCGCGTTCAGGGCCAGCAGGTGGGTCTGGTCGGCGATCTCCTGGATGACGTCGACGATGCGCGCGATGTCGTTGGACCGCGTGCCGAGCGAGTCGACGATCTCCGCGGCCCGGCGCACCGTCTCCTCGATCCCGTACATCGCCTTCACCGAGTCGATCACCAGCGCCTGCCCGCGCTCCGCGGTGGCGGTGACCTCGCGCGCGAGATCGCCGGTCTCGTTCGCGCGGCGCCGCACCGATTCGATCCCGCCCTCCACCGCGGCGACGAAGCTCTCCGCCTCGCCCGCGAACCGCACCAGCGCCTCGCCGGAGGAGGCGATCGCGCTCAGCCGTTCGCTCATCTGCTGGACCTGTTCGGAGGTGCGGTGGGCGAACTCGTTGAGCGTGGTGAGCGCCGAGGCCACCTGCTCGATGCGCTCGGTCATCTCCGCGAGCGCCGCGGTGGTCTCCTGCGCGAATGTCTCCAGCTGCCCGACGCGGCGGCCCGCTGCCTGGAGCGATTCGCCCATCCCGCTGACCGCGCCGAGCGTGCGATCGACTGCGGCACCCTGCCGGCGCGCGGCCTCCATCAGCATCCGCGCCTGTTCGCCCACGTCTTTGCAGGTCCGGTGCACGTTGCCGGTGACCCGCTGCACCTGCGCGAGCGCTCGGCGCAAGGAGAGGATGAGGCGGCGGATGTCGTTCGACCCGTCGATGCTGCGGGCCACGTTCACGGTGAGGTCGTTCTGCGCGAGGTCGGCGAGGATCTTCGCGCGCCGGCGCGCCCGCGCGGTGGCCCACTTGAACCAGGTGAGATAGCCGCCCAGCGTGAAGCCGACGACGTTGGAGCAGAGCAGGGCGGGCCAGGTGATCTTCGGCAGGTGCACGTCCCCAGCGAGGGTGAGGACGATCCCGGTGAGCACCCCGGAGCACAGTCCGCCGAGGACACCGAACGTGAAGAGGAAGCGGCGTGAGCCCATGTCGTCGCCCCCACAGTAGCCGGAAACCGGCGACGGAGGCGCACCCCTCATCTGACCGGAAGCCGACGCGCTCTGTGCAGCGTCACCGGAACATCCACACCGTTTCCGGGGTGTCCCCCACCGCGGGTTGCCGACCGCCCGGGCATGACGCATCTCCCCGCTCGGCCCAAACCGGAGGACGACATGGAAAGCGCGCAGGAGCTCGAAGCAGCCACCGGCTGGAACGAGGAGACCACCCGGCCGGTCGTGATCGACGCAGGCGCTTCGCGGGAGTGGACCGCGAGCGGGCGCGGCTTCCGGGTCCTCCTCGCGCTGCAGGTCGTGGCGCTGGCGGCGTTGATCGCCGGCGTGCTGGTGGTGCGGAACTTGGTGATCGACGCGCGGCACGAGGCGCTCGCGCAGCACGAGGCCACGGCGGCGAAGCTAAACGCGCTTTCGGGCCAGCTCACCGCGCTCCACGCGCAGCAGGACGGCGTGGAGAAGGAGGTGAGCGCGGTGCGGCAGCTGGTCGCCAGCCACACCGGCGAGGACGTCATCTTCCTGAAGATGATGGTGCTCAAACCGACGCTCGATCCCGAGCTGGCGCGGCGGATCGCCCGGTCGGTGCACCAGTACTGCACGCTGTACCACCGCGATCCCGATCTCGCGCTGGCGATCATGACGGTGGAGTCGGACTTCAACCCGAAGGCGGAGTCGCCCGCGGGCGCGGTGGGGCTGATGCAGGTGATGCCGCACTGGAAGAAGGTGCTGGGGATCCAGGGCGACCTGCGCGATCCCGAGGTGAGCATCCAGTACGGGCTGCAGGTCCTCGGCTTCTACCAGGAGATGTACAAGGACACCGAGCTGGCGCTGACCGCGTACAACCGCGGCCCGGGGCCGGTGGACAACGCGCTGGTGAAGGGGCGCGATCCGCGCAACGGCTACGCGCCGCGCGTGCTGCAGGTGTACGAGCGGCTGAAGAAGCTGAACGGCAGCGCGGAGAAGATGTAGCCGCCGCTACTCCGCCCAGCGGACGCGGAGCGTGCAGCCGGTGCCCTCCACGGAGACGATCTCTGCGCGCGCGGTCTTGATGCCGCACAGCTCCGCGGTGCCCTCGAGGATGCCCTGGAAGTATTCGGGCATCCCGTTGACGTCGTTGATCCACAGCTCCACGTCGTTGACGCCGCGCGGGATGAGCTTCGTCTCGAGGTAGTTCCCGCCGGTGCGCATGGCCTGGGGCATCCGGTCGAGGATGCGGCGGAACCCAAGGAGCTTGAGCATGGCCACCAGTCCCCGGCCGACGATCGTCTGGCCGTAGCGGCTCACGCTCTGGTGACCCAGCACGCGGAGTGCCTCGGCGCGCGAGAGGTTCGGGAACGCGTAGGGCAGGGCGAGATCGATCCACTCCGCCACCTTCCCCGCCGGATATGCCGGCAAGAGCGGTCGATCGAGATCGAGCCCATCATCGCGGAGCCTCGCCTTCGCCTCCGGCGGAAGCGCCGGCCCCATCCCCCGCGTGAAGAGCGTCTCGACCGTCTGAGAGAAGGTCAGCCGCGTGTCCACGCCACCTTTGTAGCAGCGGCGCCGAAGGCGCGCCCGACACCCGGAGTCTCAGTGCCGTCCGGTTGTGGGTGCAACTGGTTGCGCCAGGTCGACAACACGCCGCCGATCGTCCAGACCCAGTGGACCGGCAACGGACGGTCGGTGCTCTTCCAGGCCAACGTGAGCGACGGGTTCGGGTCCGGGATCGCCGAGGTGAAGATGGGAGCCCTCACGCTGACTCCCCTCGTGGTGGTCCCCCCGCCGTATCAACTCTGGGTGACGATCCCTGCGCCCGCGACCTCCGTAGACATATTGTTCAACAGCTTTGCGACCGATCAGTTCGGCAACCAGGGCGGAGACACGTTGCTCATCCACGTGGAGTGCAAGATCCAGGGAACCCAGGAGGTCTGCACGCACACGCAATTGCCATTGTGAGGCTGCCGGGTTGGCGCGCCCTGGCGCTGCTGATGGGTTCGAGCGCCGGGGCGGCGGAGCGTGCACAGTTCCTGTTCTCGCTCTCCGGCGTTCCGGTGGGCGTGGTGACGCTGGAGGCGGACGAGGCCCGGGGCCTCTATCGGTACACGTCCACGCAGACGTTCACGCGCGGGGCGGCGGTGTCGAAGCGGACGCGGAGCGAGTCCTTTCCCCTGCGCGCGGACGCGACGGTCGGCCCGAGCGGGCGTGTGCTCGAATCGTTGTGGCTGTGGCGAGGGCCGTGGCGCCCGGGCTGCGTCGACGCGGAGTCGGAGCTCGACCACCGCGTCGCCCGGCTGTGCGTCACCTCGGTCACGCGCGAACGGATCGAGGGGACGATCAATGACGAGCGCTTCTTTGGCCGCGTCGCCGGTGCGCGCCTCGTCGCGGTGGACCTCGGGCAGGCACGGTTCGAACGGGTGGCGGAGGTGGCCCACCTCCCGCCGCCGGTCGACCTCTTCGGGAGCGGTTGGCCGATCGCCGGGCCCGAGCAGGGGGAGCTGTTCGCCAGCGATGGACACCGAAGGCGTGTGCCGGAACCTTCGACGCCGCCGCTTCGCGCCTGGCCGGACGTGAAGACGGCGCAGGCGCTGGCTTCGAAGGTCCACCGCGCGCTCGAGCCGACCGGGCAGACCTGCCTGGAATTCGCACGCCGCTTCGTCGCCGATGCGAAGTCGGCGGGGCAGGAGGCGGTCATCGTCCACGGGCTCTGGGCGGACCCGGGCGCATCGCGCGCGCTGCCGCACGCGTGGGTACGCCTTCGCACTGGCGCGGAGGTGGTGGACCTGGATCCGACGCTGATGATTCCCGTCCGTGCGACGACGCACCTGCCGCTGGCGATCGCCGGGCACGGCGACCCTGGCCGGGCGTGGCTGGCGCTGCTCTCCGGAGCGTGGCAAATCCGGCGGTCGCCCTGAAGCGGCCTACTCGAACGGGATGAGCGACACCTTGTCGCCTGCCTCCAGGTCCAGCAACTCCTTCGCCGTCTTCGGCAGCATCGCCCCGCGCGCGTCCACGCGGACGTTGCAGCGGACCGCGCGGAACCGGTTGCGCGGCGAGTCGCGGTTGATGCCCACCAGCATGTCGTCCGCGTCGAGCTCGAGGTCCTCGTCCAGCACGCGGGCGGTGCGGAACTTCCGGATCAGCGTCACGTCGTCGACGTTCGCTTCGAAGTGCGGGCCACCGTCGAACGGGTCGATCCGCTCCACGTAGCGGAAGCCGATGCGCTCCAGCATCCGCTGCACGCCGCGCGTCTCGGGGCCCACCTCGCCCAGCACTTCCTGCGACTTCTTCGGGAACAGCGTGGCGTAGATGTCCGTGCTGGGGAACAGCTCCTTGATGAACTCCTTGTTCTTCCGGGAGAGGAGGTCCGCCTCCTGGTACGTCAGCCCGGTGAACTTGGCGCCCACCGACTCCCACAGGTGCGAACGCCCGTCCGGCATCAACGGCGGCAACAGCTCCGCCAGTACGCGGTCGCGGAACAGCTTCCGGTGCATCGCGATGAAGAGGAACCGCACGTAGGAGAGCTGCTTGCCAGGCTTGTACTCGGTGCTGCGGTACGGCGGGTCCACCACCAGCCCGCCGATCTCCGTGGGGCCGTCGTAGTTGTAACCAATCGACAGCACCTTGTGCTTGAAGTGCTTGTCGATGGACGCCGAGTAGTGCTCGCGCTCGGAGACCTCGAAGAAGATGTGCGGCGCCTCGCGCGTGCCGTGCTGCGCGATGATCATGCTCGTGCCGATGATGAGCTCGTTGCGCACGTCCTCCAGCACGAAGAGGTACTCGCGCTCGAGCGGATTGCGGATCCTCCCCGCGAAGCTCTTCACCGACTTGTCGATGATGGCCTCCAGCGCCTCCTCGTCGTTGGGGAGGTTCATCGTGTTGAGCACGGCGGCGAGCCGGCGCAGGCCGGGCAGGTCGCTCCTCTGGACGTCACGCAGCAGAAGCATGGGGGCCGGACACCATACACCACCGCGTCGCCCGGGCCATGCGGCCGTCGCGATCACCGGAGCCATTCGTCTGGCTGTTGGCGGCCGTGCGGAGGCGACTTGCGCGGCGCGGGCGCTGGGGCATGTTGCGCCGGCCATGGCGAACAAACTCAAAGCGGTCCTGATCGGCGGCACGGGCTACGGCGGGGCGGAGCTCCTCAGGCGCCTGCTCTTCCATCCGCACGTGGAGGTCGCGCGCGTCACCGCGGTGGACAACATCGGCAAGAAGGTCGGCCAGGTGCACATGAACCTCACTGGGCTGGCGGATCACCTCACCTTCCAGCAGATGGCGCCTGCGGAGGCGGTGCAGGGGATGGACGTGGCGTTCCTCGCCATGCCACACAAGACCACCGCCAAAGTGGTGCTGGAGATCCTCTCCTCCGGCGTGCGGATCGTCGACCTGTCCGGCGACTTTCGGCTCCGCGATCCGGAGAAGTACGCGAAGTTCTACGGCGTCGAGCACCCCGCGCCGGCGATGCTCACCGAGGGCCGCTTCACCTACGGGATGCCGGAGCTCAACCGCGAGGCCATCCGCAAGGCGAAGTACATCGCCAGCCCGGGCTGCTTCGCCACCACCATCGCGCTCGGTCTGATGCCGCTGGCGAAGGCGAAGATGCTCGAAGGGCCCATCCACACCGTCGCCGCCACCGGCTCGTCCGGGTCCGGCGCCAATCCGCAGCTCACGACCCATCACCCGCTGCGCGCGTCGAACCTCCGCACCTACAAGCCGCTCGAGCACCAGCATGTGCCGGAGATTGTCCAGACGCTCAAGGCGGCCGGTGCAGGGGACATCGATCTGGAGTTCGTGCCGGTGTCGGCGCCGCTGCCGCGCGGCATCTTCGCCTCCAGCTTCGTTGACGTGCCGGCCTCCACCACGCGCGAACAGCTGGACGCCATCTGGCGTGAGTGCTGGAAGGACGAGCCGTTCGTCCGCTACGTCACCGACCGGCAACCGGAGGTCGTCTCGGTCGCGCACTCCAACTACGTGGAGAGCGGCTTTGCGCTCGGGCCGGTGACCGGCGACACGCGCCGGGTGGTGTGCTTCTCCACCGCCGACAACCTGGTGAAGGGCGGGGCGGGGCAGGCGATCCAGGCGTTCAACGTGATGATGGGCTTCGAGGAGTCGCTCACCCTGAAGGAGCCGGGCCTGTGGCCGTGACCGCCGGGCTGGAGCCGTACCGGGGCCGCTGGTTCGTCGTGAAGATCGGCGGCGAGCTGGCGCAGGACCGCCCGAAGCTGGCCGCCACCGTGGGCCGCGCCGTCCGCGCGTTCCTCGACGCGGGCATCAAGGTCTGCGTCATCCACGGCGCCGGCCCCCAGGCCACCGCGCTCTCGAAGCGGCTCGGGCTGGAGCCGAAGATGGTGGGCGGCAAGCGCGTCACCGACGAGGCGACCCTCGAGGTGATGAAGATGACGCTCGGCGGGCAGGTGTCCATCGACGTGGTCTCCGCCTTCCGCATGGCGAACGTGCCGGCGCTGGGGACCAGCGGCGTCTCGGCCGGATTGATCGACGCGAAGAAGCGCCCGCCCAGGGCGGAGACCGGCGCGGGCGGGGCGGTGGTGGACATGGGATTCGTGGGCGACGTCACCTCGGTGAACACGGGGCTCATCGACCGGCTCGCGCAGGCCGGGGTGGTGCCGGTGCTGGGCTCGCTCTCCGGGGATGCGGACGGCAACGTGTGGAACATCAACGCCGACACCGTGGCCACCCGCATCGCGGCGCAGCTTGGTGCGGCCAAACTGTTCCTCGTCTCCAACGTGCCGGGCGTGCTCCGGGACAAGGACGATCCGTCGACGCGCATCCCGCTGCTCACGCCGGCGGAGGCGAAGAAGCAGATCGCCGAGGGGGTGATCCAGGGCGGGATGATCCCCAAGGTGGAGGAGAGCCTCGCCATGCTGGAGCAGGGCATCGAGGCGATCCACATCGTCGGGCTCGACCCGCAGGACGCCATCCTGCGCGAAGCCGCCGAACCGGGCAGCTGCGGGACGGCGTTTCAGCGCGCGTGAGCGCCGCGATGTCCACGGCCCCGCGCGCTGTCCTCTTCGACATGGATGGAGTGCTGGTGCGCTCCTTCGAGGTCTGGTTCCGCGTCGTCGAGGAGGCGGGGCGGCGCTTCCGCGGCCGGGCGATCTCCCGCGAGGAGTTCACGCCCACCTTCGGACAGGGCACCGCCGCGGACGTGCCCGCCTTCGGCCTTTCCTGCACCACCGAGGAGCTGGATCGCTTCTATGCGGAGGAGTTCACCCGGCACCTGGATCAGATCTGGGTCGACCCGCACGCGGTCCCGGCCCTGACCGGGCTGCGTGCGCGCGGCGTCCGCGTCGGCCTCGTCACCAACACGGTGCAGGTGCTGACCGAGGCAATTTTGACGTCGGCCGGGCTGCGCGGACACCTCGACGCCATCTCCTGCGCGGACATGGTGGCGCGTGCCAAGCCCGCGCCGGATCTGGTGCAGCACGCGCTGACGGCGCTCGGCGTGTCCGCCGCCGAGGCGTGGATGGTGGGCGACTCGAAGTACGACCGCGAGGCGGCGCGCGCGGCCGGCGTCCACTTCGTCGGCTATGGCATCGACGGCGATCGCCGGGTGGAAACTTTAACCGGGCTTTTGGATCTCGTCCGCGGTCTGTCCGGAGCGCAGCCACTCGTGCAGTGAATCGATTCCGGGCACACTCCGTCCCATGGGCATGCTCAAGCATCTCGCCATCGCCGCGCTGCTGGTGACCGCCTCTTCCGGCTGTATCGTCCGCGCCACGCGTACGGCGCCGCCCCCGCGCCACACTGCGCCCGCGGCCCGGCCGATGACGTACAACGAAGCCGTGAACCGCGCGCGGGACTACGCCTCCTCGCGCGGCTACCGCGTGGTGGCCATCGAGGATGCGCACCTGACCGGCAACGATGTGTGGAAGGTGCGGGTGGAGGTCGAACGGCCCGGCGTGCGCGGGAAGATCCACCTCGACTACAACGCCTGGTCGCGCGCGCTGATCCGCGCCGACGAGAAGGTGAAGGCGGACTACCGCGACCGCGCGCCCGGCAAGGGGAACGGCCACTACCACGGCGCCACCGCGGTGACCGATCGCGACTGAGGCCTGTCGGGCCCTCCGACCGGCCGGGCGGGCGCTCTCCGGCCCTTCGCGGCGTCCCTAACTTCCGGGCATGAGCGGCGTCATCCGCGTGGGCCCGGCGGGCTGGAGCTACAAGGACTGGGACGGGATTGTCTATCCGAAGCCCAGGCCCCGCGGGTTCGATCCGCTCACGTTTCTTTCCCGCTACTTCGACGCGCTGGAGATCAACTCCACCTTCTACCGGCCGCAGCCGGCGAAGGTCGCCCGCGCCTGGGTGGAGCGCGTCTCCGCGAACCGGCGCTTCCGCTTCACCGCCAAGCTGAACCGGCGCTTCACGCACGAACGCGGGACGGCGTGGACGCGGGGCGAGGTGAAAGACGCGCGCGAGGCGTTCGACGTGATGCGGGACCACGAGCGGCTCGGTGCGGTGCTGCTCCAGTTCCCTTGGTCCTTCAAGCGGGGGAGCGCGGAACAGGAGTGGCTGAGCGATCTCCTGGAGGCGTTCCGGCCGCTGCCGCTGGTCGTCGAGGTCCGCCACGACTCGTGGAACACGCCCGACTTCTTCGCCGAGCTCGAGTCGCGCGGGGTGGGCTTCGTCAACGTCGACCAGCCGCTGTTCCGCCACTCCATCAAGCCCTCGGCGCGCAGCACCTCGCACGTCGGCTACGTGCGCGTGCACGGGCGCAATTGGAAGGACTGGTTCCGTAAGGACGCCGGCCGTGACGAGCGCTACGACTACCTCTACACGCCCGAGCAGCTTCAACCCTGGGGCGAACGCGCGCGGGCGCTGGCGGACGATCCAAAGACGAAGGAGGTCTACGTCGTCACCAACAACCACTTCCGCGGCCAGGCGGTGGCGAACGGGCTGCAGCTCGAGGCGATGATCCTCGGCCAGCGCGTGGAGGCGCCGCCCACTGTGGTCAACGCGTTCCCAGAAGCGCTCCGGGACTACGTGGTGTGGCCCGCCGAATCCGCGCCGCTGCCGGCGCCGGGTTGATCGCCCGCCCGGCAGGGAGCCGGTTGCGCGGAAATTTCGGGCACTTAGGTCCGGTGGTACGCTCTGCGACCTCCCGGCTCCCCGATGGCGTCCGAGCGCGATCCCCAGACGAAGCAGAAAGCGGAGGCCCAGGTCTCCGCCGGGCCCGAGCTGCGCCTCATCGACCGCCGGGCGTTCGTCGGCTTCCCGCCGCTGCCGGTCACCCCGGGCCTGTCCATCACCGACTTCGCGCTGCAGATCCCCGAGGTCAGCTTCCCGTTCTCGTTCACCGGCGGCGCGTCGAAGTACCAGAAGAAGAAGCTCGCCTTCGGGTTCCTCGAGGTCACCGTCGACGCGGAGCTCGTCGCGCGCAGGGTGGCGCAGCTCGCCGGGCGCATCAGCGAGCTGGACGAGCTCAAGCTGCACTTCCGCCCCGGCTACCTCGAAGGGCAGGCGCGCTTCACCTCAGGCGATCGCTCGCCCATCACCTTCAAGCTCGCCTTCGACGCGGACGGCGAACGGCTCGCGGTCTACGTCTACGACGTCCGCCTCTACGGCTTCTCCACCACGCCGGCGGCCCAGGTGGCGGTGCTCCTGTCGCGGGCGGTCAAGGACCTGGAGCTTCTGCCGGAGGTCGACCTCCGCGGCGCGTCTGGCTTCTCCACGCGCATCCTCCCTTCCCTGGTGGAGCTGGCGGCGGTGGGCCGCGGGTACAAGATGCCCTCGCTGGATCAGGCGCGGCTCTCCGCGGCAGAGGTCAGCAGCGCCGGGCTGAAGCTGCGCTTCGCCGCGGGCGGGTTGCCCCCGGCCTCGCCGCCGGACGAAGAGCTGATGTTGGCGCTCGAGGGCGCGCGCGCCTTCGCCGAAGCGGAGGAGCTGCTTGCGCAGGGCCGGCTCGCCGAAGCGCGCGAGGCGTACCTCAAGCACGGCGACGTCACCGAAGCGCACCCGTTCGCCATCGAGCGGCTGCTCACGCTTCTCGTCGCCGATCCGCAGGCGCACGAGCTGGCGCTGGACGTGGCGGCAACACTGGCGCGCCGGCGCGAGCGGAGCGCCACCGCGCAGTGGGCGGAGGCGGTGGTGCGCGAACGCCGCGGCGAGTCCGCCCGCGCCGCGGAACGGTACCTCGCGCTCTGCGCGATGGCCCGGCGCGCCCAGGAGGAGGCCTCCGCGTTCTTCGCCGCCGAGTCCGCGGCGCGATCTGCCCGCGACCAGGCGCCGCAGATGGCGGTGCGCGCGCTCCACGAGGTGCTCGGCCTCAAGCCGGATCACCTCCCCTCGCTCAAGGCGCTGGCCCGCGCGGCGGATCAGGCCAACGACCGCGCCGGGGCCATCCGCGCGTGGCGCCGCATCGCCGCGCTGGCGCGCGACCCCTCCGAGGCAGCGGACGCGCACGTGCACATGGCGCGGCTGTGCGCGCTCACCGAGGACGACGTCGCCGGCGCGCGGCTGCACTGCGAGGCCGCCCTCAAGCTCTCCCCCAACCACCCCGAGGCGCTCTACCAGCTCGCCGAGCTGTGCCACCGCGCGGGCGAGCACCTGCGCGCCATCAAGTCGCTCGACCGGCTCCGCGAGGTCGCGCTCGGGCGCCACGAGGTGGATCGGATCGGCCGCGCCAACGTGCTCGCCGGGAAGGTCTGGGAGCAGGGGCTGGGCCAGCCGGAGAACGCGCTTCTGCGCTACCGCGAGGCGACCTCGCTGTTGCCGGGCGATCCGGAGCCGTTGTTCCTCGCTGCGCGCGTCGCGGAGAAGCTGGGCAAGCTGCAGGAGGCGGTGGCCGGCTACCAGCAGGCGATCGAGCTCGCCGGTCCCGCGCCGCGCGACGAGGCCATCCGCGCCATCGCCCACCAGTCGCACCACGCGATGGCCCGGCTGTACCGCACGCGCCTCAGCGAACCGGCGCGCGCGAGAGAGCACCTCGAAGCCGCCTTCGCGCTCGACCCGAAGGACCTCGCGGCGATCGAGGAGCTTTTGCCGTACTTCCGCGCCGCCGGAAAGACCGCGGAGCTCGCCGACGCGCTGGAGAAGGCGGCGCTGGTCATCGAATCGCCCGAACGGCGCGCGGCGCTGTGGGCGGAGGCGGCGGAGCTGTACCGCGGCCGCCTGGCGCGCCCGGATCGCGCGGAGCAGCTCCACGCCGCGGCGCTGGAGGCGGATCCGCACAACCGCGTCGCGCTCGAGGGGACGCTGGCGCTGGCCGAGGCCCATCGCGACGGCGCGCAGCTGTGCCGGTGCCTCCAGGCGCTCGCTGAGCTCGAACAGGACCCGAAGACGAAGCTGGGGCATCTGCGCCGGCTGGCGGTGGCCGCGCGCGATCTCGCGTTCGATCTCGACCTGGCCGCGCGCGCGCTGGAGGGCGTGCTCGCCGTGGAGGCGGATGACCTCTCCGCCCTCGGCGAGCTGTGCGCGCTGCAGCGGCGGCGCGCGGACATGAACGGGCTGGTCACCGCGCTCGAGCGCCGCGCGCGCGTGGCCGAAGCCCACGGCGACAAACGGCTGGCCGCGGCCGCCCTGCGCGAGCTCGCCCAGGTGCTTGAGGCCCGGTTGGGCCGGGTGGCCGAGGCGCTGGTGGCGCTGGAGAAGGCCGCGCGCCTTTCTCCGGACCCGGCGCTGCTCTTCGAGCTCGCCGAGCTCTCGCTCCGGTGCGACCGCCCGCAGAACGCGCGCCTCGCCCTCGAAGAGCTGCTGGCGGCGCTGCCGTCGAACGCCGCGCCCGAACGCATCGCCGAGGTGCGCGCGCGGCTGGGCCGGGCGTGCGAGCAGCTCGGCGACCGCGACGCGGCGAAGGAGCACTACGCCCAGGCGTTCCCGCTGCGCCGGATGGACGACGAGCTCGCCGGCCGGCTGGAGGCGCTCTACCGCGAGAGCGGTGAGACGCTGGCGCTGGCGGAGCTGTGGGCCGCGCGGGCCCAGGCGTTCGTGGCACACGACCGCGGCGAGGACGCTGCGCCGCTGTTCCTCAAGTCCGCGCGCGTGCTGCTTCAGTCCGGCGAGCGTGGCACGGCGGTTCTCCGCCTCAACGCCGCGCTGGAGGCTGCGCCGCAGGGCCCGCTGGCGGGGGAGATCCTCGAGGCCACCGCCGAGCTGGAGCTGGAGCGGGGCGCGCGCCGCGAAGCGGCCCGGCTGTACGCCCGCCGCGCCGCGCTCATCGACGATCCGCGGGGCGCTGCGCGCACCTTCTTCCGCGCCGCCGAGCTGTCGCGCGGCCAGCCCCGCGAGGAGGAGTACCTGGCCGCCGCGCTGGAGCGCGAGCCACGCTTTGCGCCCGCCCGCATCCGCCGCGCCGAGCTGGTCCTGGAGACGAACCCGCGCGCGGCGCTCGAAGACCTGGAGGCCGTGCTTGCGCTCCCGGTCGAGGACGTGGACGCGCCCGGCGACGAGCAGAAGCTCCAGCTCACGCGCCGGGCCGCCGGCGCCGCCGCGCGCGCCGGCCGCAGCGATACCGCGCGGAGGTTGCTCGGGGGCTATGTGGCCCGTCGCCCGGACGACCTCGAGGCGCAGAAGGAGCTGGCCGCTCTGCACCGCAAGGCTGGCGCCCGCGAAGCGCTCGCGGATCAGCTCTCCGAGCTGTGGCCGCTTCTGCCCGTCGCGGAACAGCGTCCCGTGCTCCGCGAGTACGCCGAGCTGTGCCTCGACCTGGGCCGCCCGGCGGCCGCGACCGAGGCGCTGCGCGCGCTGCTTCAGCTGGAGCCGGAGAACCTCTGGGCCGCGGGGCAGCTGCTCAGGCTTTTGCCGCCCAACGCACAGGACGACGAGCGCCTGGCGCTCCTGTCCCTCTTGATTCAACCGGCGCAGGGAGACGAACGCGCGGAGCTGCTCCTGCGCCGGGCGAAGCTCCACCGGGCGGCGCGGCGCGTGGACGAGGCGCGTACGGATCTGCGCGCCGCCGCGGCTGCCGCGAGTCACCCGGCCGAAGCGCTCCGCCAGCTCGCGGAGCTGGCCCGGGAGTCGAACGACCTGCGCGCCGAGCTGGAGGTGTGGCGCGCGGCGCCGGCGGACGAGCCGGGCCTGCGCGAATTCGCCGCGTCGCGCGCGCTGGCCATCGGCCAGGCCGCCCTCGAACAGGGTCAGCACGCGCTCGCCGCGGAAGCCTTCACCGTGGCGCTGGCCCAGCCGCTCTCCGCGGACGATCGCTGCGCCGCCGCGATGGGGTTGGCGGACGCTGCGCTTGAGCAGGGCAACCCGGGGCAGGCGGCGGCGGCGCTCCTCGAAGCCTCGAAGCAGGGCCCCGCCGCGCAGCGGCTTCAGGCGCACCTTCGCCGCGGCGCGCTCCTCGAAGCCACCGCGCCAGCCGACGCCGCCGTGGCCTGGGAGGCCGCGCTCGAGCTCTCCCCGCATCACCCCGAGGCCACCCTCGGGCTGAAGCGAGCGCTCACCGCGCTCGGGCGCTGGGACGACCTGGCCGCGTTGCTTCACGCCGAGGCAGCGCAGGCGGAAGGCGCGCGCGCGGCCGCGCTCCACGCCGAGCTCGGCGCGCTGTACCTCGAGAAGCTGGGGAACGACGCGGCGGCGGAGGCGGCGTTCGAGAAGGCGGCGGCGCTGGATCCGGGCCACGCCGACGCGCGGCGCACGCTGGTGGAGTTGCTCGCGAAGCGGGGCGCCTTCGTCCAGGCCGCGCAGCACGCCGAAGCGCTCGCCGGGCTCTCGTCGCCGGGTGACGGCGCGCGGGTGCTGCGCACGCTGGGCCTTGCCGCCCACCGCGCGGACGCCGGCGAGCTCGCGCTGGAGCTCTTGCGCCGCGCGCACGCGCTGGAACCGGAGGCGGACGACGAGGCCACCGAGGCGCTCGTCGCAAGGCTGCACGAGGGCGGTCACTTCCGCGAGGCGGTCCCGTTGGCGCGGCGGCTGGCCGAAGCGGCGGACCTCGCCGAGGGCGGCGACCGCGCCGAGGCGCTGCAGCTTCGCCTGGCCGAGCTGGCGGAGCGGGCGGGCGACGTGGAGCTGTCGGAGGCTGCGCTGCGGCGCCTCGTGAGGCATCGGCCTGCATCCGAATCCGCGGCGAGGCGGCTGTCCGCGCTCCTTGCGCCGAAGAGCCCGCGCGAGTCGATCGAGGTGTTGTGGGGCTGGGCGCGTTCGGTGGAGGAGCCCGGCCGCGCGCTCCCGGTGCTGGAGGAGCTGGCCCGCCGCGCCCGCGCCGAGCTGGCGGACGTGGAGCTGACCGCGGCGATTCTCCGGCGCGCGGCGGAGATCTCCGCCACGCCGCTGGAAGCGCACCGCGCGCTGGTGGCGCTCCACCGCGAGACGGGCCGCACGCAGGAGCTGATGCACGAGCTCCTACAGGTCGCAGAGCTGAGCCTCGCCGCAGGCGACGACGAGGGCGCGATCGCCGCGTGGGAGGAGGAGGCCGCGCTGGCGGAGCAGTCCGGCCGCGTGGACGAGGCGCTCCGGACGCTGCAGGGGCTGCGCGAGCTGTGCGAGGACGAAGGGGACCTGGCCCGCGCGGCCTCGTACGAGCGCCGGCGCGCCGAGCTGTTGCGTGATGCGCGGCTGGACCTCGACGCCGCCGAAGCGGCGCTGCAGAAGGCGTTTGAGCTGTCGCCGTCGCTGGAGGTCGCCCGCCAGGGCGAACAGCTCGCGCGGCGGAGGGACGACGCCGCCGCCGAGGCCGACTGGATCGAACGGTCCATCGATCTCTACGACGACCTCGCCGAACGTTCACGGGCGTTCCTCGCGCTGGCGAAGCTGTTCGACGGTCCGCTCGCCGCGCCGGCCCAGGCGGAGGCGGCGGCGCGGCAGGCGCTCGCGATCGATCCCTCGCTCGAAGAGGCCGAGGCCCTTTTGGTGCGCTCTTTGGAGCGCGACGGCCGCCTGGCGGAGCTGGCGCAGCACCTCGAGGAGCGCGCCGCGCACACCGCCGATCCGAAGGAGCGCGCCAGGTTGTTCCTGGAAGCGGCCCACGTCTACAAGGACCGCGCGGGCCGGCCGGACGACGCTGCCGCGGCAATCCTCGCCGCGCGCGCCTCGCAGCCGGACGACCTCGAGCTCACCGCGCGCTGCGCCGATCTGCTCCACGAGGCCGGCCGGCCTTCGGACGCGGCGGAGTTCGACGCCCTCCTGCTGGAGGAGGATCCCTTCCGCGAGCGCGTGTTCGAACGGCACCAGCGGCACCTCGCCGGCGCGCGCCAGTGGCCCGAGCTGGCGGCGCTGCTCCTACGCCGTGCGGAGGCGGAGGAGGCGCTCGGAGAGGAGGGCGCGGCCGCCGCTGCCGGGCGTTACCTCGCCGCCGCGGATGCCTTCCGCAAAGCGGGCGCGCAGCAGCAGGCGCTTTTGTGCGAGGACCGCGCGTTCGACGCGTCCGCCGCCAACGACCGTGCTTTCGAAGCGGTGCGCGCGCGGGCGACCGACGTCCGGCGGCTCTCCGCCATCCTGCGCGAACGGGCCCACGCGGTGCCGGCCGAGCGCGTACAGCGGCTCAAGGAGCGCGCGGAAGTGCTGCTGGATGCGGGGGAGGAGCTGCTCGCCGCCGAGGCGTTCGACGAGCTGCTTTCCGCCGCCGGTGAGGACGTGGAGGCGATCGCCGCCCGCGCCGAGCTGGCGGCCAAAGCGGGCGGCCCGCTCGCGGCGCAGCCGTACGACCGGCGGTTGCTCGCGGCCGGAGGCGATCGCCTCCCGGTGCCCGTCCGCCTCAAGGCGCAGCTGCGTCTGGGGCACGCCGCGCTCGGCGCCGGCGCGTTGAAGGACGCGGCGGATGCGTTCGACGCGGTCGTGGCGCTGGATCCGGACGGCGAGAAGGGCCGCGAGGCGCTCTCGCTCCTCGCGGAGGTCCACGCGCGCACCCAGAACACCGCCGGGCTGTTCCAGACCTCGCTGTTGCTCGCCGAGCGCGCAAAAGGCGAGGAGGCCGAGGCGCTGTATCGGCGCGCCGCCGAGCTGTTCGACGATCCCGCGGAGGCGATCGACGCGCTGGTGCCGCTGGCCCGGCTCCGGCCGTCCGATCCGCGGGTGATTGAACGCGCCGCCGCGGGGCTCAAGAAGCTGGGGCGCGCCGGGGAGGCGGTGGATCTCCTCGAGCGCGGCGCCCAGAGTCTCGGCGGCGCCCAGGCGGCCGCGTGGCTGCTGGAGGCCGCGCAGATCGCCGAGGCCGAGCTCTCCGACGAGGCGAAGGCGCACGCGCTGCGCGAACGCGCGGGCGAATTGGATCCGGCGAACGCCGCCGCGCTCCGGGCGCTCGCGGACGGCCAGCGGCGCCGTGGCGATCCCGCGTTGATCGACACCCTGGCGCACCTGGCCGCGGCGCTCGAGCCGGGCGACGCGCAGGCGCAGGTCCGGCTGGAGCGCGCAAGGCTCCTGCTCGATGCCGGCCAACCGAATGAGGCGCGCGCGGATCTAGAAGCGGTCGCAGCGCGCGGTCCGGGCGGCGACGGCTACGTGCAGGCGCTCGAGGGGCTATGCGAGGTGCTCGCCGGAGGCGATGAACCTGCGGCGCTGGCGGAGGTGCTGGAGAAGCGCGCGGCGCTGGCGGACGGCGAGGCACGCGCCGCGCTGTTGCTGGAGGGCGCGCGCGCGTTCGAGCGTGCGGACGATCTCCAACGCGCGCTCAGGTTGTGCCGCGAGGCCACCGCCACCCGGCCGTCGCTCGTAGCGCTCCAGCTGCTCGCCACGCTGCACGAACGAAGGGGCGAGGCGGATCGCGCCGCGCGCGCCTTGCTCGACGCGGCCGAGCTGGCCTCCGAAGACGCGCGCGCCGGGCTGCGGCTCAAGGCCGTGGAGGTGCTCGAGGCTGCGGGCGAGAAGGACGAGGCGGCCGAGACGCTCGAGCAGCTCGCCGAGGCACATCCGGATCTGTTGCCTCCGCAGGCGCTCGCCGACCGGTTCCTTGCGCTGGGCGATAAGGCCCGCGCGCTGAAGGCGGGCTTCGCGGTGGCGCTGGAGGAGGGCCGGCTGGAGGATGCGCTGCGTCTCGCAGACCGGGCCGGCGACGAGGCCTCCGCAACCCGTGCCCTCTGGGCGCTGGTGCAGAAGGACGCGGACGAGACGCACGTCCAAAGGCTGGCAGAGAAGCTGGAGTCCGCGGGCGCGCACGCCGAACGCCTCCGCCTGGCGCAGGCATGCGAGGCGGCGGGCGCGAACGTGCTGGCGGCCGCGCTCTTCGAAGAGCTCATCGACTGCGAGGACCCCGAGGTGGCCGCGGCCGCGCTGCGCCGGTGCCTGGAGGTGCGCGGCGAAGACGGTGTGCGCTGGGCGCTCGGACGGATCGACGAGACTTCGGCGCCGGAGCTCATCGACGTGGTGCTCTCCCGCGCGCGCGAAGCGGCGGCCGCCGGAGACTTCTCGGCGCTGGAGCAGGCCGCGGCTGCCTGGCCGCACCGCAGCGCGGCGCTGTGGCGCGAGGTGTTCGAGCGCCGCCGGGATGCGGGGCAGGCGGAGGAGGCGGCGCGGGCGCTGGAGGCGCTCCTCGAGGTGGAGGACGATCTGCCCGCCCGGAGCGCGCTCCACGTCGAGCTGGGCGAGCTCTACCTGCACGCGCTGGACCGCAAGGACCTTGCGCGCGATGCGTTCGAGCTGGCGCTCACCGAGGATCTGCACAACGTGGCCGCGGTGCGGCACCTCGTGGACCTGCTCGCCGAAGGGGACGATCACCTCCGCTTCGTGGCGATGACCGAGCGCCTCACCCGGCTGGTGGGCCCGGCCGCGAGCGCCGGCTACCGCGAGCGACTGGCGGATGCGTATGAGGCATTGGGCCGCACCGCGGACGCGTACCGGCTCCTCGCAGAGCTGCCCGAGACGACGGAGCGCATCCACCGCCGCGCCGCGCTGGCGGAGTCGCTCGGGCTGGGCGGCGAGGCGCTCCAGCTTCGGGAGAAGGTCACCACCGACCGCCCCGCGCTGGAGGGCATCCTCGTCGGCTACGCGCGCGCGCAGCTCGTGCCGTTCGCGGTTCGGCTGGGCGAACGGTTGATGGCCGAAGGCCCGCTGGCGCACGGCGTCGCGCGGGAGGTGGCCGAGCGGCTCTCGCCGGCCTCCGACGGTGCCGCCTTCGCCGTGACGCTGTGGCCGGAGCTCCTGCGCCAGACGCCTACCGACGCGGATGGGTGGACCCTGTTCGGCGAGGCGCTCGGTCAGCTGGGCCGTGAGGACGCGCGGAGACTCGTGGACGGCTTCGGCGCCGCGCTCACCGGCAGCCGTGCGCCCGCTCCCGCTGCGCCGTTGTCCCGGCTGGACCGTTCGAAGCAGTCGTTCCCCGAACGCGCCGCCCCCGCGGGCGCGTGTGCCATCACCGCCACGTCGATGCCGCGGCTCTTCGCCACGCTCAGCGGCGCGCTGGAGACGCTGGGGGCGGGCGGCATGCGGCTGTGGCTGCACCCGTCCGGCGGCGTCGAGGCGTGGCTGCTCTCCGAGGACGAGCTGGTGCTCGGCGCGGGCGCGCTCGGCGCGTTCGGTCCGGTGGAGCTGACCTGGCTGTGCGCGCTGGCGCTGGCGCTCGGGCCGGACGGGCACCGCCTCGCGGAGGTTCGCCCGCCGCGCGAGGGAGCGGGTGTCGGCGAGGCGCTGGTGACCGCCGCGGTGACCGCGTTCGATGCGCACCCCGCCTCCCTGGCCGCCTGCCGGGTGCTGGCGCTGCTGGACGACGAGGCCCGGGGGGGCGATCCGGAGGCGGTGGACATCGGCGCCATCCTGCGGCGGAGCGCCGCGTTCCGCGCGGTGGCCGCCTGCGCGCTCGACCTCGTGTAGTGTCCGCCGCGTGTTGCGCAAAGAGCTCCTCTTCTTCGTCGTCAGCGCCGGGCTTTTGACCGCCTGGGCCACGTCCTGCACCGGCGACAGCGAGATCCCCGGCGAGTCGATGGGGTTGTTCCGCTTCCACGCGAGCCCACTCTCCTTCGACGGCGGCGTGGCCCGGGCGTGCGATCGGATCAGCGAGCTGCCGAAGGATCAGGGCTTCGACTTCGAGGGCGTGTTCTCCCAGTCACGGGAGTCGTCGGAGAAGGCGTACTTCACCATCAACGGGCTGAGCCGGGACGCGTCGTTGACCGGGCAGGTTCTCACTTCCACGGTGGAAGCGGGCAGGCGCTTCGAGGTGGATGACTGCGTGCCCGAGTTCACCGCGGAGGAGACGCTCGAGGTGGCGTTGATCAGCGAGAGCCAGGCGCGCCACTACGCCGCGCTGGACGGCGGTCCGGGCACTGGGTGTCCGCCGGACATCGAGACGCTGCTCGGCTCCGGAGCGTTCCTCGTCGATCCGGACGCGGGCATCGTGGCGCCCTCGTTCACGCCGGAAGGGTTCGACGCCATCCACGCGTGCGGGCTTTTGATCGACATCCTCCGGCCAAACGGGGAGTGCCCCGCCTTCGAGACCGCCCCGGACGGCGGGACCACGCCGCTGGATGCGTGCACCGCCACCTATTTCGTCGACGGAGTGCGCCGCCAATGACGACGCCCGCGAAGAAAGCAGTGGTCCTCCTCTCCGGAGGCCTGGATTCGACGACCGTGCTGGCGATGGCGAAGGCCCGCGGCTTCGACCCGGTGTGCCTGTGCATCGCCTACGGCCAGCGGCACGCGGTGGAGCTGGAGCGGGCGAAGAAGGTCGCGGCGTCGATGGGCGTGCAGGATGTGCGGGTGGTGACGATCGACCTCCGGGCGATCGGCGGGTCCGCGCTCACGGCGCCGATGCCGGTGCCGAAGGACAGGGACGAGCGGACGATGTCCTCCGGCATCCCCATCACCTACGTCCCCGCGCGCAACACCGTGTTCCTGGCGCTCGCGCTGGGCCTCGCCGAGGTCGTGGGCGCCACCGACCTGTTCATCGGAGTCAACGCCGTGGACTACAGCGGCTACCCCGACTGCCGGCCGGAGTTCATCCACGAGTTCGAACGGCTGGCCAACCTGGCGACGAAGGCCGGGGTGGAGGGCGCGCGCTTCACCGTGCACGCGCCGCTGTCCGGGATGACCAAGGCGGAGATCATCCGCGCCGGTGTGGCGCTGGGCGTGGACTATGGGCTGACGCACTCTTGCTACGACCCGGATCCTCAGGGGCGCGCGTGCGGCCACTGCGACAGCTGCCTGCTGCGCAAGCGCGGGTTCGCCGAAGCGGGCGTGCCGGATCCGACGCCGGACGCGACCTGACTCGAAGGCGGCGACGCGGGCCACCCGCCCCTATGATGTGGACGATGCCGAACGAGCCCCGCCGCATCGCGCGCGCCGTCACTCTGCTGGTTACCGCTACCTGTGCGCCGCTGGCGGCGGCACGCGACGCAGGCACGCCGCCTGCGCGGCCCGATGTCCTGCAGCGCGCCTCCCTGCGGATCCCGGATTTGATCGAGGACCTCCGCTACGCGGCGGACGACAACTTCCTCCACCGCGCGGTTTACCCGAAGGGCAGCGTGTGTTGGCTGCACCGGGACACCCTCGATCGCCTCGAGCGCGCGGCGAAGGCGCTGCGCGCGAAGGGCTACCGGCTCCTGGTCTACGACTGCTATCGCCCGCGGTCGGTGCAGTGGGAGATGTGGAAGATCCTCCCCCGGCCCGGCTACGTGGCCGACCCGCGCAAAGGTTCCAACCACAACCGCGGCACCGCGGTGGATCTGACGCTCGCAGACGAGAACGGCCGCGCGGTCGAGATGCCCACGCCGTTCGACACCTTCAGCCCCGCGGCCCACCACGGCTACGCGAAGGCGTCGAAGGCGGCCATCGCCCACCGCGAGATCCTCCGGGAGGCGATGGAGGCCGCGGGGTTCCGGAAGAACCGGATGGAGTGGTGGCACTACGACGTCCCCGGCGCCACGCGCTATCCGATCCTCGATGCGCCGCTCTTGCCTTGAGCGCTACGGCTCCGCCGTCCTCCGGCGCAGAAAGCGCGGCGCCTCGCCCCAGGGGGGGATGAGGGAGAAGACGATGACCACCAGCCCGACCACGACGTTGTTCGCCGTGGCGACGCTGCCGTGGTAGCCGAACAAGAACGGTGACGTCAGCAGCCACACGCCGAGCGCGCCGTTGATGTACTGGATGGCACGCTCGCCGGTGGACGCGGCGATCAACGCGATCGCAATCACCGCCAGCCCCGTCCACACGTCGATGGTCCGCGCCGTCGCGTCCACGTAGCTGAGGATGTACGGCGCGATGATCAGCCAGATGCCGGCCAGGACATTTCCAAATCGCCCGAGCATTCGATGCCACCTCCGTCTGCCCTGAAGCTGTCCATCGGCGGACGGGGACGCCCACCCGCAGGATGGCCGGAAGGCGACGGGGCGACCGGGCGCCTGCGTGGCCGCCTCAAGGCGTGCAGGCCACGAGGCAGGTGCCGAAGACGCAGCGCAACGAGGCGCACTCGGTGTCGCGCGTGCACGGCTGGTTGCCGGCCGCCATGGGGCGGCAGACGGGCGGGCTGCCCGCATCGACCACGCCGCAGCTCCCCCACAGGCAGACGCCGCCGGGGCAGGGTTCGCCCTTCGAGGGGAGCGGCGTGCAGCTCGCGTTGATGCACCGCGAGAAGGCCTGGCAGTCGAGGTCCGTCGTGCACTTCGCGCCGTCCGGTTGCCGCGGACCGCACACGCCGCCGTCTCCGTGGTCCGCGCACGAAAGCGGCGGCGCGCAGTCCCACGTGGAGGTGCACGCTTCGCCCGCCGTCCTGGGCGGGGCGCAGGTGCCAAGCACCGGCGGCGCGAACGGATCCGTCTGGGTGCCGACGCAGGCCAGGCCGGCCGCGCAAGTCTGCCGGCGCGAGCACTTCGCGCCTTCGGGCACCGGCCCCTTCGGCGCGCAGGTGCCGTCCTCGGTGCGGCAGATCAGATCCGCGCGGCACTGTCCGTCGTCCGTGCACGGTTCGCCTTCGCCGAGGCGGGAGAGGCAGATGGAGCCGCCGTCGGCGGTCCAGCTGCAGAAGGCGGAGGGCTCGCAGGTGCCCGGGGCGCAGGGTTGGCCCACACCGCGCAACGGATGGCAGACGGCGAGCTCGCCGCAGTAGTACCCAGCCGCGCACGGACGCCCCGCGCTGCACGGTTCTTTGTCGCCGCTGAACTCCGCGCACACGCCAGCGGCGCTGCCCGCGCTGTTGCGCTGGCAGTACAGGCCGGGCTCACAGTCCGAGTCGAGTTCGCACACCTGGCCCACCGGAGCGGCGAGGCGGCAATGGCGCGGACAGGTCGCTCCCGCGCAGACGCCCTGCGTGCACTCGGCGCGCAGGCCGCCGTAGCACGCGGCCTCCAGCGGCGCGGCCGGGTGTGTCACCTCCGCGCAGGCGGGCGGCGCGCCGAGGTAGTCCGCGCAATCTCGCGCAGTCCATCCGTCCACGCAGTCCTGCGCGCGGGCGGCGTCGTAGCGGAGCGTTCCCTGCTTCACGCGCGAGGGCCAGCGCGCCGGGCCGCAGTCGATGGCGGAGTAGTACTCCTCGCACCGACGGCGCGCGTCGTCGGTGTCGGGGAGCAGCCCGCAGCGGATGAGGAACCCGCATCGGGCGGCGTTGATTGTCCCGCAGGCGCTCTCCAGCGGGATGCCCGGCTGATTGCCTCCGTCGGTCCAGGTGCCTGCGTCCTGTCCGTCTCCGGGGTTGTGGGGGCCGCCATCCTTCTGACCCGGAGAGGTGGGGCCGCACGCCCAGAAGAGCGCGAGCCCCGCGGCGAATCCGATGGCGAACGAGGTGCTGCGGCGCATCGATTCCGGCGCCATCCGGCAGGCGCCGTCCCAAAGGAACTAGAAACCTCCATCGAGCTGCTCGAGGCAGCTGGGGACGCAGCGGTAGCCATAGCCTGCGTCCGGCACGGGGCCATACTCGCACGAACCCGACCGGCAGACCCCATCGTATGTGCAGGGCTCCCCCAGGTCCGCGAGCGGCGTGCACACGTCGTTGGTCGACTCGCAGTAGTAGCCCGGCGCGCACTCGTAGAAGCTGCCCTGGGAGCTGCAGTCTCCGCCGTCGCGCGGCAGCGGCTTGCAGCGGGAGGTGGCGGGGTCGCAGTACAGCTCCGCCTTGCAGTCGTCGTAGTTGCTGCAGATGTCCCCTTCTTTGCCTAGCGGGATGCAGGTGCCGGTGGCGTAGTTGCTGGAGCAGCGTAGCCCGGGCAGGCAGGTGCCGTAGCCGGAGCAGACTCCGCCCAGCGCCGCGCGCTTCATGCACATGCCCGCGTCTGGCGTCTGGCCCTGCGGCACCGGCTCCTGGCGGCAGAACAGGTCCGCTTCGCACACGGGGTAGCCGGACGACTCCTGGCAGGTCTCCCCCAGGCCGGCGCGCTGCTTGATGCACGCGCCGTTGATGCAGCCCAGGTCCGCGCGGCAGTCGCTCCAGAAGACGCAGGGTTCGCCCTCGTTCTTGCGCGCCACGCAGGTGTACCCGCCGTCGAGGAAGGTGCAGGTGCTCTCGTTCGGATCGCACTGCTGATCCCAGAAGTTGCAGGGCTCGCCGGGCGCCCGGTACGCGTAGCAGGTGAAGGGGCACTTCGATTCGGACGTGAGGCAGTAGGTGCCCAGCCGGCACTCTTCGGCCAAAAGGCAGCCACCGTCCGCGTCGACGAAGCCCTGGAACACCGGTTCGCAGGCCGCTGGCGGCTCGATGCAGCTGCCCTCCGCGTATGCGTTGATGCAGTCCGCCGCCTGCTGCGGGAGGTACTGCAGACGCATCTGGTGGACGCCCAGCGTGTACGCTTCCTGAGGGCAGGCGCTCTTCTCGCGCTGGAGGCAATCCGCGAGCTGTTCGTCGGCGAGCGAGAGGCAGCGCTGCTTCTGGAAGCACCGCGCGCGGGCAAGGTGGTCGCACCACTGCTCCACCGGGAAGGCGGTCACGCCCGCGTCGACGGGGCCGGCGTCCGGTGTCCCGGCATCCTTTCGGCCCGCATCCGGCTCAGCGCCGGCGTCGTCGGACGGAAGGCCGGCATCGTCCGGTATGCCCGCGTCGGCGTCGCCATTCTGCGGTCCGCAGGCAAACGCGCAGAACAGGAGAAGTGCCGCGGCGGTCAGGCGGAGCGGGGACATGGCGCGAAAGCGTAGCCGATCCCGGTCTACTTGCGGCGATCGTCCTTCCGCCGGAGCTGGATCAACTCCGCGACAATGGACACTGCGATCTCCGCCGGCGTGAGCGCGCGGATGGGCAGGCCCATCGGGCTGCGGATGCGGGAAATCTCCTCCTCGGAGAAGCCGGCCGCGCGGAGCCGGAGCTTGAACCGCTCCGCCTTGCGCACGCTGCCGATGACGCCGTGGTACGCCGCCGGCTTGCGCAACAGCGCCTCGAGCACCGCCTGGTCGAGCGGGTGGTCGTGCGTGGACACGCAGAAGAACGTCAGCGGACCGCCTTCGAGCGAGGCGGCGGCGCGGACCGGATCCGTCTGCTCCACGCGGATCCCCTCCGGGAAGCGTTCGCGGGATGCCCACTCGGGGCGTTCGTCGTAGACGGTGACCCGGAAGCCCACGTGGTGCGCGAGCACCGCGAGCTCCCGGCCCACGTGCCCCGCGCCGAAGACATGGAGCCGGGCGGCGGCGGCGTGCTTCTCGAGGAAGAACTTCATCCTCCCGCCGCAGCACATGCCCAGCTCGTGCGTGAGGTGTGTCTCCAGAACGCGCGAGGTCTCGGGCGCATCGAACAGCGCGCGCGCCGCGTCGATGACCTGCTTCTCGATCGCCCCACCGCCGACGGTGCCGAAGATGGCGCCGTCCTCGAGCACGATCATCTTGGTGCCCGGCTTCTGCGGGGTGCTCCCGGCGGATTCGATCACCGTGGCCAGCACGAACGCCCGGCCCTCGTCGGTGAGCCGCGCCAGCACTGCGTAGAGGTCCATGCGCACGCGCCAGCCTACCAGCCGGGGCTCTGTGCGCGGGACGTCCGCACGTCAGGCGGCCAGCTCGGGGGGCGCGTCGCCCGCGGGGCCCGGGCGGCGTTCGGGGAAGAAGGAGGCCACGAGCAACAGCGCGAACATCCCCGCCTGGATCCCCAGCGCGAGCGAGGGCCGGAACCAGCAGCCCACAAGCAACGCGCCGACGATCGGCACGAGCAGCGCGCGCACCCAGAGGTGTCCGCGGAGGTTGAAGCTGTGGTCCGGCCGGGCGTCCGCGGCGCGGCAGAGCCGGTCGTAGCCGAGAATGGCGATGCCCGCGGCGACGCCGATGGCGGTGAACATCAGCCACATCCCCGCCGGGTCGAAGTGGTCCCACAGAAGCTGCCGGGCGCCCCACGCGTCGACGCCCAGGTGCTTCTCGAAGAAGGGGAGCACCTCCGTCTTCTGCAGCGCGCCCACGGTTCCCTTCGGGACGCCGGCCTTCTCCACGAGGTAGCGCTTCGCCAGCTCCACCTTGTCGCCGTGCCGCTGGTACCACTCGCCCGCGACGATCGATCCGATCGACCAGCCGATCCCCACGGTCATGTTCACGTAGCCCATGTACAGGCCCTCCTTGCCGGGAGGGGCGATCGACGCGAGGTAGCGCATTTTGGTGGGGCTGGCGGTCATCTCGCCGATGGAGAAGAGGCCGATGGCGCCGAGGATCCACCAGCCGCTCATGCTCATCCCCAGCGCGTAGATGGCCACCGCGGAGAGGGCGATGCCCACGACGATCGCCGTGAGCGAGCGGATCTTCCCGGTGACGTAGCCCACCGTGAACGCGAACAGGCTGATGAGCCGCGCGTTGAAGTTGATGATCCACTCCTGGGTGAGGTTCCCGCCGTTGATGGTGGGAACGGCCTGCGCGCCCAGCAGCCCGGCGAGGAACGCCGCGGGTGCGCGCGAGTCCACCCAGTCGTCGATGAAGTTCGGGAGGATGTCGAACAGCTGGTAGAACATCAGCCAGAAGCCGGCGAAGGCGACGGTGAAGAAGAACAGCCGCGGCTCGAGGAGGCCGCGGACCGCCTGCTGAAGCAGCTCCCACGGGCTGGCGCGGTTGACCTCGCCGTGGTGTTCCGGTTCCCGGAAGAAGAACAGCGGCACGAAGTTGAGGGCGATACCGCCGGCTCAGGCGAGGAACACGTACTTCCACTCGAGGATCCGGAGGTAGCCGGCGAGCAGCGGCCCGATGAAGCCGCCGATGTTGACCATCTGGTAGAAGATCCCCCAGCCCATCGATGCGTTGCGCTTCGGCATCTGGTGGGCGATGAGCCCCTGCACGCCGGGCTTGAAGATCGCCGTGCCGGTGGCCAGCAGCATCGCCCCGGCGAAGAAAATTTCGTACGTCCAGTCGGCGTGGGCGGCGCGCGCTTCGGCCAGCGGGGTCCCCGCGAACAGCTCCGCCAGCGCGATGCAGTAGCCCATCAAGAGGTAGCCGGCGATCTTGAGGATCGTGCTCAGCGCGATGTTGATCTTGAAGCCGTAGCGGTCGGCGAAGCCGCCCGTGAAGATGGGCACGAAGCTCTGCACCAGCGCCCAGATGGCGTACACGGTGCCCTTCTGCACGTGCGTGAACTGGGGGCCGCCGGATTCGATCGCCGCCACCATGAACACCGGGAGGACGACGCGGACGCCGTAGTAGGCGAAGCGCTCCACCAGCTCCATCCAGTTGGCGATCCAGTAGACCGCGCCGAAGGAGCGCAGCTGCTGGAAGAACGGTTCGGCGGCTTCGGTGGGCTCGGTCGTGGGCGCGGACATGGAACGCGCGAGGATAGCGGACCCGGCGTGCCGGACCCACCGTGACCGTGCCCGTCAGGCCTTCGGCCGGCCGGAGGTGAGCTCGGCGAACCGCGCGGCCGCGCGCTCCATCAGCTCCGTCTGCGCGTTGCGGCGGGGCTCGCCCTCCTTCGGGACCCGGCGGACCCACGACCCGTCGGGGCACAGCTCCCAGGAGCCCGTGTTGTCGGCGAAGCAGCGCTCGAGCACGTCCTTGATCTCCGCGCGCACGCCCGGGTCCTCCACCGGCGCGAGCAGCTCCACGCGGGCGTCGAGGTTGCGCGGCATCAGATCCGCCGAGCCGATGTACATGCGCTCCTCACCGGGCCGTTCGAAGAGATAGGCGCGCGCGTGCTCGAGGAACCTCCCGAGGTTCGAGACGACGCGGATGCGGTCCGACAGCCCGGGCACCCGGGGCCGGAGGCAGCAGATGCCGCGGACGTTGAGGTCGATCGTCACACCGGCCTTCGAGGCGTCGTAGAGCGCCCGGATGATCCGCGGGTCGACGAGCGCGTTCATCTTCATCCGGATGCGGGCGGGGCGCTCCGGCGTGTGGGCGGCGACGGTCTTGCGGATCTCCTCGAGGATGCCCTCGCGCAGGGCCATGGGCGCGACCAGGAGTTTGCGGAACTTCTTCGGCCGGGCGAAGCCGGTGAGGAAGTTGAAGAGGTCCGCCACGTCCGCGCCGGTCTCCGGATCCGTCGTGAACAGCCCGAAGTCGGTGTAGAGCCGCGCGGTCTTCGGGTTGTAGTTGCCCGAGCCGATGTGGACGTAGTGGCGGACCTTCTCGCCCTCGCGGCGGACCACCAGGATCGCCTTGGCGTGCGTCTTCAGCCCGGGGATGCCGTAGACGACGTGGACGCCGGCCTCCTCCAGCGCGCGCGCCCAGGCGATGTTGGTGCGCTCGTCGAAGCGGGCCTTGATCTCCACCATGCACACCGCCTGCTTGCCGCGTTCGGAGGCGCGGATGATTGCCGGCACCAGCGGGGACGAGTCGCTGGTGCGGTAGACGGTCAGCTTGATCGCCAGCACGTCCGGGTCGTCCACCGCCTCCTGGACGAAGCGCTCCACCGAGGTCTGGAAGGAGTCGTACGGGTGGTGGACGAGGAGGTCGCCGCGGCGCATGGCGGAGAGGACGCTCACCGGCGGCGTGGCGCCCTCTTCGCCGAACAGGCGGACCTGGGTGAGCGGGGACCACGGCGGATCGCGCAGCTCCGGGAAGCCGGGCAGGGAGGTAAGGAAGAGCAGATCGCCCAGGTCCATCAGCCCGTTGATCTCGTAGACCTGCTCCTCGTCCACCCCGAGCGCTTCGACCAATGGTTCGCGCAGGCGCGGGTTCATCCCGGCGCTGAGCTCCAGGCGGATGACCTCGCCGAAGCGGCGTTCGCGCAGCTCCACCTCGACGGCGCGGAGCAGATCCTCCGCGTCCTCGGAGACCGTGTAGTCCGCGTCGCGCGTGACGCGGAACATCCCCACGTCGAGCACCTCCATGCCGGGGAAGAGCGCGTCGAGGTGGGCGGAGACGATCTCCTCCAGCGGGACGAAGGTGTGTGAGCCCTTGAGGCGGACGAGCCGCGGGAGCAGCTCCTTCGGCACTTTGATGCGCGCGATGTTCTCGCTGTCGGTCACTGGATCGCGCAGCAGGACGGCGAGCGAGAGCGAGAGGTTGGAGATGTACGGGAAGTGCCGTCCGAGGCCAATGGCCAGCGGCGTGAGCACGGGGAAGATCTGTTCGCGGAAGCGCTGGTCGACCTGCGCGCGGAGGTCGGGGCTCAGCTCCGCGTAGCGGAGGATGCGGATGCCCTTCTCCGCGAGGGCGGGGCGGAGCACCTCCTCCATCAGGCGGGTGTGGCGCTGGAGCATCGGCACGAGCCGCTCGTGGAAGCGGGTGAGGACCTCCGCCGGCGTGCTCATGTCCGGGGTGGTGGTGTCGATCTCCTGGGCGATCTTCTCGTAGAGGCGCGCCACCCGGACCATGACGAACTCGTCCAGGTTGCGCGCGAAGATCGCCACGAACTTCACGCGTTCCAGCAGCGGCGTGTCGGGGGACTCGGCGAGCTGGAGGACGCGGTCGTTGAAGTCCAGCCAGGACAGCTCGCGGTTGAAGAAGAGCGTCTGCTCCGGCCGCTCGAGGACCGTGGCCTGGTCCACAGAGGCGATCTCAGAATCGAACCCCGACCGCGCCGGCCGGACCGTCCTGACCCCGCGCTCCGTCTTCCCACCTCGCCGCCGCCCGCTACTCACCGATCACCAGTTACCTGTCACCACTACTCACGACTCACCAGTCACGACGCACGGGTGAACCGTCACATCGTGACGATTCACCCAAAGAAGACTTGAGCGACTTCGAAGAAGTCGTCCGGGACGCGTTTGAGTTCTCGAGTCGCTTCCGAGAGATCGACGCTGCAGATTTGGGTGCCCTTGAGGGCGGCCATCTTGCCGAACTCGCCCCGCGCCACCATGTCGCAGGCGTAGACGCCGTAGCGCGTGGCGAGCACCCGGTCGAAGGCGCTCGGCGTGCCGCCGCGCTGGATGTGCCCCAGCACCGAGACCCGCGTCTCGATTCCCGTGCGCCGTTCGATCTCCTCCGCCACCAGTTGCCCGATGCCGCCCAGCCGCGGCCGCCCCGCCTCGTCCAGCTTGCCGGAGGTGACCAGGTGTTCGATCTCGTCCGGCGAGCGCTTGATCTTCGTGCCCTCCGCGACGACGACGATCGAGAACGTGCGGCCGGACATGTGCCGACGCTTGATGTGCTGGGCCATCTCGCTCAGGTCCACCGGGTGTTCGGGGACGAGGATCACGTCCGCACCTCCGGCGATGCCCGCGTAGGTGGCGATCCAACCGACGTGGCGGCCCATCACTTCGCAGACGATGACGCGGCTGTGTGCCTCCGCGGTGGAGTGGAGCCGGTCGATCGCCTCGGTGGCGATGCCCACCGCGGTGTCGAAGCCGAACGTGACGTCGGTTCCGCCCAGATCGTTGTCGATGGTCTTGGGCACGCCCACCACCTTGAGGCCGTGCTCGAACATCCGGGCGGCCGCGCCGAGCGTGCCCTCGCCGCCGATGGCGATGACCGCGCCGATGTTGTGGCGCTCCACCGTCTTCAGCACCTTCTCCAGGCCGCGCTCCACCTTGAACGGGTTCACCCGCGAGGTCCCGAGGATGGTCCCGCCGCGGTGGAGGATGCCGCTGGTGGACTCGCGCGTGAGGCGGAAGTGATCGTCTTCGATCAACCCCCTCCAGCCGTTGCGCATCCCCATGATCTCGAACCCGTAGCGCCCGGCGCGCCGGAAGATCGCACGGATGACCGCGTTGAGACCGGGACAATCCCCACCACCCGTGAGCACCGCGACTTTCATATCCCCGCGCTTTTAGCGGATGCCTCCACCCGCGGCAGCTCGCATCCACGGCACGGCCCGCGCGCGCTGCCGCCTGCGGCGAAGGTGAGCATGCGTGGAAGCGGCGGCAACCCGGCCCGGGGGCCGCCGCGTGACAAGGAGCCGCTTGTCATCCGCGTGTGAGGCTGTTCCATTGCCCGGGTGAAGCTCGTCACCTCACCGTCGACCGCGGCGCGCTTCGAGGCGGCGCGCGCGTGGCTTGCCGAACGTCCGCGCGGAAGGCCGGTCCTCGTCGTGGGTGCCACGCAGCAGGCCGCGCTCGAGGTCGCCCGTCAGGCGCTCGGCCCGAACGAAGCCGCCTTCGGGTGGCGGCGGATGTCCCTCGTTCGCCTCGCCGCGTGGCTCGCCGAAGACGCGCTCGCGGCAGAGGGCCTCGCGCCGGCGACGCAGCTGTCCATCGAGGCGGTGTGGACGCGCGTGGTGCACCGCCTGCACCAACGCGGCGAGCTGGGCCGGCTCGCCAACGTCGCGGATCGCCCCGGGCTCCCCAAAGCGCTCGCCCGGGCGGTCGGAGAGCTTCGGCTGGGCGGCGTGCCGGTGGACACGTTGCGGCCGGAGCTCGCCCGCGCGGCCGCGGAGTTCGAGGCGGAGCTCGCCCGCGCCGGGCTCGTCGACCGTGCCCAGCTGCTCGCGTTCGCCGCACGCGCGGCGCGCGCCCATCCACCTGTCGGCGACATCCTCTTCTACGACGTGGCTGTGCAGGCGCCGCGCGAGGTGGAGCTCGTGCAGGCGCTCGCGCCCGGGCGGGAGGCCTTCGTCACGGTGCCCACGGGCGATGTGCGGTCGCTCCGGTTCCTCGAAGAGGCGCTCGGCGCGTCCGCCGAAGTGCTGCCCGAACCCGAAGGCGGCCCCGCGCGGCTGCGTGCGCTGCGCGAACACCTCTTCTCCGAGCGATCGCCCGCGCCGGACCTGGGCACGCCCGAGGAGGTCGTCATGCTCTCCGCGCCGGGCGAGGCGCGCGAGTGCGTGGAGCTCGCGCGCAAGCTCCACCAGGAGGCGGAGCGCGGTGTCCCGTTCGACCGCATGGCGGTGCTCCTGCGCGCGCCCGGACAGTACCGGACGGCGATCCGCGAGGCGCTCCGCCGCGCCGGCATCCCCGCGTACTTCGCGCGCGGCGCGCGGCAGCCGGATCCCTCCGGACGCGCGTTCCTCGCGCTCCTCGAGTGCAAGGAGGACGGCCTCTCGGTGCGCCGGTTCGCCGAGTACCTGTCCCTCGGCGAGGTGCCGCCGCCCGATGCGGAGGGCGCTCCGCCGCCACCGGATCCGCGCGCGTGGGCGCCCGCGGACGAGCCCGAGCTGGGCGAAGACGGCGAAGAGGTGGATGCCCAAGACGAAGCGCCCGAACCGCCGCCGGACGACGTGGAGCTGGAGCGTCCGCCGCCGCGCGCGCCGCGCCGGTGGGAGCAGATCCTCGTGGACGCGGCGGTCATCGGCGGACGGGCGCGCTGGGAACGGCGACTGGCTGCGCACGCGGCGGCGCGCCGCCGGGCGCTGGAGGAGGCGAAGGGCGACGAGGCGCGCGTCGAGCGCATCACGCGCGAGCTCGAGCAGCTGGAGGATCTGCGCCGGTTCTCGCTCCCGTTGCTGGCCGCGCTGGAGGAGCTCCCCACCGAGGCCATGTGGGGCGAGTGGTTGCAGCGTTTCGCACAGCTCGCCTCCCGGGCGCTGCGCCGTCCCGAGCGGGTGCTGTCGCTGTTCGCGCAGCTTGCGCCGATGAGCGAGGTCGGGCCGGTCCCGCTCCGCGAGGTGAAGCGCGTGTTGAGCGAACGGCTCACCGAGCTCACCGCCGCTCCGCCCCGCCGCCGCGCGGGCGCGGTGTTCGTGGGGGCGATCGACGATGCGCGCGGGCTGCCCTTCGACGTCGTCTTCGTGCCCGGGCTGGCCGAGCGGATCTTCCCGCAGAGGCTGATCGACGATCCGATCCTCTCCGAGGCAGAGCGCGAACGGCTCGCGCCGCGGGTGACCACCCGCCAAGACGACGCGGCGGCAGAGCGTCTCCAGCTGCACCTCGCGGTGGGCGCCGCGAAGGAGCGCCTCGTCCTGTCGTATCCGCGCCTGGACTCGGACCAGGCGCGCCCGCGGGTGCCCTCCTTCTATGCGCTGGAGGTGCTGCGCGCCGCCGAGGGCACGCTCCCCAACTTCACCGAGCTGACGCGCCGCGCGGAACGGGAAGTGCTTGCGCGCCTGGGCTGGCCCGCGCCGGCGGATCCAGATCTGGCGTTGGATGCCACCGAGCGCGATCTCTCCACGCTCGACCGGTTGTTTCGCGATCCGGACGGTCCGCCGGTGGGCGCCGCGCGCTATCTGTTGGAGGTGAGCCCCACGCTGGCGCGCGCGCTCCGGCGCCAGGCCCGGCTCTATCGCAGACGGTGGAGCCCGGCGGACGGGTTGCTCGAGCCGAGCGCGGAGGCGCTGGCGGCGCTTGCGGCGCACCGGCTGAACGCGCGGGCGTATTCGCCGAGCGCGCTGCAGCACTTCGCCGCGTGCCCGTACCGCTTCCTGCTCGGGGCGATCCACCGGCTCGCTCCGCGCGAGACGCCAGAGTCGCTCGAGCAGTTGGATCCGTTGCAGCGCGGGACGCTCGTGCACGAGGTCCAGTACCGCGTACTCTCGGAGTTGCGGGATGGTGGCCTTCTCCCGCTCTCCGCCGAGAAGTTGCCCCAGGCGCTGGATCGGCTCGACGCCGTCCTCGACGAGGTGGCGACGGCGCACCGGGAGGTGTTGTACCCGGCGATCGAACGGGTGTGGCAGGACGCGATTCAGGGCATCCGCGCGGATCTGCGCCAGTGGCTCCGGCTGATGCAGCAGGAGATGACGGCCTGGGTGCCGTGGCGCTTCGAGCTGGCGTTCGGGCTGCCGCCGCGCGAGACGGCGGACCCGCACAGCACGCCCGAACCGGTGGAGCTGGAGAACGGCATCCGCTTGCGCGGGTCCATCGACCTCGTGGAACAGAGCCCAGAAGGCGCGCTCCGCGCCACCGACTACAAGACGGGCAAAGCGCGTGCGGACGCCAGCACCATCGTCGGCGGTGGCGAGAAGCTGCAGCCGGTGCTCTACGCGCTCACGCTGGAGAAGCTGTTCCCGGGCGCGAAGGTCGCGGGCGGGCGGCTCTTCTACTGCACCCAGGCCGGCGGCTTCGAGGCGGTGAGCATCCCGCTGGACGACCGCGCCCGCGCCCAGGCCCGGGAGGTCGCCCGCATCATCGGCGAAGCGATCGAACGGGGCTGGTTCCCCGCGGCGCCGGTAAAGCGTGGCTGTGAGTACTGCGACTTCCGCGAGGTGTGCGGCGAGAACGTCGAGGCGCGTACGGCGCGCAAGCCCCAGGCGGAGCTGGCCGAATTGACCCGGCTGAGGGAGCTGAAATGACCGCGCACCTCGACGACGCGACCATCCGGCACCGGCTGGAGCACGAGCTGGACACGACCTTCGTGGTGGAAGCAGCCGCGGGGACCGGCAAGACGACGATCCTCGTCAGCCGCGTGCTCTCGCTGATCCGCACCGGGACCACCCGGCTGTCTCAGATCATCGCCGTGACCTTCACCGAGAAGGCCGCCGGCGAGATGAAGCTGCGGATCCGCGAGCGGATCGAACAGGCGCGCAACGCCTCGCCCACCGAGGAGGAGCGGCGGCGGCTGGAGGTCGCTCTCTCCGAGCTGGAGGGCGCTCGGATCGGCACCATCCACTCGCTGTGCGCGGACCTGTTGCGCGAGCGGCCGATCGAAGCGGGTGTCGATCCGCTCTTCCAGGTCGCCTCCGACGACGAGGCGCGCGCGCTATTGGAGACCGCCTTCGCCGGATGGTTCGCGCGTGCGGTGTCCAAGCCGTCCGTGGGGATCCGCCGGTTCCTGCGCCGGACGCCGCGGCGGGGCGCGCCCACTTCGCGCAAGCAGCTGCGTGACGCGGCGTGGCGGTTGATTGAACACCGCGACTTCGACGCGCCCTGGCGGCGCGACACGGCGTTCCGGCGCGACGAGGAGATCGACGCGCTGATTCCGGAGCTGGAGCGCTTCGCCCGGGCCATCAAGGCCAACACGACGCTCGCCGAGTACCCGCGGAAGATGTTCAACGAGGTGCCGCGGTTCATCGACGACCTCTTCCACCGCGAGAAGGTCGCGCCGCGCGATCACGACGGCCTCGAGGCCCAGCTCCGCGAGCTGTCCTTTCAGCGCGTCTGGAAGATGGAGGTCTACGGCAAGCGCAACGCCGAGCTCATCGCGCTGCGCGACGAGGTGGCGGCGCGGCTGTTCTCCTTCGTGGAGCGGAGCGACGCCGATCTCGCGGCGCTGTTGCGCACCGAGCTCGCGCCCGTGGCGGACGCGTATCAGGCGCAGAAGGCGGCGGCGGGTCGGTTGGATTTCACCGATCTATTGCTGCGGACGCGGGACCTTCTGCGCCATCAGCGCGAGGCGCGGGTGGAGCTGCAGCGGCGCTTCACGCACCTGTTCGTCGACGAGTTCCAGGACACCGACCCGCTGCAGGCGGACATCCTGCTGCTGCTCGCGGCCGAGGATCCGGACGCGACCGACACCGCGACGCTCCGCACCGTGCCCGGGAAGCTCTTCGTGGTCGGCGATCCGAAGCAGTCGATTTACGCGTTTCGGCGCGCGGACGTGGCGCTCTATCAGCGGATCAAGGCGCGGCTGGTCGCGCAGGGCGCCACGCTGCTGTACCTCTCGAAGAGCTTCCGTTCGGTCCCCGAGATCCAGGAGGCGGTGAATGCCGCGTTCGCGCCCGCGATGGGAGACGGGTCCGAGCACCAGGCGAAGTACGTGCCGCTGCAGCGCGGCCGCGAGGATGCGCCGGTGGAGCAGCCGGCGGTGATCGCCCTGCCGGTGCCGTACACGTACAGCGACTCCGGGAAGCTCGTGAACTACCGCATCGAAGCGTCGTTGCCCGACGCCGTGGGCGCGTTCGTCGACTTCCTGGTGAACCAGAGCCAGTGGAAGGTCACCGAGACGGATCGGCCCGGCGAGCGCGTGCCGCTGCAGCCGCGTCACATCTGCATCCTCTTCCGGCGGTTCCAGGCGTTCGGAGAGGACGTGACCCGGCCCTATGTCGCGGCGCTCGAGGCGCGGCGGGTGCCGCACGTGCTCGTGGGCGGAAGGTCGTTCCACGCGCGCGACGAGGTGCTGGCGTTGCGCAACGCGCTGGCGGCGATCGAATGGCCCGACGACGAGCTCGCCGTGTTCGCCACGCTGCGTGGGCCCTACTTCGCGCTACAGGATGATGCGCTCCTGGCGTTCCGCGCCGCGTTCGGACGGATGCACCCGCTGCGGACGCTGGACGTCTCCACTGCTTCTCCGGCGGTGAAGGAGGTCGCCGAAGCGCTCGCTGCGCTGGGTGCGCTGCACCGCCGCCGCAACCGCGTGCCCATCGCCGACACCGTCTCGCAGTTCCTCGAGCTGACCCGCGCGCACGCGGGCCTTGCGTTCTGGACCGCGGGCGAGCAGGCGCTGGCGAACGTGCTGCGCGTGGTGGAGCTGGCGCGGCGCTTCGAGGCCGCCGGCGCCACGTCCTTCCGCGCCTTCGTCGATCACCTCCACGACGAAGCGGAGGAGTCGGAAGCCGAGGAGGCGCGGGTGGTAGAGGAGGGCACCGAGGGCGTGCGGTTGATGACCGTGCACCGCGCCAAGGGCCTGGAGTTCCCGGTGGTGATTCTGGCGGATCTCACCGCCAACGCCGTCCATTCCCGGCCATCACGGCACGTGGACACCGCGAGCGGATTGTGGGCGCAGCCGTTGGCGGGCTGCATCCCGCATGAGCTGCTGGATCACGCCGAGGAGGCGCTGGCGCGCGACCGGGAGGAGGCGGTGCGGCTGGCGTACGTCGCCGCGACGCGCGCGCGCGATCTGCTCGTCGTGCCCGCGGTGGCGGACCAGCCGCACGACGGGTGGCTGGGCGTGCTGAACCCGGTGCTCTACCCGAAGCCTGGGACGGGAGGGCAGCCCAAGCCGCCGCCCAACACGCCGGTGAAGGGGAGGACGACGACACTGGATCGCCCGGTCGAACGCTTCGTGCCCGAGGAGATCGTCCCCGGCCTCCACACGCCGTGCGAGGGGAGCCACGGCGTGGTCTGGTGGGATCCCGCGACGCTCGACCTTCAGCGCGAGACCTTCGTCGACAGCCGCCGCGAGCAGGTGCTGATCCCGAAGAACGCGGAGAACGAAGCAAAGGGCAGGGAGGAGTACGCCAGGTGGGAGGCGGCGCGCGAAGCGCGGCTCCGGCAGGGGGCGACGCCCTCCATGGAAGTGAAGGCGGTCCGCGAGGTCGCGCAGACCGTCGCCGCTCCGCGGGCGTTTCCGGTGGTGACGCTCCCGCGCGATGGCGAGCGACCCACGGGCAGACGCTTCGGCGCTCTGGTGCACGCGGCGCTGGCGAAGGTGCCTCTGGACGCGAAGGATGAGGACGTGCGGCGTCACGTCGAAACCCAGGCGCGGCTGCTGGGTGCGACGCCGGACGAGGTGGCCGCGGCGACGAAGGCGGTGAGCCGTGCCCTCGGGCACGAACTGTGGCAGAGGGCGCGCGCCTGCGCGCCGGGCGAGGTGTGGCGCGAAGTCCCGGTGATGCTGCGCCGACCGGACGGCAGCTGGGTGGAAGGCGAGGTGGACTTCGTCCTCTGCGAACGCGACGGCGCCTTGGCGCGCTGGACGGTCATCGAACTCAAGACCGACGCAGTCGCCAGAGGAGAGCTGCCCGCGGCGTACCACGCGCAGCTCGAGCTCTACGTCGAAGCGATCTCGAAGTCGGTGAACGCGCCGGCAGACGGAATGCTCGTACTCGTTTGAGCGGCCGGGCTGAGTCGTGCGTCGTGAGTTATGCGTAGTGAGTCGTGCACCGCGGCTCACGCATCGCGGTCGCGCTGAATGGGGTCCTGCGGTCGCGGCGTGCGCGTCACGGGTCGTCCGTAGCGGGGTGCGTCGAAGTGCGTGCGTAGCAGGCTGCGCGTAGCCCTCCCGTGCGTGGCGGGCGTGGCGGGCGTGCGTGGCGGGCGTGGCGGGCCGTGCGTCGCGGGCCTGTCCGGCCGGGGCGTGCGTCGGGGGACGTGGTTCGGCGTTCCGGAGCGGGCTGGGCGCTCGCAAGCCGATCGAGCGACAAGCGGCGGACGTTCCTGATCCTTCGCCGGAAAGCGGACGATCGCGATCGGCGGTGTTAGCGTCGCTGCGTGCCGCGCACTCTGCTGTTCTCTGGTTTCGATCTCCGCGCGCCCGAGCTTCCGTCCGACGCGCGCATCCTCCTCCCGCCGATTTCGCTGCCCGGGCTGGAGCGCTTCTCCGAGGCCTGTGAGCGCGCGCTCGAGGAGCCGCTCTCCGGGCGCCCGCTCCCCGACTTCCTGAAGCCGAACGTCCGCGTCGCGGTCGTGGTGGATGATCCGTCGCTCCCGGTGCCGCCGCCGTCGAAGGACTGCCGCCGCGAGATGCTCCAGGCGGTGCTGGGCGTTCTGTCCAACCACGGCGTCCGCGCCAACCGCGTGACCGTGCTCGTCGCCAACGGCCTGTCGCGCCAGTGGCGGAACACCGAGCTCACGGAGCTGTTCGGCCTGCAGAACACCGCCGCATACCCGGTGCAGTCGCACGACGCGGAGGCCGGGCCGTCGCTCGCGCGGGTCGGCGAGGAGCCCGAGGGTCCGGTCGAGTTCAACCGCTCGCTCGTGGAAGCCGACCTGGTGATCCACGTCAACGTGGTGAGCATGCCGCTGATGGCGGGGCTCTTCTCCATTGCCCACGGCGCCACCGGCTACCGCACCGTCCGCTTTCTCTCCGCGCCGCAGATCCTGGTGAAGGACGACGCGCCGTACGTGCCGGGATCGCTCTACCACCAGGTACACGAGAGGGTCGGCGCGTACCTGACCCGGAAGGTCCCCGTCTTCCAGCTCTCCGCGGTGCTGAACAACGAGCTGTGGCCGCCGGCGCTCACCGCGCTGCTCAAGCCGGACGACGGGCTTTCCCGGCCGCTGCAGATGTGGAACGCGCTCCCCGCGGCGGTGCGGCACCGCGCCGCGCGGATGCTCAAGGCCAGCTATCGGCCTCTGGCGGTGTTCGCCGGTCCGCCGGAAGTCGTGGCGCCGCGCGCGCTGGAGGCCTTCTACCGCCAGCACGAATTGGCGGTGGACGGAGAGACCCAGGTGCTGGTGTTCGGGCTGCCGGACCTCGGCCCGTCGTCGATCGGCGCGGCGCAGAACCCGGTGCTCTCCGCCAACCTGGCGCTCGGCTATGTGGCCAACCTCTTCACCCAAAAGCCGCTGTTGAAGCAAGGCGGGGTGATCATCTTCGCCAACCCGCTCGCGCCCGTATTCGACCGCAAGGCCCACCTGCCGCACGAGGACTTCTACGAGAAGGTGCTGCGCATCGAGCGCGATCCGCTGGCGATCCACGAGCGCTTCGAGCCGTACTTCGCGGGGCGCCCGGAGTTCGTCGCCAACTACCAGCGGCGGTTCGCGTTCCACGGCGCGCACCCGCTCTACGCCTGGTACCTCACCCACCCGGCCCGGCGGCGGGCGGGGAAGATCATCGTCGCGCACGGCGATCCGCGCGCCTGCGCGCGGCTCGGGTTCACACCCGCGGTCGATGTGGAGGACGCGCTCGAGAAGGCGCGGGAGTTCCTCGGCGAGGGTCGCCCGTCGGTGAGCGTGATGGAGTTGCCGCCGCCGTTCTGGGTGGGCGTGCGGTAGGTCTACTGTCTGCCGTCTGCGGCGGGTCTTCGGCCATGGGCGTGGGGGCTTGTCTGTTCGGCCCTGCTTTTCGGGGCGCGCGGGGCGGAGTAAGCGTCGTTCATGCTCCCCGTCCGGCCTCCACTTCTGCCGATGCTCGCCAAGCGCATCGATGAGCTACCGGCGTCCGGCGACTTCCTCTTCGAGCCGAAGTGGGATGGCTTCCGCGCCGTCGTCTTCCGCGACGGCGACGAGGTGCTCATCCAGAGCCGCGACGAGAAGCCCCTCAACCGCTACTTCCCGGAGCTGCCGGGGCCCTTGAAGGAGATGCTGCCGGACCGGTGCGTCCTCGATGGGGAGATCGTCCTGCCGGTCGGCTCGGTGCTCGATTTCGAAGCGCTGCAGATGCGCATTCACCCGGCGGCCTCGCGCGTGAAGATGCTCTCGGAGACGATCCCCGCGCAGATGGTGTTCTGGGATCTCATCTGCCTGGGCGACGAGGATCTGCGCAACGTCCCGCTCCGCGAACGCCGCGCGCGGCTGGAGAAGGTGCTGGAGCACGCCCGGTCCCCGCTCCACCTCACGCCGGCGACCACCGAGCGCGCGCTGGCCAGCGACTGGTTCCACCGCTTCGAGGGCGCCGGGCTGGACGGCGTCATGGCCAAGCCGCTGGACGGCACCTACGAGCCGAACAAGCGGTCGATGTTCAAGGTGAAGCACGAGCGCACCGCGGACTGCGTCGTCGCCGGCTTCCGGTGGCACAAGAACGGCAAGGGCACCCACGTCGGATCGCTGTTGCTCGGGCTCTACAACGACAAGGGCGACCTGCAGCACATCGGTGTCACCTCCAGCTTCTCGGAGAAGATGCGCCGCGAGTTGCTCGACATCATCGCGCCCTACCGTGAGAACGCCCTCGAGAATCACCCCTGGCGCGAGTGGGGCGGACACGAGGACGAGACCGGCCAGCGGATGCCGGGTCAGCCCAACCGCTGGAACAGCCAGAAGGACATGAGCTGGGAGCCGCTCCGGCCGGAGCTGGTGGTGGAGGTCGCGTACGACCACATGCAGGGCAACCGCTTCCGCCACAACGGGCAGTTCCGGAGGTGGCGCCCGGACAAGCCGCCCGAGGCGTGCACCTACGCGCAGCTGGAGACGACGCCGCCCTACGAGCTGGAGAAGATCTTCGGGAAGAAGCCGGGCGCTAACGGGTGATCGGCTCGTCCGGATCGGGAGGCTCCGGCGGCGGCCGCAACGCTTCGGGGACGTGGCGCAGGTTCACCCGGATGCGCGTCCAGGTGTACGCGCGGCCGCGCATCGAGTCGATCAGCACATCGTCCACGGCCAGGTGCTTCGCCGCCTCCGGGTGACGCGCCTTCCAGCGCTCGAGGCCCGCAAGCGCGTTCGCGCGGTCCTGCGCGTTGGCCACGACAATGAGCGGCATCCGCGTGCGCGGCACCGGATTTCGGCGTCGGGAAGGCGCGGCGCGCGGGGGCTCGCCCTCCTGCTTGATGTACATCGGCGGCCAGGGTGCATCGCCCAGGCCTTCGGCCTCGTCGCGGCGGGCGCGTTCCAGCAGCGCGTCGAGCGAGCACACCGCCTCGTCCATCTTCTCGTGCGGATCGCCGCGCGCCCGGAACCGCGCTGGTATGGTGCGCAGCGTGAAGTCCGCCGGGTCGGCGTCCGCCACCTCGCTCCAGTCCAGCGGCGCGGAGACGCGCGCGTCGGGCAGCGGCCGCACCGAGTACGCCGCTGCGGTGGTGCGGTCCTTCGCGTTCTGGTTGTAGTCGATGAACACGCCGTGCCGTTCCTCCTTCCACCACTTGCTGGTGGCGAGCGCCGGCACGCGGCGTTCGATCTCCCGCGCCAGCGCGAGCGCGGCGCGGCGCACCTCCTGGAACCCCCACCGTTGGGCGATGCGCACGTTGATGTGCATGCCGCGCGAACCGGAGGTCTTCACCCAGCCGACCATCCCCAGCTCCTCGAGGAACGCCCGCACCTCGAAGGCCACCTGACGGACCTGGTCCCAGCCGACGCCGGGGTTCGGATCCAGATCGATGCGCAGCTCGTTTGGGTGATCGAGATCGCCCGTGACCACCGCGTGCGGGTGCAGCTCCATGTTCCCCGTGTTCACCACCCAGGCGAGGCCGGCCGCGTCGTCGACGACCAGCTCGTCGGCGGTGCGGCCGGAGGGAAAGCGCAGCGTCACCGTGCGCATCCATGGCGGGCGGTTGGCGGGTGCGCGCTTCTGGTAGAAGGGCGGCCCCTCGGCGCCATCCACGAAGCGCTTGAGCACCAGCGGGCGATCGCGGATGCCGATGAGCGCGCCCGGCGCGACCGCGAGGAAGTACTGCACCACGTCGAGCTTGGTGATGCCTGCATCCCGGAAGTACAGCTTCCCGGGGTTGGTGATGAACACCTCGCGCCCGTCGATGACGAGCCGCTCCACTTCGCCGCGCCTGGACACGGCGTCGACCGTACCAGCTCCGCTCACCCGAGCGCGCGGCGGGTGGACCAGTACAGCTCCTTCGTCGCGCGGAACAGCTTCGAGCCAGGCCCCAGCCGTTCGCGCAGCGCGCGCGAGGCGGACTCCTGCAGCGGGCGGACGCAGCCCACGTCCAGCCGGTGGCGGAGGAAGCCCAGCGGATCGCGGCGGCGGTAGGCTCGGAAGTATGCGTTGACCTCGTTCCGGGAGCGAGCGCGGCCGTTGTCGCCGTACTTCGCCACCCACGGCGTGAAGTCCGGGTAGAGGCCGTCCGGGCCGGCGTCACCGTGCAGGGTGGTGGACATGAAGTTGCCGATGAGCAGGTCGTCGAAGATCTCGTAGCGCACCGCGGTCATCAGCGAGTGGCGCGGAGCCTCGAAGGTGATGCCGCGCCGGAAGCGGCGGCGGCCGAGCTCGATGCGGTGCTCCCTCCCGCCGACGCGGAAGGTGATGAAGTCGATCGACCGCTCCAGGTGCTCCACCGCGCGGAAGTACTGCTCGAGCCGGCGCACGTCTTCGGCTTCGAGCGGTTCGCTCCAGTCGTCCCCGAACTCCTTCGGATCCTTCGGGATGACCGGGAGCTCCGCGGGGCGGATCTCGGTGAGGCGGTCGCGGTCGCACTCGTAGCGGATGAAGGCGGGTGTGAGCTCCGCGGTCTTCGAGGCGAAACCTTTCGGGTAATCGTCGAGCCGGGTGGTGTACGCGTCGGCCCAGAGGCTGTCGGTGCGCTGGTAGCGGTGCATCGAGCTGAACGGGACGAACCAGCGCGCGCCGAAGTACTCCACCTGCCGGGCGATGGACTGACCCACGGGAGACTTGAGCGCGGCCGGCGGCGGGATCCTCGCCCCGTCCTCGGTCTTGTAGTGGATCATGTCCGCGTCGCCGTAGCCCGAGAGCGCGAGCAGGAAGCTCTTCGGGTATGTCCGGATGATGCGGCGGACGAAGCCGCTCCACCCGTGGTCGCTGGCGTCGTTGAGGTTGACCACGAGCGTGCCGCCGAGATCGACCAGCAGCACCGCGTCCTGGTTGTAGTCGGGGATGCACAGCACGCGGATCCGCGGCGACAGCTCGATCCACTCGCGGTCGACAACGATGTGGACGTCGTAGCCCTGCGCCCTCAGCTCCTCGTAGATCCGGCCGCCGAAGTGGTTGGGGAGGAGCACCTTCTTCGACCTGAGCTGGGCGAGCGATTCCGCGCTGAGGTGATCCGGATGCCCATGCGAGAGCCAGACGTACTCACATCGCGAAATGGCGTGCCGCTGCTCCTCGGGGATGTCGTGTGAGAACGTCCAGCTCCCGAAGTAGGCGCTGCCCGTGAGCCAGGGATCGGTCACCAGGATCGGCCGCTGGTCGTGGCAGATCAGTGTGGCGTTCCCGATCGTCTCGAAGCCGAGGTCCATGTGCTCCTCCGGAAAGTGGGGGTCGCGTCATGGGCTGCAGCGTGGGTGCCAGATGCGGCGGCCTCCGACGTCTGAAGGAGGTTCAGAGCGAGACCTCCGCCAGGAACTCCAGCAGGCGCTGGTTGAAGCGGCGGTGGACGTCCGCGTGCATCATATGGCCCGCGCCGGCGAGGAACTCCAGCCGCGCGTTGCCGAGCGCGTCGTGCAGGGCGTGAAGCGTGTGGCGGTAGAACGGCGCGCTGCGATCGCCGCCGAGCAGGAGGATCGGCACCTGCACGGTGGCGAGCTCGGCGTAGCGCACCGGGTACGCGCCCAGCGCGGCGATGTCCTGGCGGATCTGCGCGTGCAGCGCCATGGAGCGCTCCTGAAAGCGCTTCGGCATTCGTTCGAAGGCGGCGTCGCCGAGCACGCTGCGGAGGAAGAACTCCGCCGCGCCCGGTCCGCTCCGTTCGCGCGCCAGCGTGTCGTACCGCGCCAGAAAGTCCTCCGGGATGGGCGGAAGCGTGTCGTTCCGCGCCAGCGGCGGCTCGAGCAGCATCGCCCCGCGCAGCAGCTCCGGCCTCCGGCGCGCGAGATCCAGCACCACCACTGCGCCGAACGACGAGCCGACCGCCAGCACCGGACCACCTTCGGCGTACGTTTCAATCAGCGCAGCCGCGTCGTCCGCGTGCTGCTCGATGCGGAAGAACGCCGCGCCCGGAGGCAACTCCGACGCCCCCGTCCCACGCCGGTCATAGGTGATGAGCCGGAGCTTCGATCGAAGCCCCGCCACCTGAATGGTCCAGGTCGTGCGGTCGGCCGCACTCCCGTGAACGAACAGGACCGTAGGACCCACCCCATCAATGCTCGGAACGATCGGTATCAAGCAACGAGTCCGAATCCGGAGCCTGCGGCAGACGGCGGATGGAAGACGGAAGTCAGAACTCGACCCGCGGCAGCCGCGCTTCCACGACGCCACGCGCCCGGCCGATCCCCAGCAGCCGCGCCACCTCGTGGATCGCCCGCATGTCCGAGACCAGCGGTTCCACGCCGGAGGTGCCCAGCGACACGTCCTCGTTCTCGCTGTTGTCGCCCTCGCGCTCCGCGCCCATCGCGTACAAGAGCGCCTCGAAGCCGGTCTTCGGCTTCGGGAAGACCTGCACGCGGTAGGGCTCCGTCGGGCCGATCTTCCCCGCCGTCTTCGCCAGCTCCATCGCGCGCGGCAACCCGCCGAGCTCGTCCACCAGCCCGATCTCCTTTGCATCGGCGCCGGTCCACACGCGCCCGCGCGCCACCGCCTGCAGCTTCTCGAGCGGCAGCTTGCGTCCGGCCGCCGCTTTGGTCGTGAAGTCCCGGTAGACGAAATCCAGCTCCGCATCGAGCCGGGCGCGCTGCTCGGGCGTGAACTCGTGATCGGTGGAGAAGATGTCGGCGTTCTTCCCCACCTGCACGTTGTCCCAGTTCACGCCCAGCTTCGCCCACAGATCGCGCGTCACGAACTTGCCGGAGAACACGCCGATGGACCCGGTGATCGTACCGGGCTGCGCGACGATCTTGTCTGCCTCCATCGCCACGAAGTAGCCGCCGCTGGCGGCGACGTTCCCCATCGAGACGATCACCGGCTTGCCCTTCTCCCTCGCGCGCTGCACCTCGCGGCGGATGGTGTCCGACGCCACGTAGGACCCGCCCGGGCTGTCGATCCGGAAGACGATCGCCTTCACCGACGGATCCTCCGACGCGCGCCGGAACGCGGCGGAGAGCGTCTCCGAGCCCATCGCGCCCTCGCCAGACAGCGGGCTCACCTCGCTGCTCTTTCCGCGCTGCACCTGCCCCACGCCGTAGATGAGCGCGATGGTCGATTCGCCCACCTGGTGCGGCCGCCCGGCGCGCTCGAGGTACTTGTCCAGATAGAGCAGCTCGGCGCCCTTGCCGAAGCCGTTCTTGATCCGGTCGTAGACCTCGTCCCGGTACTCGAGCCGGTCCACCAGCTTCGCCTTCAGCGCCTCCTCCGAGAGCACCGGGCCGCCGTCGATGAGGGTCCGCACCTGTTCCTCGGTGAGCTTCCGATCGGCGGCGATGTCCTTGACCATCGCGTCGAAGATGCTGGTCAAGTACCGCTCGGTCGCCTCGCGGTGGGGCCCGTTGAAGCCCTCCTCGGTGAACATGTTCACCGCGTTCTTGTACTCGTAGCGCGCGCCGAGCTCCGGCTTCACCCCGAGCTTGTCGAGCGTGTCCTTGAGAAACGGCTGCTCCGCGTTGAAGCCGAGCAGCCCCACGCCGCCGGAGGGCTGCAGCGAGATCTCGTCGAACGCGGTCGCCAGCCAGTACACGCCGTTGCCGTTGCCGGACTCGCCGAAGCTGTCGGTCCAGGCCACCGCCGTCTTCCCCTTCGCGCGGAAGGCCTTGATCGCATCGCGCAGCTCTTCGATCCCCGCCGGGCTTCCGGGCGACCTGCCGATGTACGCGACCAGCCCTTGCACCCGATCGTCGTCGCCCGCGCGCTCGAGCGCGTCGAGCACATCGCGCATGGTCATCTTCTTCTCGCCCAGCGCTTCGAAGGGACTCTCGTTGGCGATCTCGGGAAGGTCGTCGTCGAGCTTCAGCTCGAGCACCACCTTCGCCGGCACTGCGGGCTTGCTCCCGGCGGCGAGAATGGCGAGGCCGAACACGAAGACCACGAACGCCAGCGTCAACGCGCCGATCGCCGCGAGGCTGATGACGATGAACCGCTTCATGCGCAGCTCCTTCGCAGGTGGTGCGCGAATATCGAGAACGCGCGGACAGCGCTACCTCCCTGCGCGCTCACCGTCGGTCAGGGAGGCAGCGTCCCTTCAACGCGTCTTTGGCATCGGCAACGCGACGACCGTGGCCGTGCGGTCGGTCTCACCCAGCTGCAGCACCGTCCCCGGCGCGAGGTGGGCGCGGTGGACGTAGCCCAGTCCGATGGTCTCTCCCCGCGACGGCGACCGCACGCGGCTGGTGACGAAGCCGACCTTCTTTCCGTCGACGCGCAGCTCCTGGCCCGGGGCCCCTGCCGGTTCGGCGCCCAGCGACAGGCCTACCAGCTTGCGGTTCATGTGGCCCCGGAAGGTCGCGCGGGCGATGACCTCCTGCCCGACGTAGCAGCCCTTGTTGTAGCTCATGGCGTGCAACAGCTCGGCCTCGAGCGGGATGGTGGTCTCGAGCAGGTCCACCCCGAAGCGCGGCACGCCGTCCTCCACGCGCAGCGGCTCGAGCGCCTCCACCCCGGCGTCGTGCAGCCCCATCGCCGCGCCGCGATCGCCCAGCAGCGTCCAGACGCGCTCCAAGAGCGCGCGCGGCACCAGCAGGTCCACGCCTTCGCCGCGGGTGAGCAACGACGGCATCAGCGCGAGCGTCGCGCCATCCAGCGTCACTGTGCGCGGCTCGAACCCGGCGACTTTCGGGTCCAGGGTGGGCTGCTGGCCGGGAGGCGCGAACGTGCGGCGTACCGGCTCCGGAGGGCCGGATAACCCGAAGGCCGCCGCCACCACCTCGTACGCCCGAGGGCCCACCAGGCCGATGACCCCGACGTCCTCCCGGCCATCGTGCAGCTCCGCGTCCTCCGAAATCAGATACTGGTCGAGGAACCCTCGGACCTTCTCGAACTGGCCGGGCTCGAGGTCCAGCAAAAGGTCGCCATCGCGCCGGACGACGCGCAGGTCCGAGACCATCGCCCCCTTCACGGTCACCATCGCCGCGTAGGCCACGCCCCATTCGGGCAGCCCCTTGATGTCGTTGGTGCACATCCCATGGAGGAAGCTGACCCGGTCCTCGCCGGTGATCCGCAGCGCCTCGCGGAAGGAGAGATCCACCCGCACGGCCGCCGAGCGGGCCGCCGCGTACTCGGCGCCGGGGTCGCCATAGTGGGCCACCACCTCGTGGCCGGCGCGCTCCGCGAAGGTGGCGCCGGCGCGCTCATGCCAAGAATGAAGCGGCAGGGGAGTCATGGCGGCGTATATAAGGCCTTCGCCGCTCTGGGGCACACCTTCATGGACGTGAAGCAGCTGGGCGCGTTCACCGCGTTCGCCGACGACAAGTTGAAGAAGCACGGCGTCTTTGCGACCGAGCGCTTCTTCCTCGACGTGTATTGCCTCAAGCCCGGCCAGGTGCAGAAGCCGCACGTCCATGCCGGCTGCGACAAGGTGTACGTCGTCCTCGAGGGCCGCTGCCGGTTCCGGGTCGGAGAGGACAGCGGGGAACACGGCGAAGGTGCCGCTGTTCTGGCGCCGGCCGGTATCGAGCACGGCGTGGAGAACACCTCCTCGCAGAACGCGCGGCTGCTCGTCCTCATGACCCCTCCACCTCCGCACGCATGAGCAAGAAGACCCGAGCCGATTCCACCGATGCTTCGACCTTCCGGGCGCGCGCCCCGGCGCTCGCCCCCGTGGTCCTGATCGCGCTCGGCGTCGCCGAAGCCCTGCTGGCGCTGTTCCAGTGGATGGAACTGCTCCTCGTCCGCTCCGGCGGCAGCACCGTCTGCGGCATCAACGACGTCATCAACTGCCAGAAGGTGTGGGACACCGACTTCGCGTCGGCCGTGCACCACTTCCTCGGCGTCCCGGTGGCGGGGCTCGGCGTGGCCTGGGGGCTGGCGGCGACGGCCGTGTCGCTGGCGTGGACGCACGATCTGCTCACAGGCAAAGGCGGGGACGCGGCAGGGGCCGGGCTCAAGCTGCTCGGGCTGGCCGGCGTTCTCGCGTCGATCGTCTTCGCCATCGTCTCCTTCCGGGCGAGCGCGCTGTGCCTGACGTGCCTGGCCACCTACGTGCTGGTGCTCGTGTTCGCGATCGCCGCGTGGCGTCTGGTCCCCGGCGGCGCCGTGCCTTCGGGCTCATCGCTCAAGGGCGGCCTTGTGTGGGCGGTGGGCGCGGTGGTCGTCGCATATCTGGTGGTGCTCGGTCCGGGCATCGCCACGCCGCATCGGGATGACGGCGGCGCCGAACGGCTCAAGGGCTTCACCGCTGCTTCTTCGGGTCCTTCCTCCGGTCATGCGCCCGATGCGGGCGCGCCGGCGACGGCGTCCCAACCCGCCTCCGGCGCCACCGCGCCGCGGCCGCTCACCGATCGCGAGCGCGATCTGGTCGAGTTCCTCCGCCAGGTGCCCGACGACGAGAAGCAGCAGCTCGCCAACCTCATCGGCATCTACCGCGCCCAGCCGAAGCCGGAGGGCGAGCTCCCTCCGCCGCGCGAGGGTTCGGTTCAGGGGTCGAAGGACGCGCCGGTGAAGCTGGTGGAGTGGGTCGACATCCGGTGCCCGCACTGCCGCGCGCTCAACGAGGGCCTGCACGAGCTGATGCGCGCCGCGCCGCCCGGGAGCTTCTCCATCGAGGCCCGCGCGTTTCCGCTCGCGCAGGAGTGCAACCCGAACGTCCCGCGGCCGGATCCGACCGGCGTCAACTGCACCGCGGCCAAAGCGCTCATCTGCCTCGAGGGGACGAAGGACTTCTGGACCATCCGGGACGCGCTCTTCTCCGCCCAGCAGGAGCTGACCTCGGTGGACAAGGTGCTGGACATCGCCACCTCCACCGGCACCAACCGCGCCGAGCTGAAGCGGTGCATCGACTCCCCCGAGACGAAGCAGAAGCTCGACGACGACGTGAAGTACGCCATGCGCTACGACCCGCACGGCACGCCGATCGTCACCGTCAACGGCAAAGAGGCCGTCCCGGTCATCCCGCTGCTCTTCGCGCTGGTGATGACCGAGGGCGATCCGTCCTCGCCCGCCTTCAACGTGCTGCCGATGGCGAACCTCGACGCGATGGGTGGGCGCGGACGCTGATCATGGCGAAGAAGAAGGACGTGTCTGCGCCGGCGCCCGCGGCGCCGTTCAACAACCCCTTCGCCGCGTTGAAGGACAGGCTGGGCGAATTGCCCTCCGCTCTGCCTCCGCCAAAGACGTCTGCGCCCGCGCCCGAACCGAAGGGCCCCGCCCGCGCGGTTGTCCGCTACGAGCGCAAGGGCCACGGCGGTAAGGAGGTCACCCTCGTCGAACAGCTCGAGCTGGCGGAGGCGCAGCGGTTGGCCTGGCTGAAAGAGCTGAAGCAGGCGCTCGGCTGCGGCGGGCAGGTCGAAGGCGCCACGCTGGTCCTGCAGGGCGATCAGCGCGAGCGTCTGCCGAAGCTGCTGGAAGCGCGCGGCGTGCGGAAGATCTCCGTCGGGTAGACGCCCAGCCCATCCGGGGCGACCACCGCGCGTCGCGCGGTTCACGGGGCAATCGGGCCTCGGCTGCCCCGCTGGGCGGGCTCGTGTCGCTCGGTCGATGCACCGAGCCGATCACGCGTGCCGGCTTTCCGGCCCGGGCGGGGAGTGCGTCGCGGTCGCTGCACGATGCTCCGTTCACCGTAGCCTCGACGGGGCTGTACGCCGGCTTCAACAGCGACCCGCGGCGCCGCCGACCCCGGCGGATATTTCAGCGCGGCGCGTTCGTTCCGGCCGCTTCGATGTACGCCTTCAGCCGGTCGCGGTCCGGATGATCCGGCGCGATCGCCAGCACCCGCGCCCACGCCTCCGCGGCCTTCTGGCGATTTCCCAGCTGCGCCTCCAGCTCACCCAGGTTCTGCCAGGCGGGGAGGAAGTTCGGATCCAGCTTCACCGCGCGGCCGTACGCCTCCCGTGCGGTGGTGGCGAAGCGCGCTTGGTGTGTGGCCTCGAACTGCTTCGCAGCCGCCCGGCCCACGAGGTTCCACGACAGCGGCAGCGACGGATCCGCCGCCGCCGCGGCCTCCGCCTGCGTCAGCGCCTTCGCAAAGTCGCCCTGCTGGAAGGTCGCGTCCGCCTCGCGGTACAGGGCCATCGCCCGCGGAGGTTCGGGTGGCGGGCCCGCGTCCGGCACGACCGGAGCCATCGCCGCCGGCGGAGAGGGCGCCGAGGCGGCGCCCGCATCCTGCGCGGTGGCAGGTGGGGGCGCCTCCTTCTGACAGGCCGCCAGCGCAAGCAGCGCCGCGGCGACGCCGAACGCTCGGTGAAGCATCACTGCCGGATGTACCGGATGCCGCCGGATTGCACCACGGCCCGCGGCCGCATCAGCCGGAAGGTCAGCTCGTTGAGATCGATCGGCGCGCCCACCGAATCGAAGTACAGCGTCGGCTGCCACGCCGCCGATTGGCCGACCGGAGCGCTGCGCGAGGGCGCGAGCGTGCTCGGCAGCGGCAGGGAGATCGCATTGGCGCCGGCAGTCGCCGGACCGTAGTAGACCCAGTCGACCGTCGATGGGAACGCCCCGCGCCGGATCTGTACCATCCCCACGCCGCTGGGCGCGGTCAACTCGAAGGTGGCATCCGACGCCAGCGGCACCGGCCGCAGCTGCTTGTATCCGCGGGCGGGGCCGCTCGTTTCGAGGACCACCAGGTCTTCGGCGCCATCCTGGTCGAAGTCCAGGCTGACTGCGTCCTGCGCAGAGCTGCCGACGTACCAGGCGGGCGAACCGGCCTGGGCCGTCATCACCATCGTCTGCCCGGAGCCGGTCACAACGATCTCGGGATAGGCGTTCCCGACGACGTCGGTGATCTCCACCCGGGTCGGGTCGAGCGGGGCGGGCATGTAGTTGAACACCGAGAAGGTGCCCGCGGGGCCCTGGGTGACGATGGCGACCTGATCGGACTGGTTGAGCGCCACCGCGATGTCCTGGTCGCCATCGGAGTCCAGGTCCGCCACGGCCACGTCATACGGCGAGGCGCCGGGACCGAAGCTCACGGTGGTCAGCAGGGAGAATCCGGAGGCCTTGCCCTGGTACGCGAGGATCCGGTTCGAGGAGGACTCGGTAACGACCAGGTCGTCGAACCCATCCGCATCCAGGTCCTTCGCCTCCAGTCCGCGGACGCCGAAGAACGTGAAGTTGAACGGGCTCCAGTTCAGACCGAAGACCGGATCGTTGATGTAGACGGTCACCTGGTTGGCGAGTGGCTGCGCCACTGCCAGATCCGGCCAGCCGTCTCCGTTGAAGTCTCCCGAGACCACGTCACTCGGGCTGGTCAGGCTGGCCGAGTCGAGCTGGCTGAAGGTGCCGTTCGGATTCTGGCCGTAGACCACCACGTGGTTGGCGCCGGCGGTGTTGTGGGTGACGGCGAAGTCCATCCGCCCGTCTTGATTGTAGTCGAGCGTGGTCAGCCCCGCCGGAGGCGCGGGGAGGATGATGGACGGCTGCCCGGACACCGTGCCGGCCGCGGTCTTGAAGTACCAGATCTCCGAGTTGATGGAGGCCAACAGCAGATCCTCGTCGCCATCTCCGTCCATGTCCGCCGCCGCCGCCCGCTTCAGGTCCCCCGACGATCCGATCATGAACATCTGGGCGTAGCCGGTCCCGAAGCTGGTGCACTCGGGCTGCCCCGGGCTGCGGTTGCGCGCGCCCCCTTCCAGCGCCAGCGCCCCCACCGGACCGGCCGAGATGTCGAACATGAACGCGGTGGAGACCTCGCAGGCGAGCGGCCCGTTATCCCTGCCGTTGATGAACAGGTCCTGCGACGTGCCTGAGGCCACCGGCAGGTAGCTCGCGGTGAAGGTCCAGCCGTTGGGCTGCAGGATGCCGTTGCCGTTGTTGGCCGCGTTGATCGGGAAACCGGGCCGCGAGGTGATCGCGGACATCTGCGGCTCGTACGGCGGAGTCGGGATGCCCCAGTCCGCAGGGACGCTGTAGGTCCCCGACGAGGTGATCCGCGTCATCGGCCCCGGCGGGAAGGCGATGTTCTGGGTGATGTTCCCGGTGACCGGCCCCAGCGTCCCGAGATCGACGATCGAATAGAAGTCGAGCGGCGGCGGCGGGCCGAGCGTCCGGTTCACCGCGACCAGCGTCACCACGTCGCCCTCCGGAATGCCGGAGATGGAGTACGAGCCGGACCCGGTCGCGCTCAGGCTGCCACCACCGCTCAAGACCTTTCCGCTCGAGGTGGTGACCGTGATCATCGCCATGCTGACCTCACCCGGAGCCGGCGGGTAGCCGCCGGTGATCGCCCCGGAGATGGTGTACGTGGTGGGGGCCGGTGGCGGCGGCGGGTCCTGCCGGGTCCAGGCGTTGGTGGCCGGATCGTAGGTCCACACGTCGGACAGGCTCTCGAAGTTGGCCCCGTTGCCGCCGTAGACCACCAGCCGGGATTTTGCGGCGTCCCAGGCCATCACGTGGTCCGCGCGCGCCGGCGGCGCCGTGCCCACGGGGCTCACCGTCGACCAGATGCCGCCCGCGTACCGGAACAGCGTGTTGGTCGGCTGGCCGGCGCTGTCGCGTCCTCCGAACGCGTAGATGCGATCGCTCGCCGGGTCATACGCCATGGCCAGACCTTCGCGCGCCGCTGGGAGGTTGCCTCCGGGGATCCAGCCGGTGAAGAGGCTCCTGCTGTAGCACCCGCTGAGGGGCACACTGCTCATTCCACCGCACACCCAGGTCTCCTCTGCAGCGCTCCGATACACGGCCGCTGCCTTCGCCCGGGGCGCGCCGGGCAAGAAGCCGAGCAGGAACCAGCTCGTGCCGTCGAACTCCCAGACCTCGTTGGTCGGGCCGCCGGAGTTGCTCCCGCCGATCAACATCGCCGATCCGCCGGAGGTCATCGCGAGCGCCGCGTCGGAGCGCCCGGTGGGGAGCGGCGCCGTCGACGTCCAGGTGTGGGTGCCGGGGTTGTAGATCCACGCGTCGCTGAGCGGCGTGCCGGCAGTGCAGTGGAGGCCGCCAACGAGCAGGATCCTTCCGTTGAACGCGGTCATCGCCGCGCCGTAGCGGGCTGGCGGGTTGTTGAGCAGCCCCGGCGCCACATCTTCGGACCACACCGCCCCGGTCGGGGTCAGCGCGAGCGTGTTGTCGACGCACCCCTGTGTGTTGATGGTCGGCCCGAGCATCCAGACCGCCCCGCCGAACACCACGAGCCGGTTGTTGACCGCATCCCACGCTCCCGAGGGCTCATAGCGCACGCCCGGCAGCGGGTAGAACTCCACGGGGATCGTCACCAGCGCCGCGTTCACTTGCGCGAGCGTCACGTTGGTGATGTCCGCCCCATTGACGGTGATGTCCAACGTGTCGGTGGTGCCGTTGAGCCCCAGCCCGCTGAACCAGGCTTTGCCGTTCGCGTCGGTGAGCGCCTCCTTCACGGGCGAGAACTCGACGCCGTTCTTGCGGAGGCGCACGCCGATACCGGCCTTCGGGCGGTTGTCCGTCGTCATGACGAAGACGGTGACCTGATCGGTGATCGGACTGCCGATGGGCGCCACGCTGTGGGTGCCGCCACCCGGAATCGGCGTCGGCGTCACGACGTCCAGCGTGAACGGGCCGCCGGACGCGGGGAAGCCGTTGGCGTCGGTGAGCGACACCTGCACGGTGTGGCTGCCGGCGGAGCCCTGAGCCGGAATCCCGGAGATGACCCCGGTGGTGCTGGACGCGCTCAGGCCCGGCGGCAGGCCGGTGATGGTCCAGGTGTACGGCGCCTTGCCGTTCTCTGCGGTCAGCTGCTCGGAGACGCCCGGCGCCTTCATGTACGTGATGCCTTCAGTGCCGGGGGTGAGTGCGGTGGTGGTGATGGCCGGCGGCAGCTGCACCACCATGCTGAAGGCGGCGGTGCCCACCTTCGCGTTCGCGTCGACCACCGAGACGGTGAACGAGAACGACTGGCCGTTGGTGATGCCGCTTCCGCTGATCGCCGTACCCACGCTGCCGGTGGCGCTGTCGATCGTCAGCCCCGGCGGGAGCGCGCCCTGCGTGATGCTCCAGGTGAGCGGCGCCTTGCCGCCGGTGGCGCTGAGCGTCTTCGAGTACGCGTTGCCGGCGTAACCCGGCGGGAAGGTCGTGCTGGCGATCGCCGGCGGCGCGTAGACGCCCAGCGTCAGCGCCTGCGAGTCGGTCTTGCCGTTCGCGTCGCTGACGGTCACGGTGAAGTTGAACGTCCCGGTGGCGGTCGGCGTGCCGGAGAGCGTGCCGTTGGCGGCATCCAGCGTGACGCCCACAGGCAGCGCGCCGGCGCTCACGCTGTAGTTGAAGGGTGCCTTGCCGCCGCTCGTGGCCACGGTCTGGCTGTACGCCTCACCCTTGTAGGCGTCCGGCAGCGAGGCCGTGGTGATGTCCGGCGGGGCGAGCGCGGTGATCCCCAGCGATCGGCTGGCGGTGGTCCCGTTCGCGTCGGTGACCAGCACCACGAAGGACTGGGTGACCGCCGTGGCCCCCACGGTCCCGGAGATGGCGCCGGTGGACGCATTCAGCGTGAGCCCGTCCGGCAGGCTGCCCGAGGAGAGCGAGAAGCTGTACGGCGCAAGGCCGCCGGTGGCCGCGACCGTCGCGCTGTAGGGGGCGTTCCGGTACGCGTCGGCGAGCGTGGTGGTGGTGATCGCCAGCGCCGGTGGGACGGTGAGCGTGAAGCTCTTCGTGGCGGTCTTGTTGTTCGCGTCGGAGACCTGGACCGAGAAGGTGAACGGCCCGGAGGCGGTGGGCGTGCCGGTGATTTGCCCCGCGCCGGCGTTCAACGACAGCCCGGTGGGCAGCGCGCCCGAGGCGATGGACCAGGTCAGCGGCGCCTTGCCTCCGCTCGCGGTGAGCGTGGCGCTGTAGGTGACCGCCCGGTACGGCGTGGGCAGCGACGCGGTGGTGATCGCCGGCAGCGCGTAGATGGTGAAGGCCACCGGCGCGGTGTCGCCCTGGCCGTTCGAGTCGGTGGCGACGAGGTTGAACGACGCGTTGCCCGCGGCGGTCGGCGTGCCGGAGAGCGCACCGGTGCTGCCGTTGACGGTGAGCCACGCGGGCACCGTGCCGGAGGTGCTCCAGGCGATGGGCGCCTTGCCGCCCGAGAGCGTCGGCGTGAGCGACCACGGCACGGTCACGTACGCGTCCGGCGGCGTGGGCACGGTGATGTTCGGCGCGGCGAACACGGTGAGGTTCAGCGTCCGGGTGGCGGTCACGCCGTTGGCGTCGGTGAGCGTGAAGGTGTAGGCGGTGCTGGCCTTCGCCGCGGTCGGCGTGCCGGAGAGCGCGCCGGAGGCGCTGAGCGTCAGCCCGGCGGAGAGCGCCGGCGTCACCGTCCAGGAGTAGGGCGTGGCGCCGCCGGTGCCCGCGAGCGTCTGGTTGTAGGCGCTGCCCACGTACGCATCGGGCAGCGACGCGGTGGTGATGGACGGCGGCGTGCGCACGACGATCGTCAGCGTCTTGCTGGTCGTGGCGTTGTTCGCGTCGGTGGCGACGATGTTCAGCGTGGTGGAGCCGGCGGCGGTCGGCGTCCCGGAGAGCACGCCCGCGGCGGACAGGGTCAGCCCGGGCGGGAGCGTGGAGGTGGTGGACCACGAGTACGGCGCGAGCCCGCCGGACGCGGTGAGGGTCTCGCTGTACGGGGCGCCCACGTAACCGTCCGGCAGCGACGCGGTGGTCACGAAGAAGCCGGAGAGCACGGTGAGGTTGAGCGACCGCGTGGCGAACTGGCCGTTCGCATCGGTGACCCGGACGGTGAAGGTGGCGGTCCCGTTGGTGGTGGCCGTGCCGGAGAGCACGCCGGCCGGAGAGAGGGTGAGCCCATTCGGCAACGTGCCCGAGGAGATCGACCAGGTCAGCGGCGCCTTTCCGCCGGTGGCGGCGAGCGTCTGGTTGTACGCGCTGCCCACGTAGGCATCGGGCAGCGGCGAGGCGGTGGACACCGCCGGCTTCGCGTAGATGGCCAGCGACAGCGGCTTGTCGGTGCTGACGCCGTTGCCGTCGGTGACGCGGACGGTGAAGGACGAGGTGCTGGCCGCGCCGGGCGTGCCGGAGAGGACGCCGGTGGACGCGGCGAGCGTGATGCCCGTCGGCAGCGCGCCGGAGCTGATCGACCAGGTGTACGGCGTCTTCCCGCCGCTGGCCGACAGCGTGGCGGAGTACGCATCGCCCACGTAGCCGTCGGCGAGCGACGCGGTGCCGATGACGAGCGCGCTGCGCACGGTGATGGTCAGCGACTTCGTCCCGGTCTTCCCGTTGTCATCGGTAACGGTGACGGTGAACGGATAGTTGCCTGCGGTGGTCGGCGCGCCGCCGAACTGCCCGCTGGAGGAGAGCGTCACGCCCGGCGGCAGCCCGCTGGCGACGCTGAAGGTGTACGGCGCGCGGCCGCCGGTGGCGGTGAGCGCATCCGTGTACGGCGAGGACGGATAGCCATCCGCCAGCGTGGTGGTGGTGATGCTGGGCGGAGCGAGCACCGCGAGGGTAAGCGCCCGGGTGGCGCTCACGCCGTTGGCGTCGGTGACCGAGAAGGTGAGCGAAGCGGTTCCGGTGGCGGTGGGCGTGCCGCTGAAGGCTCCGGCGCCGGAGAGCGACAGCCCGTTGGGCAGCGTGCCGGCCTGCAGCGCGAAGGTGTACGGCGACTTGCCGCCGGACGCGGTGAGCGCGGCGGTGTAGGCCGAACCGGTGTACGCGTCCGGCAGCGCGGCGGTGGTGATGGACAGCGCGGGGAGCACGGCGATCGTCAGCGCCTTCTGGGCGGTCTTGCCGTTGGCGTCGGTGAGGGCGACGGTGAAGTTGGCCGTGCCGGTGGTCGTGGGCGTGCCGGAGAGCGCGCCGGAGGCGGAAAGGCTGACGCCCTGGGGCAGCGCCCCGGAGGAGACCGCCCAGGTCATGGGCGACTTGCCGCCGTTCGCCGCGAGCGTGGCGGAGTACGCTGTGCCCACGTACGCGTCCGTGAGCGTGGAGGTGGAGACCTGCGGCGGGGCGTAGATGTTGGCGGTGAGCGCCTGGGACGCGGTCTTCCCGTTCGCGTCGGTGACGGTGAGGGTGAACGGCGCGCTGGTGGGCGCAGTCGGCGTACCGGAGAGGGTGGCCCCGGTCAGGGTCAGCCCCGCGGGGAGCATGCCAGCGGTGACTGCGAACGAGTACGGCGGCTTGCCGCCCGTGGCGGCGACGGTGGCGGCGTACGCGTCGCCGACGTACCCGTCATCGAGCGCGGTGGTGGTGATCTGCAGCGTGGGCAGGACGGCCAGGGTGAAGGCGCGCGTGCCGGACACGCCGTTGTCGTCGGTCACCGTGACCGTCACGTTGAAGGTGCCGGTCGCGCTGGTCGTGCCGGCGATGGTCCCGCCGGTGGAGAGGGTGAGCCCCGCGGGGAGCGCGCCCGCGGAGATGGTGAAGGTGAGCGGCGCCTTGCCGCCGGTGGTGGTGAGCGCATGGCTGTAGGCGGTGGCGGCGTACGCGTCCGGAAGAGCGGAGGCGGTCGTAATCGTCGGCGCGGCGTAAATGGTCACTCCGAGCGACCGCGTGGCGGTCACCCCGTTGGCGTCGGTGACGGTGACCGAGAAGGTGCTGGCGCCGGTGGCCGTGGGCGTGCCGGAGATCGCTCCGGAGGAAGCGAGGGTGAGCCCTGCGGGGAGCGCGCCCGCGGTGACGGCGAAGGTGTACGGCGCCTTGCCGCCGGAGGCGGAGAGCTGCGTGGTGGGATACGCGCTGCCCACGTAGCCGTCGACGAGCGTGGCGGTGGAGATGGCAAGCGGCGCGCGCACCGTCATCGAGTACGAGCGCGTGGCCACCTGCCCGTTGCTGTCGGTGAGCTGCGCGGTGAAGGCGGCGGTGCCCGGCGCGGTTGGCGTGCCGGACAGGTCGCCCGACGCGGCCAGCGCGAGCCCCGCGGGCAGGGTGCCGGAAACGACCGCCCAGCTGTACGGCGTCTTGCCGCCGGATCCGTTGAGAGTGGCCTGGTAGCTGGAGCCGACGTACGCGTCCGGCAGCGGCGACGGCGTGGTCACCTGCGGCGCGTCGTAGATGCCGACGACGAAGGTCTTCCGCGCGGTGAGCCCGTTGGCGTCGGTGAGGGTGATTTCGAACGTGGAGGACCCGGTGGCGGTGGGGGCGCCGGAGATCTCTCCGGTGGCCGGATCGAGCGACAGCCCGGCGGGCAGAGCGCCGCTGCTCACCGTGAAGGTGTAGGGGAGCTTGCCCTTCTGCGCGGTGACCGTGGCCGAGTACGGCAGGCCGACGTAGCCGTCGGGCAGCGTGGTGGCGGTGATCGTCGGTGTGCCCACGACGGTGAGCGCGAACGCCTTGCTGGCAGAGAGCGTGTTCGCGTCGGTGACGGTGATCGTGAACGACGCCTCGCTCACCGGCGCGGTGGGCGTGCCGGAGATGGTCCCGGACGGCGAGAGGGTGAGGCCGGAGGGGAGTGCGCCCGCGGTGATGGCCCAGGAGTACGGCGCTTTGCCGCCGGCGGCAGTGAGCGCCTGCGTGTAGCTGACCTGCTGGTAGGCGTCCGGCAGCGGCGAGGCGGTGCTGACCGTCAGCGACGCGTAGACCACGATGCTGAAGTTGGCGGCTGCGGAGATGTTGTTCGCGTCGGTGACGGTGAGGGCGAAGTTGGAGGTCCCGGCGCTGGTGGGCGTGCCGGAGATGGTCCCGGACGGCGAGAGGGTGAGGCCGGAGGGGAGCGCGCCACTGGAGACCGTCCAGGTGAGCGGCGCCTTGCCGCCGTTGGCGACGAGCGAGGTGCTGTAGGCGGTGTTGAGGGTGCCGTCGGGGAGCGTGGTGGAGGCGATGGTGGGCGGCGCGAAGACCGCGAGCGAGAGCGGCGCGTCGGCGGTTTTTCCGTTCGCGTCGGTGACGCGGGCGGTGAAGAGCGCGGTGCCGGTGGCGGTGGGCGCGCCGGAAAGGGCGCCCATGTTGGCGGCGAGGGAGATCCCGTTGGGGAGCAGCCCGCTGACGATCGACCAGGTGAGCGGGGCCTTGCCGCCGGTGCTCGTGAGCGTCTGCGCGTAGCCGCTGCCCACGTAGCCGTCCGGGAGCGAGCCGGTGGCGATGGTCGGCGGTGCGAACACGCCGATGGTGAAGGTGGCGGTGCCGCGGACGTTGTTGGCGTCGGTGACCGCGAGCGTGACGGTCGCGGTGCCGGCGGCGGTGGGCGTGCCGGAGAGGACGCCCGCATTGGAGAGCGTCAGGCCCGCCGGGAGCGCGCCCTGATCGACCGAGAACGTGTAGGGCGTCCTGCCGCCGGAGGCGGAGAGCGTCAGCGAGTAGGGTTGGCCCACGTAGCCGTCCGGGAGCGAGGCGGTGGTGAGCGAGGGCGGCGTGCGGACGGTGACGTTGAAGGTATGCGTGGCGGTGTCCCCGTTGGCCGCCTCCACCAGGACCGTGAAGGTGGCCGGCCCCGCAGTGGTGGGCGTGCCGGAGATCGTCCCGTTGGCGCCGAGCGTCAGCCCGGCCGGGAGCGCGCCGCTCTGCAGCGACCAGGTGTACGGCGTGGCACCGCCCGCGGCGGTGAGCGTCTCGCTGTAGGTCGTGCCGACGTACGGATCCGGCAGTGTGCCGGTGGTGATGGCGAGCGTCTGGTAGACCGTGAGGCTGAGCGTCTTCGAGTCGGTCTTGAGGTTCGCGTCGGTGGCGGTGATGACGAAGGTGGAGGTGCCCGCGGAGGTGGGCGTGCCCGCGATGGTGCTGCCGATGAGCTGGAGCCCCGCGGGCAGCGCGCCGGCGGTGACCGCGAAGGTGAAGGGCGGTTTGCCGCCGGAGGTGGTGAGCGGCTCCGAGTAGTTGGTGCCGACCACTGCGTTCGCCAGCGAGGTGGTGGTCAGATGCGGGAGGTCATAGAGCGTGAGCGTGAACGGCTTCGTGGGCGCCTGGCCGGAGGTGTCCGAGACGGAGATCGTGACGCCGAAGGAACCGGACTGCGTGGGCGTGCCGGAGAGGATGCCGGTGGAGGTGAGCGTGAGACCGGTGGGAAGCGTTCCGCCCGCGATGCTCCAGGTGTAGGGCGGCGCGCCGCCGGTGGCAGAGAGCGAGAGGTTGTAGGCCTGGCCCGTGTAGCTCTCCGGGAGCGAGGCCGTGGAGATGACCAGCTCCGGGTAGGCGGTGAGGGTGAGCGCCTTCTGCGCCGTCTGGCCGTTGGCGTCGGTGAGAGTGACTTGGAAGGACTGCGGGCCGGGGGTGGTGGCTGCGCCGGAGATGACGCCCGCGGCGCTGAGGGTGAGGCCGGCCGGGAGCATCCCCGAGGAGATCGTCCACGTGTACGGTGGCGCGCCCTCGGAGGCGACGAGGTTCTGCGAGTACGCCACGCCGACGACCGCGTTGGGCAGCGAGGAGGTGGCGATCTGCGGCGGCGCGTTGCCGAAGATCTTCGCGTCGATCTCCAGAGGCCGCGAGGCGCCGTTGGCGTCGCGGACCAGGAAGGTGACCTGGAACGGGCCGCCGGAGGTCGGCGTGCCGGAGACCTTCCCCGTGGCGGCCTCGAGGCTCAGCCCGTCCGGAAGAAGGCCCTCCGCGACCTCCCAGGTGAGCGGAGCCTTTCCACCCTGCGCCTTGAGGGTCTGCGAGTAGGCGACGCCCACATTGCCGTTGGGGAGGGAGGTGGTGAGAACCTCCAGCGGTGGCGCGACCGCGAGCGTGAAATCCTGGGTCGCCTCCGCGCCGTGCGCGTCGACGACCTTGAGGGAGAAGGTGTACTCGCCCTCCGCGCCCGGCGCGCCGGAGATGGTGGCAGTGGCCGGGTTGAAGGAGAGGCCGTCGGGCAGCTCGCCGTCGCTGAGCGACAGCGTCAGCGGCGCCTTGCCACCCGTGACTTCGATGGTGGCGAGGTAGTCCGAGGCGGCCGTGGCGCCGGGGAGGGAGGTCGTGGTGAAGGCCGGGGCGGGTGCGACGACGAGGGAGAAGTCCTTCGACTTCGACTGCTTCGCCTGGTCCGTGACCGTGAGCGTGACCGTGAAGTCACCGGCTTCGGTGGCCGTGCCGGAGATCGCCCCGTCCGCACCGGAGATTTCGAGGCCTTTGGGGAGCCCCGTGGCCGAGTGAGTGAGAGTGCCCTTGCCTCCGGAGGCCTGGAGCGACGCAGAGTAGGGGATCCCGACGGTGGTCTCAGGGAGCGGACCCTCCGGCATCACGATCGCAGGTGGAGGAGGAGGCGGAGGCGGGTTGGGCTTCTCGCCCGGACAACCCGTGAAGATGGCACACGCGACCGATGCGGCTGCGAACCAACGAAGCCAAGGAAGTGTCATGTGGAGCGCCCCAACCCAGGTCGCCAGCTCGGCCGGCGACTGATCGCGCAGGTAAAGCTCAGGCGGGGATTCCGGGTCAACTGGCGCGTGGTCGCGCGGCGGCGGAAGCGGAGCGCATGACTCGAGCTCGGAGGGCAGCGGGAGAGGGCCCTGCTGGGAGCGGAGCCCAGAGCCTGATTACGGGCGGGAGGTCCGCGAGCGGCGCGCGTGGCCTGAGTGCGGTGAAGCGCGCAGTGATGGACGCGAGCCCCAGGAGAGAACCGCGGCCCGGCGAAGCGAACGGCGAGAAGGACGCGGGCGCGGCGAGTGAGACGCGCAGCGTGCGCGCTGCAAACGCACAAGGCTCGCGGCGAACGATACGGCGCGGAGAAGGACCTGTGGAACACGGATCGGAGCGCACAGCGGGCGCGCGGTGAAAGGCACAGGGAGGGGC
>JADGHL010000032.1 GCA_019686135.1 Myxococcaceae bacterium | reverse complement strand
CCCCCACGAAGGCGCGCACCTTGTCGATCGCCTCCGCGCGCGCAGCCGGATCGCGCACCACCCCGCCCTTGCCCACGCGTTCGCGGCCGACCTCGAACTGAGGCTTGACCAGTGCGACCAGGAGCCCGCCGGGCTTCAGCTTCGGCAGCACCGAGGGGAGCACCTGGGTGAGCGAGATGAAGCTCACGTCGATCACCACCACGTCCACCGGTTCGGGGAGATCCGCGTCGGTGAGGTAGCGCGCGTTCACCCGCTCGCGCGAGATGACCCGCGGATCTTTTCGCAGCTTCTCGTGCAGTTGGCCGTAGCCCACGTCGATGGCGTGCACGCGGGCGGCCCCCTCCTGGAGCAGGCAGTCGGTGAACCCGCCGGTGCTGGCGCCGATGTCCGCGGCGATGGCGCCCGCCACCTTCAGCCCGAAGTGGTCGAGCGCGGCTTTGAGCTTGAGCCCGCCCCGGGAGACGTACGGCAGCACCTCGCCCTTGAGCCGGAGCTCCACGTCTTCTGGGACGAGGTGCCCCGGCTTGTCCACGCGCTGATCGCCGGCGATCACCTGGCCGGCGAGGATCAACGCCTGCGCCCGCGCGCGGGATTCGGCGAGCCCGCGTTCCACCACCAGCACGTCCAGCCGCTTCTTAGGAACCCTGATGCTCACGACGCCAACTGCTCCAGCGCGGCGCGGATCCCGGCGGCGTCCAGCCCGAGCCGTGCCCGCTGAGCGCGCGCGTCCCCGTGGCGGACGAAGGTGTCGGGCAGCCCCAGCATCCGCACGCGCGGCGAGAGGCGCTCGGCGCAAAGGAGCTCCAGCACCGCGCTCCCCAGTCCGCCGTGGGTGGTCCCCTCCTCCACCGTGAGCACCGCCCCCGTCCGGGCCGCCTCGCGGATCGCCTCCGCATCCAGCGGCGTCACGAACCGCGCGTCGAGCACTGCGACGTCGTCGCGCCCTTCCACCGCCTCGAGCGCCGCCAGCCCCATCGTGCCCAGGGTGATGACGGTGGCGATGGGGCGTTCGACGCGGCGGAGCCACCGCGCGCCGCGCGGCGCAGGGTCGATCTGGATGCCTGGCGGCACACGGGGGATTGTGAGCCGCGGGAAGCGGATCGCCCACGCCCCCGTCTCGGTGCGCAGAGCGGCGTCGAGCAGCGGCCCACAGTCCTCCCCGAACACCGGCGCGGCGAGAGTGAGGTGGGGGATTGGCCGGAGCAGCGCCACGTCGAACGCGCCCTGGTGCGTGGCGCCGTCCGCGCCCACCAGCCCGGCGCGATCCACCGCGAAGATGACCGGCAGCTTCGCCAGACAAACGTCGTGAATGACCTGATCCACCGCGCGCTGCAGGAACGTCGAGTAGATCGCGCACACCGGCCGCATCCCCTGGGCGGCGAGCCCGGCGCTGAAGGTGACGGCGTGCTGTTCGGCGATGCCCACGTCGAAGACCCGCTCCGGGAAGTGGCGGGCAAGCCCAACGAGCGCCGAGCCCTCCAGCATCGCCGGCGTGACCGCGACGACGCGCTCGTCACGGGCCATCGCTTCGCCCAGGGCCGCCGCGAAGGCCTCGCTGAAGGTCTGCTGGCCACCGCGCGAGCGCACCAACTTCCCGTCCCGCCACTCGTACGGCCCCATCGCGTGCCCGCGGGTATGCGGATCTCCCTCGGCCTCGGCGAAGCCCTTCCCCTTCTCCGTGCGGACGTGCACGACGATCGGCCGGCGCGCCCGCCGCGCCTCGCGGAAGGCGTCGATCAGCGCGCGCAGATCGTGCCCGTCGATGGGCCCCAGGTACGTGAAGCCGAGCGACTCGAAGAACGCGCGCGCCTCGGGCCCGCGGAGCATGCGGGAGACGGCGCCCACGTTGACGGAGATCGACATCCCGTTGTCGTTGAGCACCACCACCAGCGGCGCGCGCGCGGTCGCGGCGTTGTTGAGCCCCTCGAAAGTGAGCCCGCCGGTGAGCGATCCGTCGCCGATCACCGCCACCGCGTGGCCGTCCTCCCGGCGCAGGCGCTTCGCCTCCAGCATCCCGAGCGCCACGCTCACCGCGGTGCAGGCGTGGCCGGTCTGAAAGGCATCGTGCCGGCTCTCTGCCGGATCCGGGAATGGAGCGATCCCACCCTCCTGGCGGAGCGTGTCGATGGCCGAAAGCCTTCCGGTGAGCAGCTTGTGCGCGTAGGCCTGGTGGCCCACGTCGAAGACGATCCGATCGACCGGGGACTTGAAGACCCGGTGCAGCGCGACGATCAGCTCCACCGCCCCCAGCGACGCCCCGAGGTGGCCGCCCACCTTCCCGCAGACGCGGATGATCTCTTCACGGAGCTCCGCGCACAGCGGCGCCAGATCCGCCTCCGAGAGCGCCCGGACGTCGGCCGGCTCCTGAATACGGGAGAGGATGCTGCTCACGCGCCGCGCCCTCCACGAGCCCGAAACACTGCGGCGTTGATCGCTCGCTGCAAGCCATCCGGCGCCCGATGAGCCGCCGCGCAGGAGGGGACTCCCCGGTGCTGCAGATCGAAAAGACACACACCGCCGGGCGCTTCACGCGCCGTCACACGAAGGTCCATCCGCTGCTGCTGCTCGCTGGCTGCCCACACTTTGCCGGCCGACGCCGCACGCGCCACCACGCTCCAATCCACCCGCGGTGTCTGCACACCGAACGTCCGCAATCCGCCGGCCGACGCCACACGCCCCGCCACGCTCAAATCCACCCGCGGTGTCTGCACACCGAACGCCCGCAATCCGCCGGCCGACGCCGCACGCGCCACCACGCTCAAATCCACCCGCGGTGTCTGCACACCGAACGCCCGCAATCCGCCGGCCGGCGCCGCACGCGCCACGACGCGCAAGTCCAACCGCGGCGTCCGCTCGCTGACGACCTGCACACCGCCGGCCGGGGCCATACGCGCCGCTACACCCGGGTGCACGCGCGGTGTCTGCTCACCGATTGCCTGCAATCCGCCGCACGTCCCCGCACGTGCCACCGCGCGCAAGTCCAACCGTAGCGCCTGCTCACCGATTGCGCGCAACCCGCCGCCGGGCGCCCCATGCATCGAGGCGCTGGAGCCCGCCTGCGGTGCCTGCTCGCCGATCGCTCGCAATCGTCCGCCACGCGCCCAACGCAACAGTCCGCGCGAGACCGCGCTGCTTCGCGCGGAGCCTCGAATGCACCGCCTCATACCGTCCGCTCGACCGCGTACCGCGCCAGCGCGGCGAGTGGCCCGTCCCCGGGCTCCAGCGGCTTCACCGCCGACAACGCGCGGGAAATCTCCTCCTGCGCCAGCTGCCGTGCCCGCTCGAGGCCGACCACCGCTGGATACGTGAACCGCCCGGCCGCCGCGTCCGCCCCGGTGGGCTTACCCAGCTCCGCCGCCGTGGCGGTGACATCCAGCACGTCGTCGGCGATCTGAAAGGCCAGCCCCACCGCGTCGCCGTAGCGATCGGCGATCTCCAGCTCGCGAGCACCGCCGCCGCCTGCGACCGCGCCCATCCGGCACGCGGCGCGGATCAGCGCCCCGGTCTTCAGCCGGTGCAGCCGGGTCAGATAGTCCAGCGCCGCGGGGCGATCCTCGGCGATGTCCAGAACCTGGCCGCCCACCATGCCCGCCGCGCCCGCACCGCGCGCCAGCTCGAGGACAAGCGCGGCGCGCACCGGCTCGGACCCGCCGGCGGCGAGCGCGAAGGCTTCGGTCAACAGCGCATCGCCCGCGAGGATCGCGAGTGCCTCGCCGTAGACCTTGTGGTTCGTCGGCCGGCCGCGCCGGAGCGCGTCGTCGTCCATCGCGGGCAGATCGTCGTGGACCAGGGAGTAGGTGTGCACGTACTCGAGCGCGCAGGCCGCGTCCTCCGCCACCGCACCTCCGCCGCCGGTCTGCCCGGACACCGCCTCCGCGAAGGCGAGGCACAGGACCGGGCGCAGCCTCTTGCCACCGTCGAGCAGCGAGTACCCCATCGCCTCGAACAGCCGCGGTGGGGTCTGCGCGCGCAGCCGCTCCAACCGGTTCGCGAGCAGCGCTTCGACGCGCGCCTTCTGCGCCGCCAACCATCCCTCCAGGGAGAACCCCTCCGCCATGCCTTCAGCTCCCATCCGCCGCCCTGCGACGGGTGGCGACGATCTCGCGCAGCCGGGCGGCGAACGCCTCGAAGTCCACCGGCTTGCGGAAGTACTCCACCGCACCCATCGACATCCCGCGCTCGACGTCCTCGTGGCTGGTGCGGCCGGAGAGAAACACCACCGGGATGTCGCGGTACTCCTCGTTCGCCTTCACCGACCTGCACAGCTCGAACCCGTCGATCCACGACAGGTTCACGTCGAGCACGATCACGTCCGGATGATCGGCGTGGAGGATTGAAATCAGCTTCAGGCCATTGGCCGCCTGCAGGACGTGGAACCCCTCCGACTGCAGGAGCGTGGCCAGCATGTTCCGCGTCTCACGGTCGTCGTCGACGATGATCACCCGCGGTGCAGAGACGTCCGCTTCCATCGTCGACGGTCTTTATCGCCGCGCTGCGGCGAGCGCTACGGCCCACCCGCTCGTCCGCCAGGCGCTCGAGCCTCAGAACGGGACGTCGTCGTCCTCCGGTGGCGGCGGCGTGGGCGCATGGGGCGCGGGCGTTCGCTGCGCGGGCCGCGCTGCAGGCGATCCACCCTGGGGCCCGGTGGGCGGCAACTCCAGAGGGACAGCCTTCAGCTCTCCGCCCGCCTCGAGCAATTGCTCGATCCGCTTCTCCGCCTCCCCGAGCAGCGCCTCGCCGCGCCGGACCAGCCCGATGCCTTCCTCGAAGGCCTGCAGGGAGTCCTCCAGCGACAGCTTCCCCGTCTCGAGGCGCATCACGACCTCCTCGAGCTTCTGCACCACCTCGGCGTACGTCTCGGTCTTCTGTTCCTTCGCCACGCGCGCACCCTAATGGACCGCCCCCACGCGCAAAAGCCCCGAAGCCACCGCAAGCTCCGGCGGCCGGACGGCCGCCGCCTCTGCCCGCATCCCGTGTGCACTCCGCCCGCTGCGCCTTACGTCCCGCCGCCGCGGACGCCGGTCACCGTGGCGTCGATGGACTCGCACTCCGCCAGCGTGGTGCAGCCCCCGGGCGAAAGGCGGATCGTCAGCGCGTCCCCGGGCTTCACCTCCGAGGCGCTGCGCACCACGTGCTCATCCGCGCTCCGGAAGGTGACCGAGTAGCCGCGCGCGAGCACCGCCAGCGGGCTCATGGCGTCCAGCTTCTGGGCGAGCCCGTGCAGCGCGCCCCGCTCCGTGGCCAGCTGCTCGCGCACGGCCGCCTGCACCCGCGCCGCTCGGTCGGAGAGGAGCCGCCGCTGCGCCTCCAGCTTCGGCGCCGGCGAGGCGCGCTCGACCGACAGGGCCAGCTTCGCCAACGCCTGGCGCTCCTTCCCGAGCCGCCCGCGCACCGCGGCGCGGAGCCGTTCGGCCAGCTTGAGGAGCTCCTGCCGGTTGTGGGCGAGCCGGGTGCGCGGGTGCTGACGCGCCAGCCGTGACGAGAGGCTCTGGAGATGTTCGCGCCGGCGACGCACCGCAGCTCGCGCACACCGCGCCGCCCGCTCGGCCTGCGCGCTCAGGTGCAGCCGCTTCTGGCCGATCATCCGCCGCGGATCGCCCATCCGCCCGCGCGCCACACTCAGCTGCTGCCGCGCCTCCAGCAGCCGCCGTTCGATCGCCTTGCGCAGCCGCCCCTCGTGGGTGCGCAGCATCAGCTCGAGATCGCGCAGCACCGGGGCCAGCCGCTCCGCCGCCGCCGACGGCGTGGGCGCGCGCAGGTCGGCGACGAAGTCGGCGATGGTAAAGTCCACCTCGTGGCCGATCGCGGAGACCACCGGGACGGGCGAGGCGAAGATCGCCCGCGCCACCCGCTCGTCGTTGAAGGTCCAGAGGTCCTCGATCGAACCGCCGCCGCGGGTGACCACGATGACGTCCACGTCCGCCCTGCCCAGCCGCTCGATCGCCCGGACCACCTCCATCGCCGCGCCGTCGCCCTGCACCCGCGCGTCCGCCACCAGCACCGGCAGCCGCGGGTGCCGCCCGTGCAGGACGCGCAGAAAGTCCCTGAGCGCCGCCCCGGTCACGCTCGTCACCACACCGATCCGCCGGGGGAGGAACGGCACCGGCCGGGGCGGCCGCAGCCGCCGTTCGCCGAACAGCCCCTCCGCCATCAGGCGCTCTTTGAGCTGCTGGAAGGCCAGCGCCAGCGCGCCCTCGCCCGCAGGTTCGATCCGCTGGACGATCAACGAGTACCGGCCCTGCGGTTCGTAGACGTCCACGCTCCCGTCGACGACCACCTCCAGGCCGTCGCGGAGCTTGAACTTCATCCGGCTCGCCAGCGACGCCCAGATCCGCGCGTCGATGCAGGCGTCCTGATCCTTGAGCGCGAAGTACAGGTGCCCGCGCACGTTGGGGCCGCGGAACCCGCTCACCTCGCCCCGCACCGTGACCATGGGGAAGCCGCGCTCGAGCGTGTCCTTGATCTGCCGTGTGAGCTGCCCGACGGTGAGCACCACCTTCTGCGGCTTCGGCGGCAGCGGCTGCAGCGCGGACCGCGCATGCGTATCCGGCGCAGCCGGTGGCGCGGTGACCAGCACAGGCTGCGGGACCCGGGGGCGCTCGGCGGGACGGGGCGAGCTGGCCCCGGCGTCCACCGGCGACGGCACGGGGGCGGGCGCGGCCGCAAGGCTTTCGAAGAGGTCGCCCTGCGAGGCGGCGCCGCGCTTCTTCATCGCGCCTCTTCGAGGGCCTCGATGCGGGCCTTGGTCTTGACCCAGGTCTCGTCACCCTGCGCGCACATCTGGAGCACGCCCTTGAAGCAGGTCAGCGCCTCGTCGGGCTGGGTGTCCTTCATCTGGTAGCAGCGCAGATACTCGTCCTTCGCCTTGCTGCGCACCTCGTCGACGATCGCCTTCGCGCCCTGGTGCGACGGGTCCGCCTTGAGCGTCTTCTGCGCCCAGCTGATCGCGCTGCCCCACTGGCCGGCGGCCTTCGCGGCGGACGCGTTCTTGTAGAACATGTTGGCGGCGCGCTTTCCGGCGTTGGTGCCCATGGGGCTGCCGCGCCCCTCGGAGATGTCCCCGTCCAGCGTGAGCAGGCGGTTCAGCCCGCGCGCGTCCAGCTCCTCGACACGCTTGTACAGCCCCATGAACTCGCGGATGTCCTTCGCCTTGCGCCGGCAGGTCTTGTCCTTGCGGGCGCACTCGTCGGCGATCGCCAGCGCGCCCGTCATGTCGCCGGCCGCGAACCGCGAGACCACCGGCTCCCAGGGCTTGGGTGCCGGGCCCTGGGCCACCACCACCGGCTTGTCCAGATCGAGGATCGCCTCCTCCGCCTGCTTCTTGAAGCGATCCGCATCCGAGTTCTCCGGGTCCACCTTGAGGATGTCGGTGGTGATCGCAATCACCTCGTTGTAGGCAGCGCGGCGCTGCTCCTTCTCGCCCACCGTGGCCAGAAGGCCGGGCACGTCCTTGAGCCGCTGCCGGAGCAGACTGTCCAGCTTCGCCTTCAACTCGTCGCGCTGCTTAAACTGCTGCGTGTCGGAGGTCACCTGCTTGAGCTCGGCGTAGGCCTCGGCGAGCTTGTTCTCCGACAGCGCCTTCTCCGCGGCGATCAGGTGCTGCTGGTTGGGGATCTCGATGTTCGCGCGGGCGATGTAGTCCTGCACGCCCGGGTAGTCCGGAGCGATCTGCGCGATCTCCTCGAACTTCGCCTTCGCCTCCGCCCACTTCCCCTCGCGGACGAGGTTCTTGCCCTCCTGCGAGATGTTGCCCAGCTCGCGGCGGCGGGCCTCCTGGGCGGCGCGCTGCTCCGCTTCGAGGACGCTGCGCCGATGGGCCATCACCTTCAGTCCGATGAGGCCGATCAGCACCACCCCGAACACCACCCCGCCGATGATCATCATCTTCCGCTTTTTCGCGGGGTCCATCGCCGGCGCGCCGCTGCGCGACAGCCGTGCGCGCACGTCCGGACGGCCGGCGACGCTCCGCCGCGGAGGCGGAGCACCGGGGCGTCCCGCCCCCGGCCGCCGCGTGGGGATCGGCCGGCGGTCGGTGACGTCGCCGATGTCCTGGAAGGTCAGCTCGGTGTCGCCGATGGTGATGACGTCACCGTTCCTCAGCGCCGTCTCCGCTTCGATCCGCTCGCCGTTGACCAGGGTCCCGTTCCCCGATCCGAGATCGGAGATCATCCAGCCGCCGCCCACGGGGCGCACGCTGCAGTGCCGCCGCGACACCGAGGTGTCCGGGATGGAGATCGCGATGTCCGTGGCCCGGCCGATGATGATCTCCTCGTCGCCGGACAGCGGGAACTCGGTCCCCGTCCGCGGACCGGCGGTGCAGACCAGCTTCGCGCCGGACTCCGGGAGCGGCGCTTCGGCGACGGCCGCGTGAGGGGTGCCGCCCGGCCGCAGAGGTGGCCGGTTGACCGATTGCGCAGCCGCGGAAGTCGGACGGCGGCGTGCGGGTGGCGACTGATCGGGCATAGGGGTCCCGCGCGAGAGTGAGAGGAAGAACTACAGGTCGTACTCGACCATCTTCTGCCGGGCCAGATTGTGGCAGCGATGTTCGCTGGTAGGGAAGTACCTCGGAACGTCTTCGAGCGTCTGCCGGGCGTGCGTCCGGTTCTTGAGCTGAATGGCCCGTTCGGCGTCCAGCATCAACCGGCCACACAGCTGGTCCAGCTCCTTCTTGAGGGCGTTCATCTGAAAGCGCACCGTCTCGTAGAGCTCGGGCTTCTGGTCGAGCGACTCGAGCGCGATCCACGCGTTGCGGTAGCTCTTCCAGGCAAGGAACAGGTTCTCGGACGCCACCTCGCGGCGCTCCACGTACATGTTCGCCCGGGTGGCGTACTCCTGGGCGCTGCGGATGGTCTCTTCGGCGGAGAGCTCGGGGATCGGCACCACTTCGATCCAGATGTTGGAGATCTGCCAGGGCTCCTCCCCCGGCGGGTTCTTCACGTTGTCGAAGATGATCTGGTTGCGCTGGTTGCGCTTGAGCGCGGAGACCTGCAGCACCTGTTCGATCTCCCGGTCCGGCGCGCCTGCCACGTCGGCGGGCACGAAGCCCTGCTCGATGCCGTTGAGGATCACCGCCACCTCTTTCTCGGAGATGTCGCGCGACTGGTAGTGGAGCACCACCACCGCGCGGGTGGGCGTGGCGAACTCGAAGTCGAACACCTTCATGTCCGGCCGCTCCCAGGTGACACCCGGGCCCAGGCCGAAGCTGTCCTGCACGACCTGCACGGAGAGCCGGTCCGGTTCGGGCCCCACCGGCCCGGTGTTCTCGGACGCCGGCCGGAACAGCGCATACAGCCCGCCGATCGCCCCCAGCGCGAGGATCCCCACGACGCCCAGGGTGATCGCCCGGGTCTTCGGATCCATCTGCGCGAGGTTGTAGCGGATCTGCCCCGCCAGCGAGTCGCCCGCCTGCCGCCTCAGGCGCGCCCGTTCGGCGGCGGTGAGCGCTGGGGCGGAGGAGTTGGGCCGCGCGAGCGGCCGGGGCCTGCGCGGCACGGTATCGTCCTGCGGATCGGGCGCGAGCCCGTCATCGTCCGAACGGGCCAGCGCGTTCTTCACTGGCTGCGGCTTGATCGCCGTGTCCCCGCCCCGGTTGGGGTTGGCCCCCGCCTGGGCCTGCTCGGCGCGGAACTTCTCCAGCTCCTCCTTGAGCGCCTTCGCGCTCATGCCGCGCGTGGGCTGGTGCACCGCCGCCGCCATCTCCGCGTCGCTGACCTTGCGGTCTTGGGGGAGCACGGTCTGGCGGTTGACAATCCGCGTCTCCTGTCCCGCCACCTGTTCGGCCAGCGGATCGATCAACTGGAAGGAGAACACGACCGGCCCGAGCGTGATGCTGTCCCCGTTGTTCAGCGCGCGCGCGCCCTGGATGACCTCGCCGTTGACCCGGGTCCCGTTGGACGAGCCGGCGTCCTCCACGAAGACCTGGCCGTCCTTCTGGAACAGGCGTGCGTGCTTTCGGGACACACCGGGATCGAAGAGCACCACGTCGTTGTCCGACGTCCGCCCGATCCGTGTCTCCTGCTGGTCGAAGGTGAAGGACTTCCCCTCGCCCAGCCCTGCAGTGATGGTGAGCTGGAACCCCAGAGTGCTACCCCGTTGCGTTCGTGAACATCAGCGCGAACACGATCGGACCGAACAGGACCATGAAGACCGTGGGGAAGATGCAGGCGATCAGCGGAAACAGCATCTTCACCGGCGCCTCGTTGGCCAGCTTCTCGGCACGCTGTGTGCGCTCGATGCGCATCTGAGTGGACTGGATGCGGAGCACCTTGCCCAGGCTTGTGCCCATCTTGTCCGCCTGGATCAGCGCGGTGACGAAGGTGGTAAGGGCAGGCAAATCGACGCGGACAATCATCGACTTGAGCGCCTCTTCGCGCGTCTTGCCCATCTTGAGCTGCTTGAGCACCAGCTGCAGCTCGTCCCGAAGCGGCCCCGGTTTGCCCTTCTCTACGACCTTGGACAAAGCGGCGGTGAAGTCGAGGCCCGCCTCCACGGAGAGGGTCAACAGGTCCAGCGAATACGGCAGGGCACGGCTGATCTGCAGGTGCCGCTTATTCACCTGGTCGTTGACCCAGATGCGCGGGTAAAACGCACCGCCGATCGCGCCGGCGATCGACCACAGCAGGTTCTGTCCGAGCCCGTTGGCGATGATCAACCCGCCGAACAGACCGAGGACGGCGCCCACCTCCTGCAGCGCGAGGATGTCCTCGGGCGCATAGCCCTTGGGTTCGCCGGCCTTGATCAGCGTCCGGCGCATCTTCGCTTCGAAGCTCGGCCACATGAAGCGCCGGTTCATCGACCCGAGCCGGCGGATGAAGACCGACCCGGCGCCCTTCACGCCGCCGGCGGATTCGTCGCGGACCTCGTGGATGAAGCGGGCCAGAATGTTCTCGTACAGGCCGACACCCAGGAAGGTGACCGCGCCGACGCACAGCAGGACCGCGCCGCTGGACAGGATCAGGAAGACGATGTCGGGACCGGTTTGAGTCACGTGCGCGTCCTCAGATGTCGATGTTGACGATGCGCCGGATGATGAAGATCCCGAGCGCCTCCATGATCGCGACCAGCACCACCAGCACGTAGCCGAACCAGTGGTCGAGCATCGGCTGCATCAGGTCCGGACGCATCTGGTTGAGGACCAGCCCGAGCACCAGCGGCATCGCCGCGACGATCCACCCCTGCAGGCGCCCCTGGGAGGTCAAGGCGTCGATCTTCCCCTCCAGGCGGAAACGCTCGCGGATGGTGTTGGAGATGGTCTCGAACATCTCCGCCATGTTGCCGCCGAGCGCGCGGGCGATGTTGGTGGAGATCACCACCAGCTCCAGGTCGTCCGACCCCACCCGCCGGCCCATGTTGACCAGCGCCTCCTCGAGCGGGACGCCCAGCTTCACCTCTTTGACGAACAGCCCGAACTCCTGCGACAGCGGCGGGTAGGCCTCGCGGGCCACGTGCTCGATCGCCTGCGGGAACGTGAGGCCGGCCTTGAAGGCGTTGGCCATCGCCTGGAGCGCGTCCACCAGCTGGGTGTTGAATTTCTTGATCCGCCGCTTGCGGTAGTACTTCACGAGGATCATCGGCAGGAAGAAGCCGAAGATCGTGGCCGCCACCGCGAGGAGCGGGTTGAACAGCACCCACGAGAGGATCCCGAGGAGGCACATGCAGGCGATGTTCAGGACCAGCATCTGCCGCGGGTCGATGAACAGGAACATGTCGCTCAAGTCGTTCATCGACTTGACGACGTAGCGCTCCTGGTACTGCTCGTACGCCTTCGACAGCACCCCGAAGATCACGAGGCTGAAGAAGAAGACCGAGCCGGTGACGAGGAGGAGAACGATTCCCGCGAGCATGTCTTAGCCGTACCTCATTGTTCGTTGGGCGGTGGCGCAGGACTCATGCACGGTCCCCGGTGCGGCTACTTGGGGGTGTCCGCGGCGGAGGTCCCCGAGGCGTTGCCGCGGATGACCGTGATGATCTCGCGGCGGCGCGCCTCGAGCACGCGGGTGCGCTCGCCGGAGAGCAGGGTCTGGATGGTGGCGCGGCCGCGGTCCTCGATCAGATCGGTGTCGTCCTCGTTGCGCAGCGTGAGCGTGAGCGAGCCCAGCTCGCTGGCCAGCACCAGGATCTCCGCCTCCTCGGGGATCACGAGCAGCGACACCGTCGAGTAGTCGCGCTGGTTCTCGGGGATCAGGTTCACGTTGGTGGTGCCGGTGATCTTGCCCGTGGCCAGCACGATCACGTTCTGCAGCAGGGTCACCGCCACGTTCTCGTTGGTCTGAGGATCGCGGAAGGTGCCGATCACGTCGACGTGATCGTTGGGGCGCACCCACCCGCCCACCGACGCCGTGGTGGACGCTTCGATGGTGACCGCGCGGGTCTTCTTCTGCACCTTGGTGGAGAGGCGCTCGGCGGCCTTGGTGGTCTCGAACTGCGACCACAGCAGCGGATCGCCGGCCTGCAGCGGCACGAGCACCTTCTGGTTCAGGATGTACGAGGCGGATTCCGGCTTCACCACCGACGAGGTGACGAACTGCTCGGGGACCGACCGCTGGGAGATCATGTCGAAGGTGACGACCGTCCCCTCGGGGATGTCCTGGGAGGCCACCACCACCGGGACGAGGTTCCATCCCTTGCGGACGTCGTTCTCCTTCTTCTTGATGGCCGAATACGCCACGACGCCGGCGAGAAGCCCGAGGACGAGGGCGACGACGAGCGGGGTCTTACCCTTGAGCATTACGCGAAACCTCCAGGAAGCGCGCGCAGATCCCGCGTCCGTGGGAGCGGGCCTTGGTGTCGATGGTGCGACAGGGAATTGTGTTGAAACCGGGGAGCTTCAACCCTCGGGCAATGTACTTGGCGGCCATGAGATGTGTCAAAGCAACGCACACCCTGAACGGAGCCGCCGGGTGACCGTCTGATCAGGGGTGTGGCGGCGGAAATACCGGCGACGGCGGGCCAGACGCGGCGGGGCGAAGCTCCGGATTGAAGGCGCCGGTGAGCACGACCTCGCGGCCTTGGTCGTCGGTGAGCAGCGCCACCTGCCCCTTCCGGTCGAAGCCCACCATGTGGATGCGAAACGCCTCGCCCAGCGGTGCCACCTCGACGATGAGCTCACCGGGTCTCAGATCGGTGGGGAGCGGATCGCCGGTTCGCTGCACGCGGATGGTGTACGGGAGCTGCGCGAACGACCGCGTGCGCGCGAGCGACGGTCCGGGAGCGATCGCGCTGAGCGCCTCGCTCCAGGCGTCCGCGGAGGTGGGGACCGTCCCTGTCGTCTGAAGCCGGTCCACCATCTGGCGCTGCAGCTTCGAACCGACGTTCACGAGCGCGGTGTCCGCCGCCGCCCAGCTGCGGCCCGCCGGCGTCTCCCCGGCGGTGCCCACGAGGCACAAAGCGGCGCCCACGAGCACGCCGGCGGAGAGCCAGAGCGGGACCTCGCGCCCGCGCAACAACGTCACCAGCACGCCCAGCCCGGCGGCGAGGACCACGCCCACGCCGAAGAGCGCCACCGGCCGCGGCGGCGCGCCCGAGTGGAACGGATGCCCGAGCGCAAACGCGAGGTGCTCGACCTCCGGCCACGCGGAGACCAACCCCACCGCGGCGATGCACAGGAACACCACCGCGAACACCACCCGGACCCCGGTCGCGCGTTCGGGGACGCGCGCGCTCTGCGCGGCGCTCACGGGAACGGCAGGTTCAGCACGAAGTAGAAGGAGTCGTAATAGACCTGGTACGCCCGGAGGAAGAGCTCGATCACGTTCATCGGGCGTCCGCCGCCGCTGCCGTCCGGCGCGGGGATCATCCGCACGCTCATCCCGAGCACCAGGGCGACCACCAGCACCCAGTTGAGCATCGAGTACTCGAGCATCGCCTGCCCGCGCCGGCGCTTGTGCCGCCGCTTCACGCTCTCAGTGCGCATCGGCTTCACCTCGTTGCAGATTCTCGCGCTCTTTCCGGATGGCCTCGTTCACCTGCGCGGGGAACAGCGTCGTCCCCTGGAAGGGCCCGCCGCCCTCGAAGGACAGCTTCGGCACGCCGTCCACCGGGAGGATCATCCTCGGCTTCGCGTCCCGCCCATAGTCGCGGATCTCGATCGCGTAATCGATGGGCGGGACCTCCAGCTTCGCCAGGTGCATGAGCGGGATCTCCCGGCTCATCCAGATCCGCTTGACCACCGTGGTGCCGTAGCGCACCTCGGTGGGGACGGCCGTCACCGTCCCGGCCAGGGTCATCAGCCGCTTCTCGCCGCCGACGCCGACGCGGATGTACGACGGATCGCCCTTCGGCTCGTCGTCGGGGCTCTCGAGCTGGGACGGCGAGGTCATCTTCGCCACCGCCGCGTCGTCCAGCTCGCGGACCTTCTCCGCGCCCCACGCCATGTACATGCGGGTGATCGCCGGCCTACCCTCCTCCGCCTTCGTCGCCACGAGGATGCGGGTCTGGAAGAGCGGCGCCACCATCTTCTCGTGGAGCCCCATCTCGATCTCTACCCACAGCGCCTCGCGGCCGAAACGGTCGGTCTCGTGCCCCACCACCGCCGCGCGCCAGAAGGAGATCCGCCCGTCCGGGCCGCCCGACACCCGGTAGGTGACCCAGTCGCCGACGCTCGCGTCCGCCACGCCGCCGGCCATGTGCCGAAGCAGCGTGGTGAGGTGCTCCACGCTTTGCGCTCGCGCCGGCGCCGCCGCGAGCGGCAGCAGGACCGCGATGACGATGAGAAGGGAACGGATCATCGCTCCACCTTCTCCTGTTCCATCTTCTGGCGGAGCTGCTCCACCGCGCGGTCGTTGGGCACCGCGTCCGGCCGGTCGGAGCCGATCCACGTCTGGTACACACCGACCAGTCCATCATCGACCGCGGTGAGAGAGGTGATGACCTGTTCGCCGGGCCGGCCGAGCTCGAGCGTCAGGCTGCGCTTGCCGTCGAGTTTGGTGGCGGTCTCGTTGTTGAGGACGAAGCCCCGTGAGGACAGGCGCTGGACGAGCTCCTGGCGCACGCTCTCCAGCGTCCCCTTCACCACCTGCGTGCGCTGCAGCGCGGTGCCCTGCCCGTCGTCGTGCGCGAGGTCCTCACTGAGCAGCGCGCCCTCCAGCGGGACCAGCGCCTCGCGCGCCGCGCCGGCGGCGTCCTCGTCGGCCCGCATCCACAGGTCCTTGAGCACCGTGAACCCGAGCGTCTTGCCGTCGTGCGCCTTGAGCACCACCGACCGGACGAGTCCTTCGCGCGTGTAGAAGGCGCTGACGATCACCTCGCCCAGATCGATGTCGCCGTCCACGAAGGTGGGGTAACCCTGGTCGCTGAAATAATGGAAGAAGTACTCCGCCACCTTCGGGATCGAATCCGGCGTGGTGAAGTAGGCGATCCGGTAGTACTCGCCGCCGATCACCAGGTCCCGGCCGATGCGGGTGTGCACCGTGCCCGGATACGTGGCCAGCGGCTGTTCGGCGAACGCGCTCCCGCCGGCGAGCGCGAGGGCAACGAGGACGGCGCGGGCTCTCACGGCGGGGGCACGAGCTTGTTGGAGCAGACGGTTTTGTCCTGCTCCTCGTCGGACGAATAGGTCTGGGTGATGGTCGGGTCGTCGGCCATTGGGTTCTCGCAGCCCATGAACCACTCGCCGCGGGCCATGAAGATCCGCCGGTACATCGACTGGTCGTAGGCCTTGGTGTCGCGGTAGGGGCTGGTGTCGTAGCACCGCATGTCCTGGTCATCCTCGTGGAGGATGGGGGACTGGTTGGTGAGGCCCTTCTTGCCGTTGTACCCGTCCGTGTAGTTGCAGTTCCGCGACTCGGTCCCCTTCACGTAGTTGTGCGAGACCGTGTAGGTCCCCAACGGCTGGGGAAAGGGCAGGTAGTTCTGGATCGTGCTCCACAGCGGGATCCGGCTGACCAGATCCCCCAGCCCCAGCAGCACCATGCGCTTGGTCTGGCGGTGAAGGCCGGTCACGCCGTCGCTGTTGTGCCGCCCGGCGCGCCCGTCACGTGCGACCACGTCTCCGCCGTCGGCGAGGTGCCAGTCGTTGACCACCATGGTGAGGCTCGAGGTGAGGTTGAACGACGACAGGTCGTACCCGCCCCAGTGGTCGCTCTGGTACATCGCCCCGCTGCCGGTGTCGTAGTAGTGCCGGGGCAGCGCGGAGAGCCGCGTGTCCACCCTCATGTTCACGGTGGACTTGATCCGCCCCTTCGTGTCGAACCCCAGGTAGCCGATCGCCGCGTTCGCGGGCCCGTTGATCGCGCCGATGATGTCGGCCGCGAAGTCTCCGCCCGGGAGCGACTGGATGAGCGAGGTGTTGGCGAAGGGGACGTCCTGGTTCTCAAGGGTGGCCTCGAACGGGCCGTAGGTGAAGGACGCCATGGGCCCGGCGTCATCCTCCACCGAGTCCAGGTCCTTGTAGCGCTCCTTCGCCTCCTTCACCGTCTTGTCGAGCGCCTCGTTGAAGTTGCGGGCGTGGTCGGGCCGGCCCTTCGCGCCGTAGTCGGAGAGAAGGTAGCTGGTCATCTCCCAGGTGACGTATCGGCTGGCCTCCTGCATCTTCAGCTTCACGCGCGCAAGGTCGGTCAGGAACATCCCGAACATCAGCATCGTCACCAGAAGCGGCGTGACGAGCGCGAACTCGACGGTGGCGGCGCCGCGGAAGGCCACGCGGCGTGGGATGCGGTCGTGGGCAGGTGAAATCACAGCCAGCGCTCTCCCTAGTGGGTGATGATCTTCTGCGGGATGCCGGCCACCGGTCCGGGCAGCCGGTTGATGATGTCGTCGAGCAGCTCGACGTTCCGCGAGCCCTGGTACACGGACGCCAGCCGCGGCCGCCAGAACGGGTTGAAGAAGTTGGGCTGCTCCGCCCAATTCCCGGGACGGTGGTAGTAGGCCTGCCCGCGCGAGATGGCGTTGAGACCCTCGGTGGAGAAGATCCCCACGCCGAACTTCTTGCGCGTGTCGTCGAGCACCAGCTCGGTGCCGTTGCCGGCGCCGAACGCGAACTTGATCTTCGCCGAGTCGTTCAGCTGCGCCGGGCCGGCCCGGGTCACGCCGTTCTGATCCGCGTTGAGGTTCTTGAGCTGATCGGGCGACTTGTTGAGCAGCACCCAGGTGGAGGGCTGGTTGAACTCCTGATCACGCCGGGCGGGGTTGTTGAGCGCGGCATTTCCCGGCACCGGGCACTTGCGCGAGTACTCCCCCGGTTCGAAGTGCGGGAAGCGGACGATGCCCTGCCACGGGTGGTTCCCGTCCTGCACGGGGCGGACGTTGGCGACGTACTTGTAGATGGTCAAGCCCGGCTGGAAGGGAATGCAGATGAGCTGGGGCGGGCAGACCTTGAAGGCCTTGACCATGCTCAGGCCCATGTCCCGCACCGGGTTTCCGAAGCCACCCGAGGGCGGGTAGAAGCCGCAGTTGAAGTTCCGGCAGGAGGTGTGCGGCCGGTCGTACTGCAGCCGCCAGTGGATGCCCCCGCGCTTGATCCGCGAGGCCTGCTCCTGGTCGTTGAGCGCCCAGATGCTGGTCTTGAGCGCGTTGCGGAACTTCTGGTCGCCCCGGTTGCTGTCGGTGATGCGCGGATCGCCCCAGCACTCGTAGGGGTTGTCGTTGTCCTTGCAGGCGAACGGGTTGTCGACGAGGCCGAGCAGCTTCTCCGGCCCCAGCTTGAGCTCGTAGAGGTCGTCCGACCCCATGTTGTCGCCGGAGGCGAGCGGGCCCCAGTTGCTGTTGGGCGGGAGGTTGGCGGCGCTGCGGTGGATGTAGTTCTTGGCGCCGTTCGGCGCAGTGTTGCGCCCGTCCGCCTTGCTGAACCCGAGCAGCTTGGTCTGCCCCCACTTGGGGAACCCGTCCATGAACCTTTGAATGCCGCCGGGGAGGAACCCGAGGATCGATCCGAGGCCGCGGTTGGTGACGAACTTCTCTGGGCAGGCCCCCGCGCCGCCGTTGTCGCCGCCTTCACAGCCGTAGCGCGTGGCGTTGGCGATCTGCGCCATCGTCCGCTTGGCGCGGTTCTGCTTGCTGTCTTCGCGCGTGTCGTTGACCGGGAGCACGCTGAGCGGGTTCTTCGGCGAAAGCGGCGACCCGAGCACGTCCCGGTTGTGCGCCCGGTCGTACATGCACCCGGACAGAACGCCGGCGATCGCCGCGCCCCACGTCGGGTTGATGTTGGAGTCGTTGTCGACGATCACGTCCTTCGACATCTGCGAGACGTGAGAGAGCGACGCGTACATCACCGTCTCCGCCGCGGATGAGAGCACCTGGTTGAGAATCCGGTGCGCGGGGATCACCTTGGTGCCTATGAAGTTGTCGACGACGTTGGCGGGTTTGAAGACTCCTCGCTGGAGCGCTTTGAGCGCCTGCTCCACCGCGTTGAAGATCTGATTGACGATCCGTATCACCGCGCCGACGTAGGGAATGGCTTCGAGGATGGGACAGACGATCGTCCAGAACCAGTTCCGCTTTCCGCCGCAGGGGTTGAAGGTCTTCAGGATTCCAAAGAGGTCGGTGAAGAACGCCTCCATGAAGAAGAAGAACGAGAGCATCGACTGCCACTGCATCGCGGAGACGTAGTGGGAGGCCTCGGCGCGGTTGGTGAACGCGTAGAAGTTGAACGCGCGCGCCTCCATGGCGGCCATCGAGTAGGCGGCGGCGTCGGCGTTGTTCTGCAGCCGGATGCGTTCGTGAACGGTGTGGCCCAGGTTGACGGTGGTGATCACCGCGATCGAGAGCGCGAGCACGCACAGGCAGGCGAGCACGAGGGCCTGCCCTTCCTGGCGCTGGACGCTGCGTCGGAGGGATGAAATCAACATCGGATTAGAGTCCCCAGCTGGGGTTGAGGTGCATGATCCACTTGCGGTGGAAGTTCGACTGCATCCGCATGCTGTAGGTCGCAGTCAGCGGGATGAAGTAGCGCTTGCCGACGAGGCTGGAGATGAGCGGAATCTGCCCGGTGGCCAGCCCCCAGAGCACCAGCATCTCGGGCTGGTACGCGGTGGCGTAGCCCTTGTTGTGGCGGATGCCGGTGGCCATCACCGGGAGCGCGCCCTTGTTGCCGTTGCCGCCGACGATGCTCGCGCCGCCGCCCACCGGCGAGTAGTTGATCTGCTCGCTGCCGAAGGCGCCGCTCAGGCTCACGCCCGCGTTCGCGGCGTACCAGCACAGGAAGATCATCCAGTTCGCGAACGGAACGCGCATCTCGTACCAGTAGCGGACGCGGATGGTGAGCACCGTCGAGCGGCGGTACTCCTCCTCGTTGCTGTCCGGCATCGTGATCTTGAAGAACTTGCCGATCCGCCGCGCCAGGTCCGGCACCTCCGGGTAGGAGTCTGGGCCGTCGAAGTCCAGCTCCTTCCAGTTGACGCCGGTGTTTCCCTGAATCGGCGGCAACTTCCAGATCGAGTTGATCGGCGTGTAGAGCGCGGGGTTGATGGTGTCGACGCGGATGAAGCCGAGCAGGTTGGAGCCGTTGATCGACTGCGGCACCGGGCTGCCCCACGACAGCTTCCGGAGCGCGGTGTCGTAGAGCTGGTGCAACGCCCAGGTCTCACCCAGTTTGACCAGCGAATCGGTGCGGCCCATGGTGGGCAACAGCGAGACGATCGCCGCGTCGTGCATGCGCTCGTTGTTCCCGTTCCAGACGATGCCCGCGCGCGCGGCGTTGTAGGCCGCGTACTCCGTCATGATCCGGGCCTGCTGCAGCATCGTGAGCTGGAGGATGCCGAGGACCAGAAACACCATCATCGGCATGACGATCGCCGCCTCAACGGCCGCCTGCCCGGACTCCCGCCCCGATGTACGACACCTCACCATGCCAGGATTATCGGCGGATGCGGATGGGTGTTCATCGGTCACGTGGCCGCGTGAAGGTCAGGATTTCCTGAGCCTTGTTCCGGATTTGGACCGTCTCGCCGCCTTGTCGGCACACACCCGCGCAGGTCAGCACACCTGGATGACGGTCCGGCCGCTCATTGCCGCGGGGCCGTCGGGTCCGCTGCATCTTCCGGCGCGGCGCGCGCAGGTTGGGCCGCCCGCTTCTCGGTGGCGTACGGCGGCCGCGGCGCCGGCGCGCCGGTGGCGGCGGGCCCGGTCCGGGCGCGGAAGGAAGCGATCCGGTTCCGCGCGACGCTCGCCGCGCCCGAGGAGGGATAGTCGCGCACGAGCACCTCGCACGCGGAGAGATCGCCCGACAGCTCGGACTGCGCCTCGCACAGCGCGTTGAGCGCGCCCTGCCGGATCCGGGCGTCGCCGACCGAGAGCGCCAGCACGGCCTGGCACGCACGGATGGCCTCCGCGAACCTCCGGGCACGGTTCGCCGCCAGCGCCTGATCCAGCAACGCCTTCGCCTCCGCATCGCGAAGGGCCGGTTTGCGCTCCTCGCGCGCTTCGCGGACAGCGCGATCGTCCACCTCGGCCTCGGACGCAGCCGCAGGCAGCGCGTCTTCGACCTGGAGGCCGTCCATGGCCACCGTCCGGGGCGCAGAAGCGGTGCCGGTCACGGCGGGCGTCGGAGCCGGCATCGCTTCCGCCTTCGCATCCTTGTCCGCGACGGCCGGCACGTCGGCCTTCATCCGCGCAGTGGCTCGCACGGGCACCTCGGCGTCGAACCCGGCGCCACCCGCCGAACGGCTGTGTGCAGCCGCACCTCGGCCGAGCGCCGCCGATCCATCGCCCGCCTGGGCGAGACCGATGGATCCAGATCCGCCGGGCGGGCCGAACCCTGCGACGTGGTGGTCCATCGATGGCGACGGCGCCGCCTTCTTCTTCGGCACCTCCAGCGTCGATTCGGCCACGCGCCCCTTTGGCGCCCCCGCCATCGACACCTTCGCGTCCGGCCGCGTTCTTTCAGCGGCGGCAACGTCCTTCGGCACCGCGGCGAAAGCCTCGTCCTTCGCCGCACTCTCGGCGGGCACGGTGGGCTCGGGCGAAGGCGCCACAGGCGGCGGTGCGGGCGCGAGGGCGTCGGCGGTTTCGCCGGAGACCTTCGCCACCGCGGCATGGTGCGCAGCCTCCCGGAGCGACTCGTCCTTCGTCACCTTCTGGCCGACGATGAAGAAGATCGCCGCCGCGGTGACCCCACCCAATGGGAGGATCAGCGCGCGCCACCACGCCTTCTTCGGAGCAGGCCCGGCCTGGACCCGCCGCGCGGCCTGTTCGGCGTAGGCCAACAGCGAGTCGAGCCCGTCCTTCGGGGCCTCCGCAGGCGGCAGCTTCGCCATGACTCGGCGCACGCCCTGGATCTCGTCCAGCGAGGCCTGGCACTGAGCGCACGACGACAGGTGCGCCTGCACGGCCTTCGCCTCGCGCTCGGAGAGCTCGCCGTACGCGAAGTCGAGGAGCAGATCGTCCACGTGTGTCGCTGGCGCGCTCATCCCAGTGCCGTCCTCTCCTCGGCCATGTCTCCGTCCACCCCGAGCTCCGCCAGCTTCCGGCGCAGGCCCTCGAGGGCGTACCGCATCCGGCTCTTCACCGTGTTCTCCGGGACGCCGGTCACATCTGCGATCTCCTTGAACGGGATCCCGCTGTATTCGCGCAGCAGGAACACCTCCCGCTGTTCCTCCGGCAAAGATTGGAGCGCCGCTTCGATCAGCGGTCGCAGCCGCCGGTTGTACGCGCCGCGGTCGGGAGAGGTTCCGCCGATGTCGGGGAGCGCTTCGCCGAGCGCGCGGCCATCGCCGTCGCCGCCCGCCGCCACCGGCGCGTCGAGCGAGTCCGCCTTGCGGTAGCTCTCTTTGCGCGCGCTGTCCACGCAGAGGTTCCTCGCGATCGTGTAGACCCAGGTGGTGAACCGGGCCTTCGGCTGCCAGTCCTGTGCGCCCCGCACCACCTTCAACCACGTCTCCTGAAGCAGGTCCTCGGCGCGGGCGCGCTGGCCCGTGAGTCGGAGGATGAAGTTGAAGACCGGCGTCCGGTGGCGGGCGACGAGCGTCTCGAACGCGCGCGCGTCGCCGGCGCGGAACGAGAGCATCAGCTCCTCGTCTGTCACATCCGTCTTCAACACGCCCCCTTCTCACGAGGGGTCCTGCTTCACGCAGGAGGATCAACGAACGGCGGCCGGAGACGATCTATCCCCTTCCCTGCCGCCTCAGCCGCAGCACGATGACAGGCACCGCCACCGCTGTCACGAGCGCGGCCTGGACGAGAAGCCACAGCGGAAGCGGGCTACGAAAATGGACGTAGAGGGTCCGGCCGAGCGCAAGGCCCAAGAGCACACCGGTTCCGGTCCGCCAAGCGTTGGAGCCAGCGAGCGGACGGAACCTGCCATACGCCCAATCGAGCAACGCCGGCAGCAACAGCCCCACCGCCACCAGTCCGTCCCACCTCCACCGAAGCGGCGCGCGTACGGCGATCTGCAGGGCGATCGCGGAGAAGAGAACCGGATACGTGCCCAGGCAGCGCGCGCACACGTGCACGCCACCCAGGCGGTAGGTGCGGGCGAGCTCCGCCTCGGGGTGGTGGCTCAACCAGAACGGTGGGGAGGACACGGTCAGGCGCCCGCGGCGGAGGTCTGGGGCGGAGGCGGCGCGATCGTCGCCTCCCTCTCGTTGAGGAAGCACGCGGAGCGGTGCCCGTTGCCGAGCTCGTACAACGGTGGCGTCTCCCGCCGGCAGCGCTCGAAGGCGTACGGGCAACGCGGGTGGAAGTGGCAGCCCTGTGGGGGGTGGAGCGGGCTGGGCACATCGCCCTCGAGGATGATGCGGTCGCGCCGGCGATCCGGGTCCGGCACCGGGACGGCGGAGAGCAACGCCTGCGTGTAGGGGTGCTTCGGCGATCGATAGAGTTCGCGCGCGGGCGCCAGCTCGACGATGCGGCCCAGGTACATCACCGCCACCCGGTCGGAGATGTACTCCACGATTTTCAGATCGTGCGCGATGAACAGATAGGTGAGCCCGAGCTCCTTCTGCAGATCGACGAGCAGGTTGACGATCTGCGCCTGGATCGACACGTCGAGCGCGCTGATCGGTTCGTCGGCGACGATCAGATCCGGGTTGAGCGCGAGCGCCCGAGCGATCCCGATGCGCTGGCGCTGACCGCCGGAGAACTCGTGCGGGTAGCGGTCCGCCGCGTCGGCGGGCAGCCCCATCTTTTGCAGCAGGGCGGCCACCTTCTCCGCGCGCTCTTTGCCCGACGCGAGCCGGTGGATCACCAGCCCCTCTTCGACGATCTCCCTCACCTTCATCCGCGGGTTCAGGGACGCGTAGGGGTCCTGGAAGATGAGCTGCATCCTTCGGCGGAGCGCGCGCAGCTCGCGGGGCGGCAGCGTGGTGATGTCGCGGCCGTCGAAGCGGATCGTTCCGGCGGTCGGCTCGATGAGGCGCAGCACCGTTCGGCCCAACGTGCTTTTCCCGCAGCCCGACTCGCCCACGAGCCCCAGCGTCTCGCCCTTGTGCAGGTCGAAGCTCACGCCGTCCACGGCCTTGACGTGACCCTGGACCTTTCCCCAGAGCCCGCCGCGAACGGGGAAATGCGTCTTCAGATCGCGGACCTCGAGGAGGGGCGTCATGCGTGGGGTGCCGCAGCGGGCGGGGTGAGGGTGGCCTCGTGCGCACCGTCCCGCACGGGCACCGGGTTGTGACAGGCGGCCCACTGGCCGTCGCGCTTCTGTTGGAGAGGCGGGTCGATCCGCGCGCAGACCTCGAGGGCACGGTCGCAGCGATCGCGGAAGCGGCAGCCCGCGGGGAGCGCCCGCAGGGACGGGACGATGCCCGGGATGGTGCGCAGCCGTTCGCGCGCGCCCCGGCCGCTGCCGTCCTCGAAGGACGGGATCGACCGCAACAACCCCGCCGTGTACGGGTGCGACGGCGCCTTGAACAGCTGCCGCACCGGAGCGCGCTCCACCACGCGGCCCGCGTACATCACCACCACCTCGTCGCAGGTCTCGGCGACCACGCCGAGGTCGTGGGTGATCAACATCACCGCCATCTGGCGCTCCTTCTGGAGCGTGCGGATGAGGTCGAGGATCTGCGCTTGGATGGTCACGTCCAGCGCGGTGGTGGGCTCGTCTGCGATCAGAAGGTCCGGGTTGCACGAGAGCGCCATCGCGATCATCACGCGCTGGCGCATCCCGCCGGACATCTGGTGCGGGTAGTTGTCGACGCGCGCCTCCGGGGCCGGGATCCCCACCTTGCGCAGCATTTCGATCGCCTTCGCGCGCGCGGCGCGGCGGTCGAGGTGCTGATGGAGCCGGACCGCTTCGGCGATCTGCTCGCCGACCGTGAAGACCGGGTTCAGCGAGGTCATCGGCTCCTGGAAGATCATCGAGATCCGGTTGCCGCGGATCTTCCGCATCTCCTCTTCGGAGAGCTTCAGCAGATCCGTGCCGCGGTAGACGATGCTCCCGCCCACGATCCGCCCCGGCGGATCCGCCACCAGCCGCATCACGCTGAGCGCGGTGACCGACTTCCCGCAGCCGGACTCGCCGACCACCCCCAGCGTGCCCGCCGGCGGGATGGAGAACGAGACGTGGTCCACCGCGAGGAACGACCCCTCTTCGGTCTTGAACTGCGTCTGCAGGTCGCGGATGTCGAGGAGCGGCTCGCTCATGGGCGCACGCCAACGGTACCAGAACGGATCCGGGCGGCCCGTATTTTCCCGGAGCCTGGCCTCCCTACTTCCGGCCGAGCTCTTCGAGGAACTCCGTCTCGGCGATGACGCCCTTCCGCATCAGGAGACGGATGAGAGACGCTACCATCTGCGCGGGCCGCACCTTCGCGGACTCGAGCGTCGGCTCCTCCCCGTGCGCCATGCGTTCGAGGTTCTCCAGGATGGCCAGATCCTCTTCGGAGAAGTCGAGCGCAGGAGCCGGAGCCGGCGCCGGTGTCGGAGCCGGACTCGGCGCGAGGTTGGACGGCGGCGGCGCGGGCGGGGCCTTTTTCGGTGGCGGCTCGAACCGGAGCACCTCCGCCACCTGCGCCGTCCCGGGCCTGGGCTGCCCCGGCGGCGGTGGAAGCACGGGCCGCGTCAACGGCTGGACGTCCTGGACCGGCGACGCCGCGGCGCTCGCCTGCCCGAGCAGCGCGTCGAGATCCGCCGCGGGTGGCATGGGCGCGGCAGCCGGAGCATGCCGCCCGTTCGGTGGCGGTGCCGCGTGAGGTGCGGGCGCGACGCTCGGCGCGGATGCTCCGTTCGACGCGGGCGCAGCGCCCATCGGAGAGGTTTTCGGCGCCGCTCCGCTCGCAGCGGCCGGGCTGCTCGGCGGCACCGCGCCACCCGGTGCGGCGGGCCCAGCGTCGAAGAGGTCCCATTCCGGCGGGAGCGCGGCCGCCGGCACCGGCGGAGGCGCATCGCTCCAGTCGCCGGCGCCCGGCGGAGCCTCGGCGATCGGCACGTCGGAGCCGTCGTCGTCGTCCATCTCCACCTCGACCGCTTCGAGCTCCGCGATCGCCTCGCCGCCCAGCGCGGACAGCACCGCGTCGATGTCGTTCTCCGCCGCGACGAAGATCCGGACCGGCTTGCCGAGCTGGAAGCGGAGCTCGTCCACCATCTCCATGTTGGTGGGATCCGCGATCGCCAGGTGGAGGCGCTCCACCTTGCCGTCGCGCTCCACCTGGAAGGGGACGATGCGGTGCTCGGTCTGGAACTCCACCGGCACCAGCGAGGACACCGAGGCCGGGATCTGCGGCAGCTCGATGAAGGGCAGCTCGTACTGCTGCGCCAGGGCACGCGCCACGTGCTGCCAGGTCACGCCCCGGTTCATCCCCACGAGCAACTGCCCCAGCCGCGCGGTGGGGTTCGCGCGCTGAGCGATCAGCGCCGCCTCCAGGTCCGCGGGCGTGGCGACCCCTGCCTCAATCAGCAGCTCACCGATCTTCTTGCCCATGGCGCGCCCGCTACCGCCTGACCTTGGCGAGGTACTCCTCGCGGGAGAAGACGCCTTTTTCGATCAGAAGCTCGACCATCGCCTTGATGGCCGCCACCTCCTTGCGCTGCACGTCCTCCACCGCGCGCAGGATCTCCACCGGGTTCTCCGCGGGCCGCTTTCCGACGGACGGCACGTCGCTCAGCGACACCGGCCCGCGCGAGGCGACGGGCGGCGGCGACGCAGGAGCGGCAGCCGCCGAGGCGACGGCAGCACCGGCCTGCGCCTCGATCTCCTTGAGGCTCTTGACCACCGTGCGGCCCTGCGAGTCGACGACCTTGAAGGACCCTTCGAAGTCGGAGACGTCCGCCTCGCCCTCGTAGAAGCGGGCGATGGCGCGCATGATCGCCGTCCGCCCGGCGACCTGGGTCATCACGCGCGTGTTGGCGCGCGCGCGGATCATGTCCACCGTCTCGACGTTCTGGGGCTCGGCCATCGCCACCACGAGCGTCTTGCCGTCGTCGCGGAGCTGGATGGGCACCGCCACCAGATCGCGTGCCATCTCCACCGGCAGCTTCGCCTTCACGTGCGGCGGGATCCCCTGCACCGCGTCCAGATTCACCGCGGGGATCCCCAACTGCCTGGACAGCGCTTTGACCAGGACCTCTTCGGTGATCAGGTTCATCCGAACGAGGATCTCGCCGAGCCGCCCACCCCACTTCTGTTGTTCCGCCAGTGCTGCTTTGAGCTGGCCCTCCTGAAGCACGTTCGCCTTGATGAGCAGATCGCCGAGCTTGATGGTTGCCATGTGGGTGCTTGAAGGTGAGGCGCGACTCTAGCGCAGGCGCGGGTCGAACGCGTCTCTCAGTCCTTCGCCGACGAGGTTGAGCGCGGTGACAGTGAAGAAGATCGCCATGCCCGGAAAAAGAGTCAGCCACCAGGCGCCGGGCCAGGTCACGTAGCGGTGTGCCTGGGTCAACAGCTCACCCCAGGAGGCCTGCGGCGGCGGCACGCCGAACCCGAGGAACGACAGCGCGGTTTCGATGAGGATCGCTCCGGCGATCCCGAAGGTGGCGTTCACCAGCACCGGCCCGAGCGCGTTGGGCAGAAGGTGGCGGGCGATCACCCACATCGGCGGCGCTCCGAGCGCGCGGCTGGCCTGCACATAGTCCTCGGTCTTCAGCCGCAGCACCTCGCCGCGCACCAGCCGCGACACGTCCGTCCAGCGGGTCAGGCCGATCACCACCATCACCGGGACGATCGACTCGACGCGCATCACTCCGAGGATCGCCAGCACCAGAAAGAAGGTCGGGAAGGCGAGCATCACCTCGGTGACGCGCGAGACGATGGTGTCCACCACGCCGCCGAACCAGCCTGCGAGCGCACCGAGCACGACGCCGATCAACACGTACAACCCGACCGACAACAGCCCGATCACCAGGCTCAACCGCGCGCCGTGGACGAGGCGCGCCAGCACGTCGCGCCCCAGCTCGTCGGTGCCAAGCGGCGCGTCGGCCCCGGGTGGATGGAGGACCGCGTCGAGGTGAGGCTGATCGGGCCCGCGCTCGAAGAGCGGTGGGATGAGCCACTCTGCGCGCGCGCGCAGCGAGGCCATGTCCTCGTGGGCCAGTGCCGGCGGCCGCGTCCTCGCGGGAAGAACGTACGTGTGCCCCTCCACGCGGACGGCGATCGGCAGGTCGGACGCGATCAGATCCGCGCACAGCGCGACCAGGGCGAAGGCGCCCAGGAGCACCAGCGCGATCAGCGCCAGGCGGCGCCGACGGAACCGTCCCCAGCCGCTCATCCGGCGCGCTCCAGGTCGATGCGCGGATCCACCGCGGCGGTCAGAACGTCCGACAAGAGCGTCGCCGCCAAGGTAAAGAGCGCCACGAGCGTGGTGACGCCCATCACCACCGGGTAGTCGCGGTTGAGGATCGACTCGAACGCGAGCTCGCCCATTCCGGGGATCCCGAAGATGCGTTCGACGATCACGCTGCCCCCCACCAGCGCTGGCAGCGTGAGCCCGAGCAGCGTGACGATCGGAATCAACGAGTTGCGCAGCGCGTGCCGGAACACCACCGAGCGTTCGGCGAGCCCCTTCGCCCGGGCGGTGCGGATGAAGTCGCTGCGCAGCGTCTCCAGCATCGCGCCGCGCATGTACCGGGAGAGCACGGCCAGCGATCCATAGGTGAGCACCGCCACGGGCAGCGCCACATGCCACAGAAGGTCCGCCACCTTCGCCGCGGGCGAGAGCTGGTCGAAGCCGGGCGAGGTCAGCCCCTGGAGCGGAAACACCGCCCACCCGCGGCCGCCGGAGAGCACCAACAACAGCGTTATGGCCACCCAGAAGGAGGGCATCGAGTACAGGACGAAGAGCACCACCGTCACCGCGCGCTCGGCGAAGGTGTCCCGCCTGACCGCCGCCCAGGCGCCCAGGGGAACGGCGATGAGGTAGCTGAGGAACAGCGCCAGGGTGGTGAGCAGAAGCGTCCGCGGGAGCGCCTCGCCCACCTTCTCCAGCACCGGACGTCCGTCCTCCAGTGAGCGCCCGAAGTCGAGCGAAAGCACCCGTCCGACCCAGCGCCCGTACTGGACCCACAGCGGCCGGTCGAGCCCGCGCTGATGCCGCAGCGCCTCGAGCGCAGCCGTCTGCCCCGCTCGGGGCGCTTCCGCCGAGAGCTGGAGCGGATCGCCGGGGGCCAGCTGCGCCACCGCGAAGGTGAGCAGGGTGATCCCGAAGAAGGTGGGGATCATCAACAGCGCGCGGCGCAGGACGTAGCGGCCCATGGTCAGTCCGGCGTGGCCCGGGTGGTCGCCTCCGCATGCGGCGCCGGCGCGTCCAGCCAGAGATCGGCGAGGCGGTACCAGTTGATCGCCGGGCGCAGCCCGTGGACCGTCTTCTTCGCCGCGTCCAGCGCGCTGCGGCGGCCGAGGAACAGGTAGACCTGGTCACGGTAGACGAGGCGGTGGATCTGCCGCTCGAGCGCGATGCGCCGCTGTTCGTCGTGCTCGCCACGTACGGCCTCCAGGAGCCGATCGAGCTCAGGGTTGACGTAGGAGACGTAGTTGGTGCCGTCCTTCACCTGCGACGAGTGGAAGTTGAAATAGAGGTCGTCCTCCGCGTCCAGCGCGGACCACCCGAGCGACACCATGTCGAACGCGTGCGTCCGCAGCCGTTCGGTGAAAACTGCCCAGTCCACCTTCTCCACGTGCAGCCGGATGCCCGCCTTGCGCCACTCGTCCTGCAGCACCGGCGCCAGCTTCCCGAGGTTCACCGACGAGGCGTAGATGAGGAACGTGAGGTCGAACGGCCGGCCATCGTGGTCGCGCACGCCGTCGCCGTCGGTGTCCTTCCAGCCGGCGGCGTCCAGAAGGGCCTTCGCGTCTTCAGGATCGTACCGGAGCCGCTGCGGCGAATCGGGCGCCTCCAGCCCAGGATCGCACGCAGGGCCCAGGGCGTAGAACGGGCAGGTCGTGATGGGCTCGAGGCCGAGGTAGATGCCCTCTTCGATTGCGTCGTAAGGGATGAGCTGCGCGAGCGCGCGGCGCACGCGGACGTCCCCGAAGGGCGGCCGCGCCTGGTTGAAGCCGATCCAGTTGTAGGCGTTCTCGGGGAAGCGGATCCGGTGGTAGTCCCGCCACGCCCAGGCGTTCTCCGCCTTCACCGCCTCCAGCCCGCGCCACACGTGCGGCGGGATCGCCGTCATCAGATCGAAGGCGCCGCGCTCGAACATCTGGGTGGCCACGGTGCCGTCCTTGACGATGCGGAAGACGATCCGATCGACGTGCGCCTTCTTTCCCCAGTAGGTCTCGTTGCGCACCAGTTCGATCGCGCGGCCGGACTCCCACTTGTCGAACCGGAACGGCCCCGTGCCCACCGGCGCGCGGTTGATCGCCAGCGTGTCCAAGTCGCCCTCCAGCGCGCTCGCGGGAAAGATCGGGATGACCGTCGCCAGCTGCCGCGTGGCCAGAAAGTCGGGCCGCTTCCAGTGGACCACCACCGTCCACGGGTCCGGCGTTTCGTAGCCGTCGAGCTCGGCGAGCAGGCCTCGCATCCGTGTGGTGGGTTGCTTCGGATCGCGGATCGCATCCAGCACGGCCTTGACGTCCTTCGCGCTGAACGGTTGGCCGTCGTGGAAGGTGACGCCGTGGCGGAGGTGGAAGGTGGTGGTGCGACGATCCGCGGAGATCTCCCAGCGCTCGGCGAGCACTGGCTTGAGGCGGTACCGGGGCGCGGTGTCCCGGTCGAGCTCGCAGAGGGTCTCCACCACCGGGCCCACGATCGTCCGCACCGCCCACGCGTCCTGCCCCGCGTCGTGCAAACGGTTGAGCATCTTCGGTTCGGCCTGCAGCCGGATGGTGAGCGTCCCGCCCTGCTTCGGCGTCCCCTCCATCACGGACGGCGGCAGCGCTCCGTCGAGCCAGTCCTGCGACGGCCCCTGGATCGTCGGCGTCTGCGGCGCGGTCTTCTCCGCGCACGTGCAGCCTGACGCGGCGACCACGCACGCGGTGAGGACGAACGCCAGAGGACGCACCACGGGGTCACCCTACCTTTGCGGCGGCGGGGCACAAAGCCGGGGACACCACCAGGCCACGGACGCGCGGCGGGGGGACGGCCGGGCGGCCACCCGGGATGGCTGCAAACGGTCCGCGCGGTCGCGGCGGCAACCCCGCCCGCAGAACGAGCCCTGGGACGAAGACGTCGTCCCTATCGCCGCTGGCAATGCCGCGGGTGCGGACGAACGTTTGCGGCATGCGCCGCGCTCCGCTTCCGGATCTGTCCCAGACCTTCGACGCCGTGGTGGTGGGCACCGGCCCCGGCGGCGCCACGGTGGCCCGCGAGCTCGCCCGCCGCGGCTGGAACGTGCTCATCCTCGAGCGCGGCGGGATGCAGAAGATCACCGGATCGATGGCGCAGGCGCTGCGCGAGCTGTGGATGCCGGGCCGCGGCCTCGTCCTCGCCGAACGGGCGCTGGCGATCCTCCGGGCGATCACCGTGGGCGGCGGCAGCATCTACTCGTGGGGCACCGCGTGGGATCCGCCCTTCGAGCTGTTCGATCGCTACGGGATCGATCTGCGCGAGCACGCGGCAGAAGCCCAGCGCGAGCTCAATGTGGCGCCGCTGCCGCCGTCTCAGCTCGGCCCGGCCGCGCGGCGGATCCTGCAGAGCGCGGCCGACCTGGGCTTCGACTGGCGGCCGCTGCCGAAGTTCCTCAACCAAAGCCGCCTGGGCGGACGGCTGATGGGGACCTATGGCGCGCCAACCTATGACGCGAAGTGGACCGCGCGCGTGTTCGTCAGCGAAGCGGTGGCGCGCGGGGCGACGCTCATCACCCACGCGCGGGTGCGGCGCGTCTTCAAGAAGCGCCACACGGCGCGGAGCGTGGAGGTCATCTATCGCGGACGGGCGCGCGCCGTGTACGCGCGGAAGATCGTCCTCGCCGCCGGAGGCCTGGGCACGCCGGTGATCCTCCAGGCCAGCGGGCTGCGCCGGGCGGGGCGGACGTTATTCTGCGATCCGCTGGTGGCCGTCGCCGGCACGCTCCCCGGACCCTCGCATGGCCAGGAGCTGCCCATGACGGCGGGCGCCCTCTTCCCGGACGATGGCTACCTGCTCGCCGATCTCTCGCTGCCGCCGTGGCTGTATGCGCTGGTCGCCGGCGAGGTGGGCCGCGTGGATCGCCTCGCGGCGTGGCCCCACACCGGGATGGTGCTGGTGAAGATCCGCGACGAGCTCAAGGGCCGTGTCAACCGCAACGGCACCGTGCGCAAGCCGCTCTCCGAAGCGGATCGCCAAAGGCTCGCCGAGGGCACGGACCGGGCGAAGGCGATCCTCGCGCACGCCGGCGCGAGGAAGATCTTCCACTCGTGGACCTTCGCCGCCCACCCCGGCGGCACCGCGCCGATCGGCCGGGTGGTCGACGCGGACCTGCAGACCGAGCTTAAGAACCTCTACATCTGCGACGCGTCGGTGATCCCCGAACCGTGGGGCCTGCCGCCGGCGTTGTCGCTCATCGCGCTCGGCAAGCACCTCGCGGTGCGCCTGGCGCGCGCCGAGCACCCGGTGATCTCTCAGATCGCCCACCCTGCCCCGCCGGCCGGTCCCGAGCACCACGCGCCGGGTGCGTGAAGAGGGCGTCAGGGCGACGCCGGGTTCGGGGCATCCGGCATAAGCGGCGGACCGGCCGGGGCCGGCGTCGCGGGCGAGACGGTGCGCCCCTGCGCATCCAGCGGGACGATCTCCGCGCCCTCGGGCGCAGAGGTGTCGAACATCGTCAGATCCGGCGCCTTGTTCAGCGTGACGTCCGCGTACCTGAGCGACACCTCCACCTGCGCCGCCGGCGCGCGGAGGGTGATCCGCCTGGGGAAGCTGATGCCCTGGATCGTGTCGAGGTCCCCGAGCTCGAGATCGTACGCGGGCATTCCGGTCACTTCGCTCTTCAGCACCCGGTACCGGCTGGGGTGCACCTCGAGGCGCTGGGTGACGGCGCCGTGGTGCAGCGTGAGCACGTAGCAGGCGCAGCGCTCGTCGGGGACGAGCTCGGCGCGCTCGTGCGGGATCCGCGGGACCGCCCCCAGCATCACGCGCACCAGCTCTGCGGGCGGGAGCGCCAGCGGCAGAAAGCGCGCGACGTTCGCCGCGGTGGCCGGGCCTTCGTAGAAGCGGTTGTCCTGCGCCTGGTACAGCCCGAAGTGGTCTTCGTTGATCACCAGCACGCCCTGCGGGCGGCCGAAGAAGTCCAGAGGCTCGAGGTGGACGTACGTGGGGCGCACCAGCGCCATGAACATGGAGAACGCGCCCTTCCCGCCCGGCGCGTCGACGTGCACCTTCGCCTCACCGTCGAGGGTAATGACCGTCGCTTCGGTCTCGGCGACGAGCTCGAGCAGCGCCTCGGGGTCGTCGATCCGGCCGCGCGGGCCGAAGTCGATGCGTCTGGGTGGACAACCGGACAGCACGGCGGCCAGGGCGCCGGCGGCGAGGAACACGAAGGGGCGCGCTCGCCAGGCGAGAATGCTCATCGGGCTGGCTATCTACCAGACGGCTCGCAGATCCATTGGCGCGCTCTGAGGGTGACGCATAGTGTGGCCCGCGATGAACGTCGGCGATCTCATCCACTATCTGAAGCTCGGCGGCTTCACGATGGCCATCATCGTGGCCTGCTCGGTGGTCGCCCTGGGGGTGGCGATCGAACGGCTGATCGCGCTGTGGGGCGTCAGCGACCAGGCGCGCATGCTCGGCGAGGCCGTGGGGAAGAACCTTTTGCGCGGGGATGTGGCAGCGGCGCGCACCGCGGCCGAACGGTCGGATGCGCTGGCGGCCGACATCTTCATCGCCGGCTTCGAACGCTTCGAACGCAACCGCGGCGGAGACGGCGTGGAGGCCGCGGTGGAGCGCGAACGCACCCAGGTGGCCCTGAAGCTGCGGCGCAACCTGTGGATCCTCGGCACCATCGGCGCCACCGCCCCGTTCGTCGGCCTGTTCGGCACGGTGGCGGGGATCATGCGGTCCTTCCGGGACCTCGGCCTAGACGTGGGCGCCGGCGGTACCGGCGGCACCGCCGCGGTGATGACCGGGATCTCCGAGGCGCTCATCACCACCGCCGCGGGCATCCTGGTCGCGGTCGAGGCGGTGGTCCTCTACAACTACTTCCAGTCACGGCTGGCGCGCGTGGCGGTGGAGCTGAAGCTTCTGGCCGAGGAGTTCGTGGAGCTTCTGCGCGAACGCCCCGCCGCGCCGGCGACCACCAACGAGGGCAGCGCCTCCGCGCCCACCCCGCTGGCCGCCACCACCTCCGGAGCGAGCTGACCGATGGCAATGGGCAAGGTCCCGGGCACGGGCGGCGACGACTCCCTCGAGGAGGGCGTGTTCGCCGACATCAACATCACCCCGCTCACCGACATCTTCCTCGTGCTGCTCATCATCTTCATGGTGACCAGCACGGTGATCGTCCGCCGCGCGGACACCACGGGCAGCACGCGATCCGGAATCAAGGTGAACCTGCCCAAAGGCAACGCGGCGGACGTGATGGCCTCGCGGACCGATCTCCCGGTGGCGATCCTGGAGGACGGCCGGGTGGTCCTCTCCGGCAACGTGGTCAGCATGGACGAGCTGAAGCAGGCGTTCGAGAAGGCGAAGACCGACAACGCCGAGACGCTGGTGATCGTCCAGGCCGATCAGGGCGTGCCCCACGGCAAGGTGGTGGAGGTGATGGAGCTGGCGAAGAAGGCGGGGCTCGGCCAGCTCGCGATCGGCGTTCGCGCGGAGACGCCGTAGCGGCTCAGTCCCTGCGGAACACCAGCGACGTCGGGCTCTTTCCGTCGGTGCAGGTGAGCCGGGCGCCGTCGAGGTCGCAGGTGACGTCCTTCTCGTCCGCGGCGGAGACGATGATCCGGTTCCCCTCCTGCCGCCAGGAGCCCTCCTTCTCCCCGATCTTCGGATCGCCGCCGCCGAGGCTGGGCATCTTCGAGAACATCTTCGCCTTGCCGCCGTCCTGAAGCTCGAGGCGGACCTCGAGCACGTCGAGGACTCCGGCCATCGCCTTCGCCATCTGTTGGCGCTCCTTCGGCAGCTTCTCGATGTCGCGGTTCACCGCCGCTTTCATCTCCGCCTTGTCGAGCACCCAGGCGCCGGTGGGTCCGCTCTTCTTGCAGCCGGCGAAGGTGAGCGCCGCGAAAGCAGCGAGGCCGATCGTCCTCAACGTGTGGGTCATGGGGCCGCGTTCTACTGGCCGAAGGCGGCCTCGGACAGCGTCATCGGCGTGTCGTCCTCGAGCGCCATCACCTTTGCATGGTGTTCGACGGTGGGGAGCACCGTGCGCGCGAAGAACTTCGCCGAGGCCTGCTTGCCCTCGTAGAACGCGTGGTCCGGATGGGTGGCGGAGACCTCCTGCTGCGCCTTGTGGGCGATCACCCCCGCGTCCAAAAGCAGCCAACCCACCGCCAGCACCGACATCATCTCCAGGAAGCGGTTGGCCACGAGCGGGATCAGGTGGAGCTTGTCCGACTGCGACCAGCCGAAGAGGTTCATCGCGCTGGCCATCACCGCCTCCTGCGCCGCCGCCAGCCGCTCAACGTCCGCGCCGAACACCGGGTGCGCGCGGTGCGCCTCCACGAAGCCCGCCACGTCCGCCATGAACGCCTGGAAGTGCGCGCCGCCGGCCTGGCCCATCTTCCGGCCCACCAGATCCATCGCCTGGATGTGATTGGTGCCCTCGTAGATGGAGAAGATCTTCGAGTCGCGCAGGTACTGCTCCACCGGCCAGTCCTTGAGGTAGCCCGCGCCGCCGTACGTCTGGATCGCCAGCTCGCAGACGCGGAACGCCTGGTCGGAGGAGAACGCCTTCACCAGCGGGGTGAGCAGCTCCACCTGACCCTTGTGGTACGCGGCCTTCTCGTCGTCGCTGCCGCCCACCTGCCGGGCCGCGTCCACGTGGTACGTCAGCTTGAGGATCAGCGCGCGGATGCCCTCCACGTGCGCCTTCATGTCCAGCAGCATCCGCCGGATGTCGCCGTGCTCGATGATCGCCACCCTCGGCGCGGTCGGGTCCTTCCACTGCTTCCAGTGGGCGCCCTGCTTGCGCTCCTTCGCGTACTCCAGCGCGTTGAGGTAGGCGCTGGAGGCCACCGCCAGGCCCTGCACGCCCACGGCGATGCGGGCGCCGTTCATCATCCGGAACATCTGCGACATGCCCTGGTGCTCGGCGCCGCCGACGAGCTCGCCGATGCAGCCGTCGTTCTCGCCGAAGTTGAGCTGACAGGTCGCCGAACCGTTGATCCCGAGCTTGTGCTCGATCGCCGCGACGCTGACGTCATTTCGCTGCCCGAGCGTGCCGTCGGGGTTCACGCGGATCTTGGGGACGATGAAGAGCGAGAGCCCCTTGGTCCCCGGCGGCGCGCCCTCGATGCGCGCGAGCACCAGGTGGATGATGTTCTCGGTGAGGTCGTGGTCCCCGCCGGAGATGAAGATCTTGGTGCCCTTGATCGAATAGGTCCCGTCCGGGTTCTTCCTCGCGGTGGACTTCGCCGCGCCCACGTCTGAGCCCGCGTGCGGCTCGGTGAGGCACATCGTGCCGCCCCACTTGCCCTGGAACATGTTGGGGCAGTAGCGGTTGAACTGCTCGCGGGTGCCGCAGGCGGAGATCAGCTCCGCGGCCCCATAGGACAGCCCCGCGTACATGTTGAAGGCGGTGTTGGAGCCGGAGAGCATCTCCTCGACGAGCGCCTGGATCATCGCCGGGGCGCCCTGGCCGCCGTGCTCGGGGGACAATGAGATGGTCTTGAAGCCGGCCTCGTTCAGCTTCGCCCAGGCGTCCTTGTAGCCCTTCGGCGTCTTCACCTCGCCGTCGACCAGGCGGCAGCCCTCCCGATCACCGGATGCATTCAGCGGCCCGGTCACCTCCCGCGCGAAGCGGTAGGTCTCGGCGAGCACCGCCATCGTCTCGTCCCGGCCCCACGCCTCGAAGGGCGCTTGGCCCAGGAGCTCTCCGAGCTTGAACTGCTCGAAGAGGGTGAACTGCATATCTCGGAGATCGGTCTTGTAACGGTTGATGCCTGCGGACATGGGCTCGTGCTCCTTCGAACGTGCCCTGGATGTAATGCCTCGCTGATTCGACAGTCAAATCAAATTGACGCATAGCGTTGAGACCCGGGAGTGGGCCGAACGTGCCGTCACGGCTTCAGAAACGCGGTTTTGACGCGCTCGGTCACAAGCCGGCGAGCGTCTGCAGCTCCTGCCAGCGGGCGTAGAGGCGGTCGACCTCGCGCGTGGCCTTTTCCAGTTCGGCGGACAGCCGGGCGACATCTACCGACGGATCCGCGTACGTGGCCGAGTCGTTGAGCGTGGCCTCGAGCTTCGCCTTGCGGGCCTCCGCGGCTTCGATGGCCTGCTCCATGCCGTCGAGCTCGCGCTGATCCCTGTACGAGAGGCGGCTGGGCTTCTTCGGAGCGGGGGCGACGGGCACGGAGGCGTCCCGCACTGCGGGCGGCTCTCGGCGGCGTTCGGGCGGGGTGGCGGACCAGGCCTGTGCCTGTGCCTGTGCCTTGAGGCGCCGGTACATGGAGAAATTGCCCTCGTACCGGACCACCTTGCCGTCGCCTTCGAAGGCGAGGATCGACGTGGCGACCTTGTCGAGGAAGTAGCGGTCGTGGGTGACCAGCAGCACGGTTCCCCGGAACGACGCGAGCAGCTGCTCGAGCACGTTGAGCGTGACGATGTCGAGGTCGTTCGTCGGTTCGTCCAGCACGAGCACGTTGGCGCCCTGGAGGAACACGCGCGCGAGGAGGAGCCGGTTGCGTTCGCCGCCGGAGAGCGACTTGACCTGCATCTTCTGCATCGGCACCGGGAACAGCAGGTCGTCCAGGTAATCGCGCAGAAGGATCTTGCGGTCGCCCAGCGTCACCCAGTCGTCGTGCCAGGCGGACTCGTAGACGGTCTTCTCCGGATCCAGCTGAGCGCGCTGCTGATCGTAGTAGGCGACCTTCACGCTCTTTCCGAGCGTCACCGTGCCTGCGTCCGCCGGCAGCTCTCCCAGCATCACCCGGAGGAAGGTGGTCTTCCCCACGCCGTTGGGCCCGACGATGCCGATCCGATCGCCACCCTGGATGATGACGCTCACATCGTCGAGCACCTTGCGGTCGCCGAAGCGCTTCGAGACGTGCTCCGCCTCCACCACCGTGGTGCCCAGCCTGGGCGCCGCCACCGTCTGCAGCGCGGCCACCTTCGGCGGTTGAAAGCCGTGCTCCTTCAGCAGCCGGCGCGCCCGTTCGATCCGCGCCTTCGATTTGGTGCGCCGGGCCTCCACGCCCTTTCGCAGCCACGCCACCTCCTGGGCGATCCACCGCTGGCGCTTGTGCTCCTTCGCCTTCGCCTCCTCCAGCGCGACCAGCTTCTGTTCGAGGTAGGCCTCGTAGTTGCCGGGATAGGAGGTGAGCACGCCGCCCGGACCGATCTCCACGATCCGGTCCACCAGGTCGTCGAGGAAGTAACGGTCGTGGGTGACCAGAAGGAGCGCGCTTGGGAGCTGGTCCAGCTCCTCCTCGAGCCACTCCACCGTGTCCGCGTCCAGGTGGTTGGTGGGCTCATCCAGAAGCAGCAGGTCCGGCTTCGACAACAGTGCGCGCGCAATCGCCACGCGCTTGCGGCCGCCTCCGGACAGCTCCTGCACCGGGCGGTCCCAGTCCTTCACGCCCAGCCGGTCCAGAAGCTTGCGCGCCTTGTGCGCGGTGTCCCAGCCGCCGAGCCGTTCGATCCGATCCGCGAGCCGCTGCAGTTCGCCGAGCAGCTTCTCGTGTTCCTCCGGCGCTGCGTGCTGCAGCCGTTCGGAGAGCGCGGCGTGCTCATCGAGCGCGGCCTTGAGCTCCGCGTGGGCGACGGTGAGCTCCGAGGCGACGGTGGCGCCGGGAGGAAACTGCGGCTCCTGCGGCAGGTACGTCACCGTGGCGCCGCGGCGCAGCTGCCGCTCGCCCGAGTCCGGCTGCGCCACCCCGGCGAGGACCTTCATCAGGGTCGACTTGCCGGAGCCGTTGACGCCGACCAGCCCCACCCGCTCACCCTCTTCGATCACGAAGGTGAGACCGTCGAACAGAGTACGGCTGCCGAAGGAGAGGCGGACGTCGGCGGCGCGGAGGAGCGTCACGAGCGGGCCGGGCTACTTCTTCTTCGTGCCCGCGGCCTTCGCAGAGGGCTTCTTCGCCGCCGGGGTGGCCGGCCGCGCGGGCGCAGGCTTCTTGTCCGCCGCTGCGGCGACCGTCTGCGGCGCCGGCGCCGGTTCGGGGACGGCAGTGAGCAGGCTCTCGCGCGGGACGTCCACCATGATCGGCGGCTGGCCGGAGCGCTGCCGGGTCTCGTCCTCCAGCGAGTAGAACATCTGGATGGTGGCCGAGCCCTTCATCACCAGCTCGCCCTTCTGGTTCTCCGCCCACAGGTCGATCTCGGCGAAGTAGCGACCGTTCTCGCCCCAGCGGTCGGTGACGCGGCCCTTACAGACCACGGTGTCGCCCGGCCAGACGATCTTGACGAACTTCACCGTGTACTTGCGCAGCTGCGCGCCGCGGGCCCAGTCGGAGACGAGCTGGCCCAGAAAGCCCATCACCAGCATCCCCGGCGCGTAGACCGAGGGCATGCCGATGCTCCGGGCGTATAGCTCGTCGACGTGGACCGGGTTGAAGTCGCCGGAGGCGCCGGCGTAGCGGGCGAGCTGCACCCGGTCCACCGGGCTCTTCGCGAGCGCGGGCAGCTCGTCACCCACCCGCACCGTCTCGAAGTACAACTTTCGCGCGGGCATTTACGCTCCTTCTTTCTGCGCGCGGATCACCAGGGTCCGCCGGGCACGGAAGACCACGGTGCCTTCCTCGTCGCGCCCCTCGTCTTCGATCACCGCCACATCCATCTTGCCGCCCGCGGGCCCCGACCGCTCCAGGACGTCGGCGACGCGGGTGGCGACGAAGATCCGGTCGCCGGCGAAGATTGGCCGCTCGTATTCAAAGGTCTGCTCGGCATGGAGCAGGCTCTTGATCCCCACCCCGAGCAGCTCGCGGAGATCCGCGGCGGAGTGGAACGACGCGGGGAACGTGGGCGGCGCCACGATCGTCGGATACCCCGACGCCCGCGCGTACTCCTCGTCGTAGTAGATCGGATTGTAGTCACCGATCGCCTCGGCAAAGCGGCGGATCGCCCCCTTCTCCACCTCGTTCAAGGTGGGCGGGCTCGACCGGCCAATCGCGTTCCTGTCCAGCATCACGCTTCCCCTCTTTCGCGCGGGCCCTAGCGGCCCGCCGGGAGCTCGAGGACGGTGAGCAGTCCCGGCTCGGCTGCGGCGACTCTGGGTGCCGCGTTCACCAACAGGTTGGCGGTGGCGCGGTCCCCGTCCACGCCACCTTTGATCTCCATCTCGATGCGGGGGTCCGCGTCCACCACGATCCGATCGCCCGGCGCCTCCGCCCCCATGGCGATCGTCAGATCCAGCCGGATCCGTTCCTGCCCGTCCTCCAGGCCGACCGCCATCTGGTGGATCCCCGCCACCTTCCCCGGCTTCACCACGAAGGCGCCGCCGCGGATCTCCTCCTCAGCGATGACCGCGGTGATCTCCTCTTCGAAGTCGTCGCAGTCGATCCCGCAGCCCAGGGCGGCCAGCGCGCAGGACTCGAGGAGCCCGACGTGCCCGAGCTGGTCCTTTTCCACCAGGTCGTCGAACTCCGCCTCGGTGAGCCCGGCGCCGATCTTCCGCTGAAGCGCCTCGCGGCGCTTGCGCGCGTCCACCACGCGTTCGGCGCGGACGTGGCGCACCGGACCGCACGCCTGCGCGAGCGTGGCCACCAGACGGTCGAGCACGAACCCGGGATTCACTCCGGTGCCCAGCACCGTCACCCCGTTCTTCTCCGCGGCCCGCTCCAGCTTGCGCGCGAGCTCGTCGTGCTTGAGGTGCGGGAACGCCAGCTCCTCGCAGGAGCTCACGATGTGGCAGCCGAGCCGGATCGCCTCGAGCAGTTGATCGGATACCAGCGGGAGGCGCGAACCGGTGGCGTGCAGCAGCACCGCGCCCCGGGTTCGGCCCAGCGCGCCGGGCAGATCCTTCGCGACCCGGAGCCTGCCCGCCGCGGTCACGCCGATCAGATCCGCGAGCTTCCGATCCACGAGCTGCGGGTGGGGATCCACGGCGCCAATCAGGTCGACCTCGGGCGACGCGAGCGCCGCGCGGGCGACCTCCTGCCCGATGAAACCCAGGCCCATGACGACCACCGGGACGGGCCCTCCAGGGGTGTTTCCCATCCGCAATTTCTCCGTGAAATCGGGGCCTTGGGTCTCAAGCCGGACCCGGCCGGGCAAATCGGGCGGACAATAGACGACACCCTCTGGGCAGGCAAGCCTCTCCTGGGGTGCTGCGTTGCAACTCTCTGTGATGATTGGGGAAAATTCCGTCAGTCAGATACGCGCGGGGTATTCGGGGAGGCCGGTGTTCACCATTTCGCTTTGTGCGGGCGATGTGCGAATCTCCCCCGCCTCATGGATCGAATCCTGCTGGTCGACGACGACCCGCTGATCCTCCAGGCGCTGACGCGCATCCTCAAGGCCGAGGGCTACGACGTGGTGGCGCACACCGATCCGGTGGCGGCCTCCGCGGAGCGCGACTTCGTCGTGGTGATCACCGACTTCATGATGCCGCAGATGAACGGCATCGAGCTGTTGGGGGTGCTTCGGGCCGCCAACCCCAACGCCGTGCGGATCCTCCTCACCGCAGCGGCGGACTTCAAGGTCGCCTCCGATGCGGTGAACCGCGGAGAGATCTACCGGCTGCTGGGCAAGCCGTGGACCCTCGCCGAGCTGTCGGCGTGCGTGAAGCAGGCGGTGATGCACTACCACCTGGTGAACGAGAACCGGCGGCTGCAGAAGGAGCTGGCGGAGAAGAACGCGGTGCTCACCGAGCTCAACCGCAACCTCGAGAGCCTGGTCGTGGAGCGGACGAACGGGCTGCTCGACGGGATGATCTCCGCGCTCGACTACCGGGACACCGAGACGCAGTGGCACTCCCGGCGCGTGTCGCTCTACTCGCGGCGAATCGCCGAGGAGGTGGGGATCACCGGCCCGCGGCTGGATGTGATCGAACAGGGCGCGCTGTTGCACGACATCGGCAAGATCGGCGTGCGCGATTCGATCCTGCTCAAGCCGGGCAAGCTCACCCCCGAAGAGTGGGTGGAGATGCGGATGCACCCGGAGTTCGGCTACCGGATGCTCTCCAAGATGCCGTACCTGCACGAGGCGTCGCTCATCGTCTACCAGCACCAGGAGCGCTGGGACGGCAAGGGCTACCCGCAGGGGCTTGCGGGCGAGGACATCGTGATCGGCGCGCGGATCTTCAGCGTGGCGGACACGATGGATGCGATCTGTTCCGATCGCCCCTACCGCAAGGGCCAGCCGCTGGCGGTCGCGAAGGAGGAGATCCGCCGCTGCGCCGGCACGCAGTTCGATCCGCGCATCGTCGAGGCCTACCTCGCGATCCCCGACAGCGAGTGGGAACGCATCAAGCGCCAGGTCGAAGACATGGAGCGCGCCGAGATCGAACGCTTCGGCAGCCCGATCACCGCGCCCGCCAGGCGGCAACACGCGGACAAAGTCGCGGCCAACGCCCAGTAATCGTTCGTGGTGGCTGGTGAGTCGTTCGTATGTGCCGAGCGCAACGCGCCCGGTCCGGACGCGCTTACTGCGCTCTCACGTCCAGGATCTTGTCGCCTTCGAGCAGCTGGTGGACGATTTCCCGTCCCGCCACCACCTCCCCGAACGCGGTGTAGCGGCCGTCGAGGTGCGGCTGGGGGCTGGTGGTGATGAAGAACTGGCTGCCGCCAGTGTCCGGCCCGCTCAGCGCCATGCCCACCACGCCCGCGGCGTACGGGTGGTGGTTGATCTCGTCGCGGATGGTGTAGCCCGGGCCGCCCTCTCCGTCGCCGCGCGGATCGCCTCCCTGCACCACGAAGTCGGGCACCACCCGGTGGAAGGTGAGGTTGCGGAAGAAGCCGCGCTGCGCGAGCCGATAGATGTTGCCCGCGGTCATCGGCGCGTCCTCGTAGAGCTTCACCTCGATCTCGCCCTTCTCGGTCTTGATCACCAGCTTCGCGTTCTTCGGCACGTACGGCACCTTGAACGGCCCCTCCCCCGCCTCCACTTCAGGCACCTCCACTTTGGTCCCGGTGAGCTTCGTCAGCGCCTGCGCGGCGGCGAGGCGCTGGTTCGTGTAGGGGCTCTGCAGCATCGCCCGAAGCTCGACCTCGGCGTCCTTCGCGTTCAGGTTCGCCAATGCCTCCGCGATCGGCCCGGCCAGCTCGGGGAGCTTCGCGGTCTTCATCACCAGCGCGCGGATCTGCGGGATCGCCTGGGTGTCGCCGATCTTGCCCGCGGCCGAAGCGGCGGCCGTGGCGAGGATGAGATCGCTGGAGTCGATCAGCGGGCGGATCCGATCCGCGGCGCTCTTCGCCTTCAGCTCACCCAGCACGTTCAACGCCGCGGCCTTCACGCCGTTGTCGCCGTGGCGCAGGTACGGCGCGACGTCCAAGACGCGGCGCTCGGGATCCTTCGCCGGCGCAGTGGCGAGTTCGTTGAGCCCGAGGATCAGCCGCCGCGCTTCCGGGATGAGGCCGCCGCCGCACAGGAGCACGTCCTCGAGCTTTCCCTGCTGCTTGTCCATCGTCGCCGCCAGCCGGCAGTCGATGTTGGCGAAGTCGGCCTTCAGCCGCCCCTGCACCTTGCCCGCGCCGGCGATCACCCTGCCGCGCAGCGACGCCAGAAGCGGCCGCCCCGACATCGGCAGGCCCTGCTGCGCGAGCGCCAGCAACGGTTGCGCACCGCCGGCCACGTCCCCGCGCTCGAGGCGGTCGATCCGGAAAGACAGATCGCTCAGCGCGCCCAGCGCGGGGCACGCACCGCTCCGGCACCTGCCCGCAAGCTTCGCCAGAGCGCGCGTCGCCTCCACCACCACGCGGTAGTCGGGATCGTCCAGGAGCCGCCGGAGGGTCACCGCATCCGTGTCGCTGCCGATGTCCCCGAGCCCCCGCGCGCACAACAGCCGGACCTCGGCCTCGGGATCCCGCGCGCACAGCAACAGCGCGGGCCGCGCCGCGGGGAGCCTGCTCATCGCCAGCGCGTAGGCGGCGCCGAAGCGCTCTCCCGGCGAGGCCTCGGGCTTGAGCATGGGGGCGGTGCCGGTGATGACCCGGCCGGGGAGCTGCGCGCCCGCCTTCGCCGCCACGCCCAGAGAGAGCGCCGCGCGCGCGGCCACCTGCGGTTCGGTCCCCAGCAGCCGATCCGCGAGCCGTTCCACCGCAGCCGGCGTGCCGAGCTTCCCGAGCGCCTCGAGCTGGGTCAGTTTCACCGGCAGCTCGGCCTCGTTCGCCTCGGCGGCGAGCAGCGACTGCACCAGCATCTTTCGCGTGGCCTCGGGCACCGGGACCCAGGTTCCCATCTCGCCAGCGGCGAAGGCGGCCTCGTAGCGCGGCAGCGGCGCGGGATCCGAGAGCGCCTCGGCGATCGCCTGCGCGGTGGAGGGCTTCTGGACGCGCGCGAGCGCCAGAAGCGCGCGGGCACGGATCAGCGGATCGGGATGCGAGCGCGACCACTGTACGATCAACCCGTTGGACAGCGCGCGGCGATCCTCCAGCGCCTGGATCTGCTGCAGCTCGCTCGGCGGCGCGGTCTCGGCCTTCTGCTGCGCAGCGGTGGGCACCGGCTTGCGCTTCGGCTGGCAGGCGGCGAACGGGATTGCCAGAACGACGAGGCAGACGGACCAGAGGACGCGACGAGCCAGAGACATGGCGCGCGCGTTTAGGTCAAAAGACCGCTCGATTCCAGAGCCTGACGCTACAATGCGCCGAGCGTCCTGCGAGGCGCGTGAAGGAGACTCGTGAACTGCCCGCAGTGCAGCACCCAGGTCGCGGACGGGACGGCGATCTGCCCACGGTGCGACCACATCCTCGATACGTCCTTCCTCGACGCCCCGTCGGAACCGGCGCCGCCTCCGCGCCGTCCCCGCCCGTCCGGCAAGGTCCCCGCCGCGGGCGCCGCACCCCGGCGTCCGTCCGGCACTCGGCCCCCGCCCAAACGCCCCTCTTCCGGTGGACGCCCCGGCGCGCCCCGCGCCCGCCCCCCCCCGCCCCGGGGCGGGGCGGGGCCCC
>JADGHL010000134.1 GCA_019686135.1 Myxococcaceae bacterium | reverse complement strand
GGCGCGGTTTTGTGTATAACAGACAGGCGCCACCCCACCCATCAGCGGCACCCCTTCGCCACGAGCGCGCTCTCGCGGTGGCAGACCAAGCACGGGCGATCGTTCTTCGCCGCGAGGCTCTTGCACCGGGCGGCGAAGCCGGGCGGGTGCGGGTTCACCTGCCGGCGCGTGCCGAAGGTGTCCGCGTCCGAGTGGCACGACAGGCAGTCCTCCTCACGGTGGCACGACACGCACGATTTGAGGTCGCGGTTGGCGGCGATCCCATGGTGCTGCGGGCCGATGATCTCCACCCAGACCTGATACGGCGGGTGCACCCGGACGTTGGCGGGCCGCAGCGCCGGATCCGCAGAGAGCCCCACGCCCACGCGTTCGTGGCAGGCCACGCAGAACGACTGGAGCCGGTGGCAGCTCTGGCAGCGGGTGGTGTCCTGCCGCGCCTGGATCGGGTGCAGGGTGATGAAGTCGTTGGGGTGCACCGACAGCGGCTTCTGGAGCGCGTCGTGGCAGGCGTTGCACTCCTTCTGCGCGTGGCACTCCATGCACATCGACCGGCGGGCGTTGGCCTGGGTGCCGTGGTTGAACTCGAAGCGAGGGCCGTGGTCCATCCCGAGCGGGTTGCCCTGCATCGGCCGGAGCATCCCGGAGACGAACGTGAGCTGGAGCCGGCCGGAGGGCTGGGTGGGGTGGCAGGTGCGGCAGGAAGCGTCCGCGCGCTTTCCGTCGTGGCAGTTGAGGCACGTGGCCATCTTCGGAAGCTGCTGCCGGGTGGCCACCGCCACGCCCTCGAACTTCCCGTGGCACACCTCGCACTCGATCTTCTGCTTCTTCACGTGCACGGCGTGGTCGAAGATCAGGTTCGGCGACGGCACCTGCACCTTCGCCGGCTGCTTCTGCACGGTGCGATCGAACCCGACGTGGCACACCTCGCAGTCCGCGGGCGGATCGGTCTTCTCGCCCTTCTCCGCCTTCGCGGTCTCGTGGCAGTCGTCGCACTCGTTCGGGTGTGCCTTCGAGGGCAAGAGGTTGTCGGACGATCGGGCGCTGCGCGTGGCTTCGAAGTGGCAGGCAGTGCAGTCCGCGCCCACGTCGTCGATGTGGAGCCAGTGGTCGAACTTCAGGGGGATCGCCTGCGGCGGGTAGACCGCCAGGCTCCGTTCGCGTCCCGTGGCGGCGACCGCCAGGCCGATCCCCGCGACCAGCGACAGCACCGCCGTCGTCCCGCTGATCCGCCGCGTCCAGCGCCGCGCGCCGGCAGATGAGAAGAGGCGCGCCATCTCAGAGCACCGCCTGAAGATCGATCACGAAGAACACCTTCGTGTCGCTCCGGGTGAAGGGGTTGATGTTCTCTTCGAGCACCACCGACGCCCGTGCCGACCGGGCGATCCGGTAGCTGCCCCACAACTGTCCGCCGTAGAAGTCGCCGCGCAGAAGCGCGTTGTACTGGTCGCGCACGCTCGCGAACGAGAAGCGCCCGTCCAGGGACCAGCGCGATCCGGAGCGCGCGACTCCGGCGTTGAGGTCGACCCACAGCTGCCGGCCGCCCCACCCGTTCCGCCAGGTCACGTCCGCGTTCGCGTGGAACCAGTCCAAAAGGAAGTTGGCGCCGCCGCCCGCCCCCCACGTCATCCCGTTGCCCTCCTGGCCGAAGATGACCAGGTTGGACAGCCCGAGCGCCTCGTTGATCTCCAGGTTGTAGCGGGACGCGGTGAGCTGCACGTAATAGCGGAGCGGGCCCAGCGGCGTGTAGTCCGCGCGAAGCCTCAGCTCGTCCCGCGGTGCGGCCGCGAAGTAGTACCAGATCGACCAGGACGAGAACGTCGGCGCGAACCGCAGCGCCTCCACCTGCGCGGCGAAGAGGTCCGCGTCGTAGCGGGCCAGCGCGCGCAGGGTGGAGATCCGCTCCTGCATCAGGTCGTACTCGAAGGCGCCCACCACGCTGAGCCCCTTCGGCCTACCGAAGCCGCCGCCGTACTGAAGGTTCAGCCCCAGCCGTTCGGAGGTGGTCTTCCCGCTCGTGAAGGAGCGGCGGTAGCCCGCGGCGGCGGACACGCCCGACCCCTCGATGTTGTCCGCGAGCAGACGCGCGCCGAACACCGGTTCGATTGCCCGCTGATCCTCGAAGAAGCCCTCCAGCTCCGCGCGGCGGGCCACGGCGCCCGGCTCGAGGTCCGGGGTTCCGTCCAGCTGCGTATTGGGCGAAGCAAGGAGCGAAGTGGCCTTCACCCACAGGCCGGCATAGGCCTCGGCGCCCAGGCCGAGCGGGCGAATCACGTAGCGCGCCCGCGCACCGTCGATGGCGAAGAGCTCGGTGACCTCCTGCACGTATTGGCGCCCGAGCACGCCTTCGAACCCGCCGCTGCGGTAGCGGATGTTGGCGTACATCAGGTCCACGTCCTCGGTACGCAGCCCGTCGACCCGGTCCGCCTCGTCGTGCGGCACCCCGAAGTCGGAGAACACCCTGAGGTCCGCTTCGAAGCCGAGGTCCTGCCCGGTGACGAGCTCATACCCTTCGGCGCCGAGGTACTGGACGATGCGCCGCCGCGGGAGCAGCGTCAGGTCGGTGGGAGTCGTCCCGCGGTACGCGCGGATCTGGTAGGCCTGCGTCTCGGTCCGCGCCTCGACGTTGAAGGCGGCGGCGCTCGCTTCCCGGCTGAACGGCCCCACCATGAGAGCCATCGACAGCGCGAGCGCAGTGGTTGCGACGTGGCGCGGCACCAGCCCCTCCCTCGAAGACCGGCGCAGTATAACGACCACCGGGAGTCAGCCACGCGCTTTCTTCCCCGGCGCCGAACGGTCCGGCGGCATGATGCGCGGGTGGACGGATCGACCGTGTCGGAGGACGGGCCCGCGCTGACCCAATCGCCACCGCGCGCACCCGACGGCCGGCTCGCGCTGGCGTCGCTCGTGCTGGTCTTTCTCGCGTACCTGAGCGTCGCCTCGGTGGCCCAGCTGATGAACGCCGGGTTCGGGGTGTGGTTCAGCGAGGCCTTCATCTTCCTCGGCCTGTCGTGGGTGCTCGTCGCGTTCAGCCGCCGCGACCCCTCGCGCTGGACCGGCTTCGCGCCACTGAATGTCGCCCCCACGCTGTTCGGGTTCGCGCTGGGCGCGGTGAACTTCTTCGCGGTGACGATCCCGCTGCAGTTCGCCGCCACGCACCTCTTCCCGGAGTCGTGGACGGAGTATTTCGACTCCGCGCGGATCTTCCAGGACCGCTCGCCGTTCGATCTCGCGCTGATCCTCGCTGGGGTCACCGTCGCCGCGCCGATCGGCGAGGAGTACTTCTTCCGCGGCGTGTTCCAGAACGCGCTCGCGCGGACGCGTCTTGGGCCGTGGAAGGCGATGGGCGTGGCGGCGTTCGTGTTCAGCGCGTTCCACTTCGATCCGGTCGGGTTCGCGGCCCGGCTGGAGCTCGGGCTTCTGTTCGGCTGGCTCTTCTGGCGGACGCGGTCGATCTGGCCCGGCGTGATGGCTCACGCGGCGAACAACGGGATCACCAGCGTGCTGTTCTTCGCGTCCCGTCAGGCCAAAACGGAGGATGTGCGCGCCGCGGCCGCCGCACCCGCCGCGGAGGGCGCCCTGCAGGTGGTGCTGCTGGCGGTGACCGCGCTGATCGCGCTCGCCGCGCTCCTGTGGGCTCTGCAGCGGCGCCCCTCCCTGCTCGCACCGGTGGCGGTGGAAGAGCGCCCGGTGGCGCCGCGCGGGTTCTTCCAGCTGTGCGCCCCGTGGGCGGCGGCCGCCGCCATCAGCGTCACGCTGCTTCTGGCCTTCGACTGGCGCGGCGTCCGGCTCAACGTCTACGACGCCGCGCACCCGCTGCCCGCACGCGCGGAGGAGAACCGGATCGAGATGCAGGCGCTCTCCGAGCTCCGCTCGAAGGTCCGGACCGGACACGCGCCGTTCGACGAGTACAAAGAGCGGCGACGCGCGCTGATCGAGCGCTCCACGAAGGCGCCGCGTCCGTAGCCCGTGACGGACCCGTGGATGAGCGTTCCGTCGTCATGGCGACGTTGCACGCAGGCGGCCGCGAAGCCGGGTGGGAGGTGGACCAGCGGGTCCGGCTGCACCACGTTCCGTGGGCCTGCTGGCGGCGCGCGGCGACTCGAGCGCGGTCCGGATCTCGTATCTGCGCGGAGAGGTCGAGCTGATGACGCCGTCCGCCACCCATGAGCCGCATCAGACAACCATCGCCCGACTGCTCGAAGTCTGGTCGATCGAACAGGGCGTCGACCTCGCCGGGTAGGGTTCGTGGACGCAGAAGGATCCCGTCCGGCGGATCGGCGCCGAGCCCGACGAACGCGACGTGCTGGGCGATGATCTGCCGACGCGCCCGGACCTCGTGCTCGAGGTGAACTGGACTTCGGGCGGAATCGATAAGCTGGAGATCTACCGGGCTTCCAATTCCCGGAGCTGCGGATCTGGGAGGCAGACAGGCTGCAGATCCACGTCGTGCGCCGCGGCCGCTACGTCCGATCCTCGCGGAGCGCGCTGCTGCCCGCGGCCTGGACGTCGAGCAACTCGTCCGTCACGCGAAGGAGCGGAGGCAGTCCGCGGCGGTGCGCGCGTATCTGGCCGGGCTGCGCGCCGGCCGCCGGCGTTCGCGCTAGAGGAAGCGGTACCGGGTCACTCGGAACACCGGCCCGCGCAGCTGCGCGGTGGGAATCGCCTGCACCTCGCCCTCGAGCTCCGCGCGCGCTCCCTCCTTCTTGAGGTGACGGTCGCCGCCGGCGAGCTCGTAGGTCCTCCCGTCGTCGCCGCGGAACACCCAGACGCCGCCCTCGAGATCCTCGAAGGCCACCACTCCGGTCAGCTTCATGCGGCCACTTCCTTCCTGAGCATCGCGCGAGTGATGAACAGGCAGATCGCCGCGTTCACCACCAGCCAGGGGACGGCGAGGAAGTCGAACGGGAGCCAGGCGATCGCCGGCGCCTTCGACCACGCGGCGTACGCGAGAAAGCCGGCGAACCCGAGCGCCAGCCCGCCGATCACCGGCCGCAGCCTTTTGATCGCCACCGCCAGCATCGAGAGAACGAGCGGAATGAGCGCGCTGTAGAAGAGCGGGTTCGCCAGCCGGCCGCGCCCGAACAGGACGTCCTTCCAGTCCGGGATCGGCAGCGCGGCCGCCTGCACCAGGCCGTTGGTGGACGAGGCGCCGTGGGTGAACAGCCGCACCACGAAGAAGCCGACGGTGCCGAGCACGAGCGGGATGAGGAACGTGGGCGTGAACAGGATGTTGAGGTAGCCGGGGCGCTGCTTGCGGCCGAGCGTGAGCAGCACGCCCACCAGAAGCACGAGCGCCGTCAGCAGCGGCTTCCAGTTGACGCCCAGCCACCCGGTGCCGAGCGCCTCCAACGCGCCCTCGGCGTTGACCACGCCGTGGCCGTACTTCTCGTTCCAGCCCTGCTGCCCGTCGACCTTCCGCGCGCCTTCGAACAGCGCCTTCTCCACCTGGTCCGGCCCCTTCGCCCCCGCCGCATAGAGCAGCGCCGCCACGCCGGAGACGTGCGGCGTGGCCATGCTGGTGCCCTGGTAGAACGCGTAGACGGGCGTGCGCAGATCGCGCGCGGAGATGGTGTTCTGCAGGATGCCCCCCTCGTCGCCGAGCTGCTTGTTCCCGCCCGGAGCGGCGATGTCCAGCTCCTTCCCCCACGAGGAGTAGAACGCCAGCTTCCCGTCCGGGCCGATCGCGCTCACCGCCACCGCGCCCGGGTACGCCGCCGGGAACTCTACACGCCCGGTGCCGCCGTTGCCGGCCGCGCAGACGACGGTCGCGCCCTGCTTGCGCGCGTAGTCGATCGCGCTCGCCATCGCCTGCGAGTAGCCGCCCCCGCCGAGCGAGAGGTTGATGACGTCTGCGCCGTGATCGGCGGCCCAGCGGATCGCGTCCGCGATGTCCGCGGACGTTCCGTAACCGAACGCGTCCAGCACCTTCACCGGCATCAGCGTCGCCTCGTACGCGACGCCGGCCACGCCCTCGCTGTTGTGGGTGACCTGGGCGATCGTCCCCGCCACGTGGGTGCCGTGGCCGTGGTCGTCGTGCGGTTCGTTCGTGTCGTTCACGAAGTCGTAGCCTTCGACGAACGAGGCGCCCTTCAAGTCCGGGACCTGCACGAAGTCTCCCCGGGTCTCATAGGCGATCCCGGTGTCGAGCACCGCGACGATCACGCCCTTCCCGGTGGAGCGCTTCCAGGCCTTCTCGGCGTCGATGGCCTTGAGGTTCCACTGCTTCGGGTAGAGCGGATCATTGGGGAACCCGGCGGTGCCGGGGCCGCGGGCTTCGGTGAGCTCCAGCCCCGCTTCGTTGGGAGGGATGCGGAAGCGGAGCTCCGGCTCGGCGGATTCGACTGCGGGGTTCTTGCGGATCTCCGCGAGGACCTTGTCCACGTCCTGCACGTTCACCGCGACGGTGATCCCGCTCTGCTCGCCTTCGATCGAGTTGAACTCGAGGTCGATGTTCCACTGCTTCTCCCAGGCGTCGAAGTCCGCCCGGGTGGTCCCGTCCCGGAAGTCGACGACGATCGCGCCGGGGACGACGTCCTCCGCGGAGGGCGTTTGGAACGAGGCGGCGGCCCCGCCGGGCGGCTCGCCCGGATGGCAGGCCACCAGTAGCCCCAGTGTGGCGGTGGCGGCAGCGGTGCGAAGGGCCAATCGGGACATGGTCACTCCTTCCAGCCGCGGTACGAACGAACGAGCCAACGATTGGGTCTAAACCCATCGGAACTGTGAATCCGGGCGCTTACGACCGCGCTTCGGCGATGTGAAGAAACGTGTCGGGCCGCTCAGCGCCCCTCCAGCGTCATCAGAAACTCCGCGATGCTGCGGCCCACCTGGGCCAGGTTCTTCACGAACGTCTGGTCCGCGTCGTCGACGATCTCCACCCGTCCCCCCGCCTCCGCCACCGCGGACGCGAGCGCCACGCGGGGCTGCCGGAGATCCAGCGCGCCGACAATCACCCGAAGCGGCAGGCGCAGATCGCGCAGCTCCTCGGGGGTGATCTCCACCGGCGAGACGAAGCACAGCCCGACGATCTGCCGCGAACGTCGGGCGACCTCCGCGAGGGTGCGGGCGCTGCCGCCAATGGACACCGCCACGCACGCGGGCGCGCCGGTGTTCTCGAGCAACAGCCTGAGCGCCTCCTCCACGTCCGGGATCAGCGCAGCCCCGCTGCCGCGCGCCCCCTGGCTGCCGCCGACACCGGCGAAGTTGAAGCGCAGCGTGGGGAAGGCCCGGGTGGCGGCAGCCCAGGCTGCCTCCGCGGCCACCACATGGTCCATCGATCCGCCCTCCCCCGGCGTGGGCGGGACGATCAACAGCGGCGGGGAGCGCGTGCCGCGGTGCGAGAGCCCTTCGAGGACGATCGGACCGACCGGGATGAGCGTGGGCCGCTCGAGGAACTGACCCTTCTGCACCATGAGTGATCGGGATCCGGAATACCAAACGCAGAGGGCCCGCGGTTTCCCGCAGGCCCTCGTGCCTCACAACAGGCTGTCGTACCACGCTTCGGCTTAGAAGCCGCCGCAGCAGCCGGAGCCGTAGCCGGTGGTCGGCGACGCGTCGATCCGGCGGGCCGTGAAGTTCAAGCGGGTGGAGCAGTTCTTGTTCCCCGGCTGCTCGGTCTCGCCGTCCGCACAGTTGGTGCAGGTGTAGCTCGAGTTGAGGTCCACCGTGCCCGTCGGCGAGGCGCCCTGGTCGTTGAAGGTCACCGTGATGACCTTGGTGCGCACGTAGGAGTAGTTGTTGTTGTCCGGCAGCCGGCTGATCGTCTCGGTGCCCACGAAGGTGTTGTCCTGGCCCTCGATCACGCCGACCACGCTGATCGGCGCCGCGTCACCCAGATCGAAGGTCGCGCCCTCCCCGAGGTCGAGGTACTGCTTGCCGTCGACGCCATCCCAGATCACCCATTCGTACTCGCCGCGCCAGTTGGTCACCGACTGCCGCACGGTGCCACCCGGGATCTCGTTGTTCGAGAAGCAGGTGGGCGGAAGGTTGAGCACCGGGCTCAGGTCGACCGCGACGCGGTAGATCCGCGGCTGCCCGGTGTTGCATGCAGACAGCGCGACCGCCGTAGCGGCGACTGCAAGGGCGATGGAAGAACGCATTGTGGTGTTACCCCTTTACGAGCCCCGTGAAGGGCTTCCGGCCGTGTGAAAAGCGCGGCGCCTCATAGATGGGCCGCGTCCCGGAGTCAACACACCCATCCGGCCGGGGCCCTGACGCACTCCGTGTTGCACCGGAACAACACCTGACCCGCCCATGTGGGCAAGGTTTCTTCAGGGATTCTTGAGCACGAAGAATTTCAGGTACTTACCCTCCGGGAATTGCAGGCGGACGGGGTGGTCCGGCGGCTGGTAGCGCTCCTCGACCAGCGAAAGGTCCACCCCCGCTTTGAAAGCCGCCTCCTTGACGGCGTTGAAGAAGGCCTCGGGCGACACCCGGGCGGAACAGGAGGCGGTGGCCAATAGTCCCCCGGGCCGGAGCACGGCGAGCGCCTGCCGGTTCAGGGACGCGTAGCCGTCGATCGCCGCCTGCACCGCCTTCTGGCTCTTCGCGAACGCCGGCGGGTCGAGGATGATCAGATCGAACGTGCGGCCCTCCTCCTTCAAGGAGGACAAAAGCGTGAACACGTCCGCGGCCAGAAAGTCGTGCTGTCCGGCCGAAAGCCCGTTCCGGACGAAGTTCTCGCGGCAGAGCGCGATGGCGTCCTGGTCCTGATCCACCGAGAACACGCGCTTCGCACCGCCGAGCGCCGCGTTCACCGAGAACCCGCCGGTGAAGCAGAAGCAGTTGAGCACCTCCCGCCCCTGCGCCAGGCGGCGGATGAGGTAGCGGTTCTCGCGCTGGTCGAGGAAGAACCCGGTCTTCTGTCCGCGCCAGGCGTCGACGAGGAACTTCGCGCCGCGCTCGGTGATCTCGATCAGCTCTGGCGGCTTTTCGCCGTACAGCACCTTCGCCGTGCCCGGCCCCTCGTCCCCTTCGACGTCGTCCCGGCCCACCTCATCGCGCCCGAGCACGCCCTTGAGCTCCGGCAGCGCCGCATTGAGGCCTTCGACGATGAGCGGGCGGTACGGCGTGAGGCCCGCGGAGTAGAGCTTGAGCACCGCGAACCCGGCGTAGAGATCGACGACGACGCCCGGCAATCCGTCCCCTTCTCCGTGGACGAGGCGGAAGGAGTCCGTGTCGGTCAAGTCGATCAGCTCGCGCCGGAGCCGCAGCGCCGCTTCGATGCGGCGCCTGAGGAACGCACCATCGATGCGCTCCTTCTCGTCGCGGGTGAGCACGCGCACGGCGATCGGCGAGTGCGGGTCGTAGTAGCCGCGCGCGACGAAGCGGCCGTTCTCGGTGAGGTCCACCACACTCCCGGCGGGGATCTTCGGCGGGTGCTCCAGCCCCTTGCGGAACACCCACGGGTGCCCCGCGCGGATGCGCCTGCCGAGCCCACGCTGAAGCTCGAGTCGGACGACGCTGCTCATAGCGCCAGAACCTAGCCGCGAAGGCCACCGGGAGAAGTTGAAAACGAAGGGCGTCCGATCGTCAGCGACGCGACGGGCGCCGCCACTTGCGTGCCGTGCCGACGCGGGAGGGGCGGTTGCGCTGGGCGAGGATCTCCCGCACCAGCTCGCGGAAGCCGCGGCCTTCGCGTTCGCGCGTGATGTACGTGGGCGGTGTGTCGATCCGGTTGAGCACATCGCGCACGTTCGCCACGCCCACCGAGAGCGCGAACGCCTCGAACAGGGGCGCGTCGTTGAACGAGTCGCCCACGTACACGAAGCGCGGATCGCGGGACTTCAGCCGCACGCGCCACTCCTTGCGCAAGAAACGCTCGACCGCGGTGAGCTTGTCGAACCCGCCGATCCACGCGTTCACGTGCACGCTCGAGCGCACCGCGCGCACGCCGCGTTCGCGCAGGATCGCCTCCAGCCGATCCGCGACCTGCGCGCCGAGCCGGACGTCCTCGTTGTAGTCGATGGCGACGTCCACCTCGCTGTAGGCGGAGTCGGCGGAGAAGCGGATGCCGGGGACCTGGCGGATGGCGCGCCGGCACTCGCGCAGAAGCCGTGGCCGCGCCTTCTTCCGGTCGCTGGCGCGCTGCGCGTAGACCTTCTTCACCCGGCCGTCGGCGCCGCGCGCGAAGTACAGCCCGCCGTTCTCGGCGATCACCCCTTCCACCGGCAGCGACCGCGACCAGCAGTCCGCCCAGCCCGCGGGCCGTCCCGTCACCAGCACCACCTTGAGCCCGCTCTCGCGCAGAAGCTCCAGCGCGCGCAGCGTGGAGCTCTCCAGCTCGCCGCCGGTGGTGAGCGTCCCGTCCACGTCCGCGAAGATCGCCTCCACGCGGCTGAAGTCCGCGGCGGTCAACGGCACCGGCATCCGGGTGGGGATCGTCACAGGGTCACACCATCGGGAGGCTGGCGAGCAGCTCGCGGAACTTGTTCAGCTCCTCACCGAGCACGCTCGCGCTGGCGACGAACTGCCCCTTGCGCAGCTTGCGGAGGAACGCATCCAGGGCCGGATCGCGGCCGTACAGCTCCATCGCGCTCCTCACGGCTTCGGCGAAGGCGTCCGCCGCCGCCTGCGGATCGCGCGGCAGCTCCGCTTCGGCCTGCTCGAGCTTCACCCCGCACGCCGCCCACACCTCGCGATCGTGGGCGACCAGGATCTCCCGGTTGTTGACCCGCTGCAGCGAGGCGACGAAGTCGGCGAACGGGCGCACCTTCTCCAAAAGCTCCGCCTTCGTCGGATTCGGGCGGATGGCAATCTTCCCCAGCTCGTGACGGAACTCGATGACCACCCGCTTGTCCTGCGCGCGGAGCGCCTTGTAGGCGGCGGTCTTGCCGAACAGATCGAGATCGCGCTCGATGTGCTGCGCGTGCCACTGCACGTCTTCCGGTTCGGCCTCCTCCACGCCCCGCGTCCGCGCCGCGATCACCCGCGACAGATCGGCGATCGCCGCGCGGACGGCTACCGCTGCGGCGACCTCCTCCTGGAAGCCGGGGACGATGTCGCGCCGGTGCACGTCTCCGAAGGCGGAGGCGGAGAGGTAGACGAGGTCGCCGATCATCTCCCGGAAGCGGCTGCGGAAGGTCTGCAGATCCGTGAGCAGGTTCCAGCGATCGCTCACCACCGCCGGGCTGCGCATCCGCTCTCCGAGCTGGGTGATCTGCTGCGCGAGCTGCGCGCCGATTGCGTGGAGCGAACGTTCGGCTTCGTTCATCCGGCGGAAGTTCTGCGTGCCCTCGGGCAACGGGCCCGCCTCTTCGATCGCCTGCATGATGGTGTCCGCCAGCCCGCCGGGCTGCGTGGGCGGAAACTGCTCGCGGAGCACGGCCAGAAGCGCGTTCACGTCCACGACCGTGTCGCGGATCACCGGCGCCATCTCCTCCCAGAGGGAGAGATCCGGCGCACCTTCGACGGTGGAGGACTCGTACTGGAGCAGATCCATGTCGCCGAGCCGCGCCACGGCCTGCGCCGCCGCCAGGTAGACCTTCTTCAGGCGGCCGGCGAAGACCGGGTCGGAGATGCTGGCGAGCACCTGCAGAAGTCGGGGTGAAAGCTGGGGCGCTGCGTCCGGCATTTGCGGCGGCGAGTGTAGACGCAAGGTTCGCGGCTGTCGCCAGCGGAGCGGGCCGTGGACAGGCGCTCCGCCGAACGGCTACGGAGGGACCGATGCAGATCACCGTCACCGTGCTGGACGACTCCGGCCAGGCGCTGGTCGAGGGCGGCGAGGAGCTCGCCGGGCGGCCGGGGCTCAAGTGGATCGACGTCACCGGCCCCGACGAGCCGACGCTGCGGCGCCTCCAGGAGCGGTTCGGGCTCCACCGGCTGGCGGTCGAAGACTGCCTCCACCTCGACCAGCGGCCCAAGTTCGAGGAATACCCGAACCATCAGTTCCTGGTGATGCAGGCGTTCGCCGCCGCCGGGAGCAACATCTGCGACCTCACGCTCCACGAAATGCACACGTTCATCGGCGAGGACTTCGTGATCTCCGTGCACGAACAGGCGCTCCCGGCGATCGACGAAGCGAGAAGGCGGTTCTGGCAGGATCCCGCCCAGACCTTCGCCCGCGGCCGCGACTTCGTGGTGTACGCCCTGGTCGACGCGCTGGTCGACATGAACTTCCCGCTGCTCGACGCGATCGACGACGCCATCGAAGCGCTGGAGGAGAAGATCTTCGAGGACGTGGATCCGGAGCAGTTCGCCCGCGCCTTCGAGATCAAGCGGACGATCGTCACGCTGCGCCGCGTGCTCTCTCCGCAGCGGGACGTGATCGCCCTGCTCACCCGGCCCGGAATGGCGTTCGTCGGCGAGCGAAGCGCCCTGTACTTCCGCGACGTTTACGACCACCTGATCCGTTTGAACGAACAGATCGACTCGGCGCGCGATCTGATCGCGAATGCGCGTGACGCCTGGCTCTCGGCGATGGCGAACCGCACCAACGACATCACCAAGCAGCTCACCATCTTCGCCACAATCTTTCTGCCGCTGACCTTCATCACCGGCTTCTTCGGGCAGAACTTCGTGGAGCTGCAGAAGCCGGGCTACTTCTGGCTGATGCTGGTGCTCTGCTTCGTGCTGCCGCTGGGCTTGATCGTCTGGTTCCGTTACCGGAAATGGGTCTGACATGCCGACGTTCACGCACCAGGGATTGACGCTGCACTACCGCGACCAGGGGTCGGGCACGCCCGTGCTGCTGTTGCACGCGTTCCCGCTCCACGGCGAGCTGTTCGCGCCGCAGCTTGAGGCGCTCACCGCGAGCCACCGGCTGATCGCCCCCGACCTGAGGGGCTTCGGCCAGAGCCAGCCGGGCCCCGGCCCCGCGACGATGACCACCTTCGCCGAGGACGCGCTCGCGCTGCTGGATCATCTGGGCATCGACGCCGCGGTGGTCGGCGGCGTGTCGATGGGTGGCTACGCCGCGCTCGCCCTGCTCCAGCTGGATCCTTCCCGGGTCCGGGCGCTGGTGCTGGCGGACACGCAGATGGGCGCGGACGACGAGGCCGGCCGCGCGCGCAGGGAGGAGGTCGCCCGCGAGGTGGAGCGCGACGGGATGGGGCCGCTCGCGGACTCGATGCTGCCCAGGCTTTTGGCGCAGCCGGCGGATTCGGCGCTCGAACAGAAGGTCCGCGGGTGGATCCTCTCCAACCCGCCCGAAGGCGCCGCCGCCGCCAGTCGTGGGATGGGGCTGCGCGCGGACAGCCGCAACATCCTGGCGCGCTTCGCCGGGCCCGCGCTGATCGTCGTGGGCGAGAAGGACGTCATCACTCCGCGGGCGAAGGCGGACGCGATGGCGAACGTGCTCTCCCACGCGCAGGTGGTGGAGATCCCGGGCGCCGGTCATCTCGCCAACCTCGAGCAGCCCGAGGCGTTCAACCGCGCACTCGACCAGTTCCTTCGCTCGCTCTGAAGACAGGCGGCCGCGCGCAGTTTGCGCTTCGCCGCCCCAGGCCCTTCCTTTCTGAAGAGGAGGGCGTCGCATGAAGAAGCGCATCGTCGCAGCGCTGGCGGTCGCCGCCATGGCCATGGCCGGCTGCAAGATCTCGGGCCCGGCGCAGAGCCGGAACGCCGGGACCGGCGGCGCCGGCACCGCGGGCGGCGGCCGATACGAAGAGAACGCCGACTCCTCCCAGTTCGGTGGACGCCAGATGGGCCAGCTCCCCGGGATGACGCCCGGCAGCGGTGCCTTCCATCGTGGCCCACAGGGAGATGGCACCGGCGCGGCCGCCCAGGATTTTCCGGAGAGGAACGTCAACGAGCGGGCGCTGCCGCGCGCGCAGCCTGCCCACTGACAGTGGTGCGAGGCGGCAGAAGCCGTGGTGTAACCAGTAGTGTCCCCGGACGTGGTGTTCGAGCGCCGGTCGCTTACTTGAGAGAAGCGACCACCGCGCCATCCTCGAAGGGAACCGTCAGCGAACGGAATC
>JADGHL010000031.1 GCA_019686135.1 Myxococcaceae bacterium | reverse complement strand
GCCCCACCCTGCTCGCCCTCTCCAGCTACTTCAAAGGCAACCGGTTCCTCGAACGCGCGAAGGCCGAAGGCTGCCGTGTGTTCCTGCTCACCACCGAGTCCACGCGGCACGAACCCTGGGCGCGCGAGGCGCTCGACGATCTGTTCCTGGTGCGGACGTTCGCCGACCGCCGCGAGCTCATCCACACGGTGGCGTATCTGTTCCGCAGCATCAGGTTCGACCGGATCGTCGCGCTGGACGACTACGACGTGGAGGTGGCCGCCGCGCTGCGCGAGCACTTCCGGATCGACGGTCTGGGCGACTCGGACGCGCGCTTCTTCCGGGACAAGCTGGCGATGCGGATGCGGGCGAAGGCGCTCGGGGTGCGGGCCCCGGACTTCTGTCCGCTCTTCCATGACGTGGACGTGACGCACTTTCTGGAGACCGTCCCCGCACCGTGGCTGCTGAAGCCACGCGCGGAGGCGTCCGCGGTGGGGATCCGGAAGCTGCACACGAAGGACGAGGCGTGGGCGCACATCCACGCGCTCGGCGACGCGCGGAGCGATCATCTGATCGAACGGATGATCGCCGGCGAGATGTACCACGTGGACTCGTTGGTCTCGCGCGGGCAGGTGGTGTTCGCCGTGGTGAGCCGGTACCACAAGCCGCTCTTGGAGGTGGCGCAGGGCGGCGGCATCTACGCCACGCGGATGCTGCCGCGCGACGCGAAGGAGCGCGCCACGCTCACCGCCATCAACGCCAAGCTTCTGCCCGGCTTCGGGATGCGGCTGGGCGCGTCGCACACGGAGTTCATCATCGGCCGGGACGACGGCAAGGCATACTTCATCGAGACCTCCGCGCGCGTGGGCGGCGCGAACATCGCCGAGATGGTGGAGGGCGCCACGGGGCTCAACCTGTGGAGCGAGTGGGCGAAGCTGGAGATCGAAGGGCCGGACTTCGCGTACGAAGTGCCCGCCGCGAAGGACTCGTACGGCGGGGTGATCATCTCGCTCGCACGCCAGGAGGTCCCGGACACCTCCAGCTTCACGGATCCGGAGATCTGGTACCGGCTCGACAAGAAGCACCACATCGGGCTGGTCGTGCGATCGCCGGATGCGAACCGCGTGGAAGAGCTGCTGACGAGCTACATGCAGCGGATCGCAGTGGAGTTCCACGCGGCGTTGCCCCCGGCCGACCGAGCGACCTCGTAGCCGGCCGAAAGCAGCACCCGCTCCGCGGAGCGGCGGAACGGGTGCGGGCACCGGCGCAGGCGCGTCCCGGGGCACGAACAGCGCGACCGAGACCATGATCGGCGGCGACTCCGTGGCGACCTTCACGTCCGCGCCCGGGGTGGCTATGCCCGCGCGTTCCTCTGTGAGAACGGGCTGGTGTGCGGCAGCGTGGCGATCAGCGCCCACGTGTCGTGGCGGCCGTCCACGTACCGGACGTTCACACCGCTGAGGTCGACGTCGTCGAGGCAGTTGAGGCTGACCGAAACGAACTCGCCGCCGACCTCCGGGATGTCGCCGTGGCCGTGCGTCCGGACGCCACAGCGCTTGCAGAAGCGGTGGTGCACCAAGGACGACCGCGAGTAGTCCCCCAGCATCTCCGGGTCGCTGAGCAACCGGAACGCAGCGGGCTTCACGGTCGCGCCCCACAGCGCCACCTTGGTGCAGTAGGTGCAGTTGCAGCGGCCACTGCCGGCGCCGAAGTCGAGGTCGACCTCGAACTTCACGTTGCCGCAGTGGCAGCTGCCGCGGTAGGTCCGGACTCCATTGGGGATCTGGCTCATGTCGGATGCTCCTTGAGGTGTGGGGACGTCCGTCCCCGGTGGTGCGCGCAAGCTAGGGACCATTGCGGACAGATTCGGTCCTCAGTAGGAGGAGGGCTTTTGACCCATGGTCCAGACCTCCGCACGCCTCCTCCGGGTCCTCTCGCTCTTGCAGTCGCGGCGCTTCTGGGCGGGCGCGGACCTCGCGCGTGAGCTGGGCGTCACGGAGCGCAGCGTCCGCCGCGACATCGATCGGCTGCGCAGCCTGGGCTACCCGGTGCACGCCACCGCAGGCGTGGGCGGCGGCTACCAACTCGGTGCGGGCAAGGAGCTCCCGCCGCTCCCGCTGGAGGACGAGGAGGCGGTCGCGGTGGCGGTGGGCCTTCGGGCGGCCGCCACCGGCGTGGTCACCGGGCTCGAAGAGGCCTCGATGCGCGCGCTCGCGAAGCTGGAGCAGGTGCTCCCGAAGCGGCTGCGGCGCCGCGTGAACACGCTGCAGTCGGTCAGCGTAAGGATCCAGGACGCCGGCCCGCGGGTGAATGCGGAGGTGCTGACGGCCCTGGCGAACGCCTGCCGTGACTCGGAGGGCGTGCGCTTCGATTACCGGAACCGCTCGGGCACTCCGACCGCGCGCAGGGTCGAACCCTACCGGCTCGTGCACACCAGCTCGCGCTGGTACCTGCTCGCGTTCGATCTCGACAAAGAGGAATGGCGGACCTTCCGGGTGGATCGCATTGCCTCGAAGCCGAAACCGGACCGGCGCTTCCAACCGCGCGCGCTGCCGAGCGACGACATAGCGGCGTATGTCTCGCAGAGCGTGTCCACCGACGTCTACCGCTACCGGGCCCACGCGACCGTGTTCGCACCGGCCGATGAGGTGCGCAGGCGCTGGTCCGGCCTCGCTGCCCGGGTGGAGCCGATCGACGGACAGCGCTGCAGCGTCCGCACCGGCGGAAACGGCCTCGAGGGTCTGGCGTTCCACCTCGCGTACCTCGGGTTCGACTTCGAGGTTCACGAGCCGCCGGAGCTCATCGATCACCTGCGCGCGATGTCGGCCCGGCTGGCGCGCGCGGCCCGGCGCCGACGCCGCAGCACATCCTGACCGACCACCACCGCCCGGGCCCGAGGCTTCGCGCCGCTTGGACGAAACCTCTCATCGAATGTCATTTTCCGGGGTCCGAGGCGCCACCTCACGGCGCTTTTCCAGCGTGCGTGCGGAGTGGAGGCCGGAAAACCGCAAATGACGTGAGGTTTTTTCCAAGCGCGTCGCGCCGCACGGCCGGCGCGTGGGTCAGCGCGGGACCTCGGCTCCGCGTGCCGCGTCGAGGAGCATCTGCGTCATCGCGGCGATCGGCGATCCGGTGGGCCGCCCCGCCTGCCAGTCCGGTGGCGACACCACCACGCCGGAGATGTCCAGGTGGGCGAACGGCAGCCCGGCGTTCTTGAGGCCCGACGCCACGTCGAGGAACGCGAACGGCCCCTGGTGCCCGCGGGACGTGTCCACGCTGGCGAGCCGGTTGGAGGACAGGACGTCCTCGGCGGACGTCTTCGGCGCGCAGAACGCGTAGTCCTCGCGGCGCGGGCGGGTGGACTCGAAGGGTTCGCCCACCTGCTCGCCGGCAGCCATCAGCTTCGCGAGGAACCCACGCTGGCGGGCGGCGGCGTTCTCCAGCGCACCCACGTACGGTCCGAACGCGCGGAACACGTGCCCGGTGAGCGTGGCCATCGAGACGATCGTCGGCGCCGGGGCGTCCTTCGCCTCGTCCTTGAGCTCCGCCAGAAGATCCGCCAGCACCAGGCGCCCCTCGGCGTCGGTGTTGCCGATCCGCACGCGCACCCCACCACGGGAGGTGATGATCTCGTCCGAGACGAACGACTCCTCGCCGATGCTGTTGCGGACCATCCCCAGAAGCGCCACCACGTGCAGGCCCGGCACCCGGAGCGCCGACAAGGTCTGCACCAGCCCGGCGACCGATCCGGCCCCGCCCTTGTCGCGGGACATCCCGGCCATGCCGCCGCCGGTCTTCAGATCCGCACCGCCCGTGTCGTAGGTCACGCCCTTGCCGGCGAGCAGCAGCGTCCTCGTAGGCACGCCATCCGGCACGATCTCCAGGCGGATCACGCAGGGCCGGTGCCGTTCGACGACGCGCGAGGCGCGGGCCACCGCGGAAAGCAGCGGATAGCCGTCGATGTCCCGGCGGATCTCCACCCGCACGTTGGGCACGCCCTCGAAGGCTGACTGACAGAGCTCCGCCGCGCGTAGGGGCGTCATCCGTTCCGGCCCGGCCGTCGTGAAGTCGCGCGCCAGCACCCTGCCCTGCTCCACAGCCTCGACGAACGGATGGGACGACGGGCTCAGCCCCGCGACGGCCACCGCCTCCAGCGCCATGTCCCGTGGTGCGGTGCCGCGCGCCTCGCGCGCTTCCAGCGGCTCCCAGCCCGCGCACAGCGCGGCGAGCGCGGCGATCTCCTTCGCGCTCGAGAACTTCGGGTCGTCGGGCACGTGCACCAGCACCTTCGGCCGCCGCGCGCCGGCCTGCATCGCGCGCATCACCGCGGAGGACGTGGCCTCGCCGACCAGGCGCACGTCGTCCACGTCGTCGGCGAGCGCGTTCATCGGCGCTACGACCACGCGCCCGCCCGGGACCTCGGCGCAGGGGAGCAACGCCGGCGGCACCGGTCCCCGCCCCAGCGCGCGGTCGGCGGCGAGCGCCAGGTCCACTGCGCGGCGGACGGGCTGCGGCAGGTCCACATGCGCTAGGGTCTGCGTCAGCGGCGAGGGGGCGACCACCACCAGGGCATCGAACGACTGGGCGCGATCGTCCGCGCTCACGAGGGCAGGAATCGTCATGGCGCGCGCAACATGACACAGGCCGGAGCGGTTCCCGACTGCTACGTTTCCCGCCCGCATGTCCGGCGACGACGACGCGAACAGGCAGCGGGACGTGGTGGTGTACGGTGAGGCGCCGCTCCTCGGGAAGGAGCCCGCCGCCGTGTGGCCCGAGGGCGAACCGCCGCCCGAGGCGATCCTGCCCATCGCCGAGCGCCTGGCGATCGACCCGCGCTACCTGGGCCGGGGCGTGACCGCCGCGTTCCTCGACTCCGGCTTCTTCGCACACCCCGATCTCACGCAGCCGCGCAACCGGATCCGCGCCTACTACGACGTTTTGCTCGACAAGGGCGGCGTGCACCTCATCCGCGAACCCGACGGATCGATGTGGCACGGGATGATGACCTCCACGGTCGCCGCCGGGAACGGCTTCCTCTCGGAAGGGAAGTGGCGCTCGCTGGCGCCGGAGATGGATCTGGTGCTGGTCAAGGTCGGGCACCTCTCGCGGGTGAAGCACGACGACATCACCCGCGGCATCCGCTGGGTGATTGACCACAAGGACGAGTTCAACATCCGCATCCTCAATATCTCCGCGGGGGGCGACTACGAGTCCAGCTACCTCACCGACCCGCTGTGTCGCGCCGCGGAGGACGCGGTGCGCGCGGGGATCGTCGTGGTGTGCGCGGTGGGGAACGCGGCGCACGGGCAGAACCGGATCATCGCCCCCGCCAGCACGCCGGCGGTGATCACCGTGGGCGGCATCGACGACCGCGGCGATCCGCGACGGGGGAAGATGGGCACCTACTGGTCCTGCTACGGCCCCACCATCGACGGGCTGCAGAAGCCGGAGGTGGTGGCGCCGGCGATCTGGGTGGTGGCGCCGATCCTGCCGGGGACGCCCACCGCGCAGGAGGCCGAGCTGCTCTCCCTGCTCAACACCACACCGGACGACGAGCTCCCCCGGGTGATCCGCGAGCACGCGGGGATCGTCCCTGCGATCGACTCGGTGCGCGACGATCCCCCATACCTGATCCGCCAGTTCATCTCCTCGCGGCTGCGCGATCAGAAGGTGATCAACGGCGCCTACAAGCACGTCGACGGGACGTCGTTCGCCGCGCCCATCGTCACCAGCATCGTGGCGCAGCTCCTAGAGGCAAACCCGGCGCTGACGCCGCAGGAGGTGAAGCGGATCATCATCGACACCGCGCGCCGGCTCCCCGGGGTCGCCGTCGAGCGCCAGGGCTGGGGCGTGGTGAACCCGGCGCAGGCGCTGATGGAGGCCGAACGACGGCGGCCCCCTGCTCTGCGCTAGGCTCGTCCGCACATGGCCGAGGCTCCCCGCGCACCGCTCCGCATCGGACTCATCGACATGAACAACGGAGTGGCCAACCAGGCCATCCGGTCGTTCCGCTCCCTGATCGCGGCGTTCGGCGAACGGGCCTCGGCGGCCAACCCGGGGCTGCGCGTCCAGGTCACCCACGTGCAGCCGCGCAACCTCGGCGAGGCGCCGCCGGAGGGATGCGACCTGTACCTCTCCACCGGCGGCCCCGACTCGCCGCTCGATGGCTTCAAAGAGGCGTGGACCCCGGCCTATCGCACGTTTCTCGATCGGATCGTCGAAGGTCAGCTGGCGCACGGCCCCACCTCGCCGGCCGCATTCGTCGTCTGCTACTCGTTCGAGATCGCCACGCTGCACTTCCAGGTGGCCACGATGGCGCCGCGCGAGCGCAAGTTCGGGTCGATGCCGGTGTACCCCACCGAGGAGGGCCGGGCCTCGCCGCTGTTCCGGCCCTTCGGCGATCGCCTCTTCGCCTGGGAGCACCGCTGCTGGCAGGCGATCGATCTCGACGAAAAGCGGCTGCGCGAATTGGGCGGCGCGCTCTACGCGCTTGAGAGCCGCGACGGCGTCTCCAAGGGGCGCGGGCTGATGTCCTTCCGGTTCGCTCCAGGGATCGAAGGCACCATCTTCCACCCCGAAGCAGATCGCCCGGGCGTTTTGGCCTGGATCCAACGCCCCGAGCAGGCGAAGGCGGTCATCGACGCCTACGGCGAGGTCACCTACGAGCGGATGCTCCGGACGATCGACGACCCCACGCGGCTGGCGCGGACCTACAACCTGCTGTTGCCCGGTTGGCTCTCGCGACAGTTCAACGCGCTGGCGCCCGCGCGCGGTTGGAATCCAATCGCCGATCCCTCGTATGACGCCACCGCGCTGGGCGCGTTCGGGAAACCCGGAGACGAAGCGTTGGAGGCCAGGGGCGCGACGTGAACCGCGAATACCACCGCTGGTACAGCCCGAGGTTGGGCCGGGACATGGAGCTCCTGGTGTTCGGTCACCAGGGCGAACCGGTGATCCTCTTCCCCTCCTCCTTCGGCCGCTTCTGGCTCAACGAGGACATGGGAATGATCGGCGCGATCGGGGAGAAGATCCGCGCCGGCCGCTACATGGTGTTCTGCGTCGACAACGTCGACACCGAGAGCTGGGCCAACCGCAACGCCCACCCGCATGACCGCGTGCTGCGCCACGAACAGTACGAGTCGTACATCGTGGAGGAGGTGGTCCCGTTCGCCCGGTCCCGCGCCTCGCCGGGCCGCCTCACCGCAGCCGGCCCCAGCTTCGGCGGGTTCCTCGCGGGGATCATCGGCCTGCGCCACCCCTGGACCTTCGAGCGCGTCCTCACTCTGTCCGCGATCTTCGAGACCGAGCGCTGGCTGGATGGCTACCACGACCTGCGGGTCTACTTTCACAGCCCGCTGCAGTGGGTCTCCAACCTGCACGACCCCGTCTTCATTCAGCAAGCGCAGCGGCAGGAGATCATCCTCGCGATCGCCGAGCACGATCACCACCCGTGCATCGACTCCACCTCGCGCCTGTCCGAGAAGCTGTGGGCAAAGGGGATCGGCAACCACCTCACGTCGTGGAACGGCTACCACCACGACTGGCCCGTCTGGCGTTTGCAGTTCAACCACTACCTCCCCTGGTGAGCACAATGGCCAAGCGCATCGGAATCCTCGCGGGCATGGAAGCGGATGGGCCGTTCTTCCCGGCCGCGCTGATCGATCGCATCAACCGGATCGGCGACGGCGTGACGGCGGAGCTCGCACAGATCGACGCCACGCCCGAACGGTTCACCTCGCGCTACGCGGTGCTGGTGGACCGCATCAGCCACGAGGTGCCGTTCTACCGGTTCCACCTCAAGGCCGCGGCGCTGGCCGGCGTGTACGTGGTCAACGATCCGTTCTGGTTCTCGGCGGACGACAAGTTCTTCGGCTTCTCCCTGGCGGCGAAGCTCGGCGTGCCCGTGCCGCGGACGATGCTCTTGCCGCAGCGCGACTACGTCCCGTCCATCGACAAGAACCGGTCGCTGCGCAACCTGGTCTACCCCCTCGATTGGGAGGCGATCGCCCGCTACGTGGGCTTCCCGGCCATCCTCAAGCCCGCGGACGGCGGTGGCGGGCGGAACGTCACGAAGGTCTCGTCGATAGAGGAGCTGCTCGTGGCCTACAACGACTCGGGCACCGCGGCGATGACGCTGCAGCAGTTCATCGACTTCGACGACTACTACCGCTGCATCTGCATCGGGAAGACGAACATCCGCGTCATCCACTACGACGGCCGGAACCGGCGCTACCTCGCCGATCGCGACTGGCCGAAGTCGCTGGAGGAGCTTCTGGTCCGGTACGCGCGCACGCTCTGTCAGGCGCTCGGGTACGACCAAAACTCGGTGGAGTTCGCGATCAAGGACGGCGTGCCGTACGCGATCGACTTCACCAACCCCGCGCCGGACATGTACCCGCACCACATCCACGCGGATAACTACGAGTGGTGCCTGGACACCTTCTCGCGCTTCTGCATCGACGTCGCGCGCGAGGAGCGGACGCTGCCCATCACCTACGCCTGGCAGCAGTACCTCGCCCACCTTTCGCCCATCGCCGCGTCGCTGAAGGAGGCCGCCTCCGCGGCTCCGACTGCGGTCGCAGCGCCTCCCATCGCAGAGCAGGCTACGACCACCCGTACCCACAAAGGCGGTGTCCGATGATGCGCAATCCCCTCGAGGGGCAGTTCACGCTGGGCGTGGAGGAGGAGTTCCAGATCGTCGACGGCCAGACCTGGGAGCTGCGCTCCTACGTCTCCCGCCTGCTCGAGGATGGCAAGGCGATCCTCCGCGAGCGGGTGCGGCCGGAGATGCACCAGTCGGTCGTGGAGATCGGCACCGGCGTCTGCCAGACCGTGGGCGAGATCCGCGACGAGCTCGCGGAGATGCGGGTGGAGCTGGACCGGATCGCCCGCCAGGGTGGGATGCGGATCGTCGGCGCGGGCACCCACCCGTTCTCGGACTGGAAGTCGCAGGACATCACCAACCACGACCGCTACCACGCGATCGTGGAGGACATGCAGGACGTGGCGCGCGCCAACCTGATCTTCGGGCTGCACGTGCACGTGGGGATCAAGGAGAAAGAGGTCGCCATCCAGATGGCGAACCAGCTCCGCTACTTCCTCCCGCACCTTCTGGCGCTGTCCACCTCGTCGCCGCTGTGGCTGGGCCGCGCCTCCGGGCAGCACTCCACCCGGTCGCTGTTGTTCAAGCGCTTCCCGCGCACCGGCATCCCCGGCGTCTTCGAGAGCTACTCGCAGTTCAAGGAGTACGTCGACCTGCTCATCAAAACCAACACGATCGACAACGGGAAGAAGATCTGGTGGGACGTGCGCGCCCACTACCTCTACGACACGGTGGAGGTCCGGATCTGCGACATGCCGACCCGGCTGGAGCATTCGGTGGCGCTCGCGGCGCTGATCCAGGCGCTCACCGCGCAGCTGTACCTGCTCTACCGGCACAACATGGCGTGGCGCACCTACCCCAGCGCGCTGATCGAAGAGAACAAGTGGCGGGCCTGCCGGTACGGGCGGCACGCCCGGCTGATCGACTTCGGCGAACAGCGCGAACGCCCCTTCCCCGAGCTTCTGGACGAGCTGCTCGCGTTCGTCTCCGAAGCCGCCGCGCTGCTCGGCACCGAGAAGGAGGTGGCCGCGGTGCGGAAGATCCTCGAAGAGGGGACCTCGTCGGATCACCAGCTGCGGATCTTCAAGGAGACCAACGACGCCCGCGCGGTGGTCCGGTGGCTGGTGGACGAGACCATGGCGGGCCTCGGCCCGAATGCGGGGACGGTGCAGCGGAGCGCCTGACGGAGAAGGCCGCTACTCCGCCTTCGGCCAGAGCGCCACGGTGGACCCCACCCAGTCCAGGCCCTTGTTGTAGTCGATGCCCAGCATCTTCCCGCGCGAAAGCCGGACCAGGTTCATGAACGGCTCGGGCAGGCGCTGGCGGGGCGCACGGAGGCAGAGGATGCGCACCTCCGCCGCCACGCCGATCCCCTCCGGCGTCTTGAGCGCGCGCGCGTAGGTCACCTTCCGCTGCAGAAGCCAGTGGCGCCGCTCGGCGGGAGGGATGGCGCGCAGGTCCGCTTCGGTGACGTCGATCTTCACGCCCGAACCCGCGAAGGAGAACAGCGGCTTGAGCACGTACGCCGACAGATCCTCCGGGAGCTCCTTCAGCTCCGAGAGCAGATGGGACTTCGGCACCCAGGGGTGCTCCAGCACCGGGAGCGAGAACTTGGACCACATCCAGTACCAGTTCGGGTGGCAGCACCAGGTGACGTCCAGATCGTCGGTGAACGCGAACGCCATCTTCGGCTTCTTCTGCAGAAGCTCGTCGAACACCACCCGGTTGTAGATGCGCTTGATGGGTACCTTCCGGCCGTCCTTCGTCCGGCACAGCCGGCGACCTTCCTTGATCACCTCCGTCACGCAGACCGCGTCGATGCCCAGCAGCGCGCGGGTGGCCACGAAGTCGGTGCGGGTCTTCTGCCGGTCCGGTTCGATCTCCAGAAGCACGACCTCTTCCGGATCGCCGCCGGCGAGCACCGCCTCGCGGAAGAGGGCAATCGCCGAGTCGAAGTCGTACTTCTGGTCAAAGCAGTGGAAGCCGCGGCGGATACCGGGGAGCTCGCGCAACAGCGTGTCGAACACCTGCGCCTGCTTGATGGTGAAGCCATACAGCGACGGGAACGCCTGCAGCTCCACGACCCGGCCCTCCAGCCTCCCCTGTTCGCCCTCGACGATGGCGAAGTCCACCGTCATGCAGCCCGGCGCGTCGTCACAGCGAGGCACGTCGAAGTCCGGAGGGATCGCCTCGCGCGCCCGCGCCATCGCCGCCGGAGCGGCGAGCTGTTCGAGCAGCTCGCGGGTGACGCGGAAGAGATCGTCGCGAAGGTCTTCGGGGAGAAAGAGCGGCGATTCGGCGACGCGGTAGGGGATCGGCCCGACTTCGGCCTCCAGGAGCTTCGTGTAGCGCGCGTACAGCGCCGGAGTGAACGCCTGGTTCCACGCCGTCCGGAAGGTCTGATCCATTCGTGCCGCGACGCTAGCATGGCCGTCCGTGCCCGATGGCGCCTCCCGGGTGCGCTGCCCGATAGGACTCGGAGGCGCCGGTCCGCACCACCCCGGAGCGCTGAACGCTGCCATCGGCCCGGCGTCGCAATGTGAGAGGCCACTGGCGTGCACACCCTCGCACGCGTGCCCGCCCGGCGTCTTCCAGCAGACCGCCTTCACACGCGCGCGCTCTGGGCGTGTGCCCTGTGCCTGGGCGCCTGCGCCCGTGATGCCGCGCAGAGGACACCGCCCGCCCCGCCGCCGCCCGTCGTCACAGTGACGCGCGCCGTACAGCGCGACGTGCCGATCGTCACGGAGCTGGTGGGGACGCTGGACGGCGACATCAACGTGGACATCCGCGCGCGGGTGGCGGGCTTCCTCATCGAACAGCGCTACCGCGAGGGCAGCTTCGTGAAGAAGGGCCAGTGGCTCTTCACGATCGATCCGCGCGAGTACCGCGCGGAGGTGGAGCGCGCCCGCGCCGCGTGGATGAGTGCCCGCGCCAGCTGGATCAACGCGCGGGCTCTGAGGGACCGGCTGCGGCCGCTGGTGGAGGTCGACGCGGTGAGCCGGCAGGACTACGACGCCGCCGTCGCCAACGAGAAGCAGCAGGCGGCGCAGGTGCGCGCGACGAAGGCGGCGCTGGACCAGGCGAAGCTGAACCTCTCGTACACACGGATCACTTCACCCATCGACGGCATCGCCGGCCGCGCAGAGGTCCAGATCGGCAACCTGGTCGGCCAGGGATCGCCCACGTTGCTCACCACCGTGAGCAAGGTGGACCCGGTGCGCGTCCGCTTCGGGCTCCCCGAACGCCTGTGGCTGGAGCTCAGCCGCCGCGAGGGCGCGGACGGAACGGTGGGGCCACAGCGGAGGATCGAGCTCTTCCTCGCCGACGGATCGCGCCACCCCTATGAGGGCGACCTGGTCTTCGCCAACCGCGCGGTGGACCCGGCCACCGGCACGATCCAGGTGGACGCCGTCTTCCCCAACCCGGACCGCATCCTGCGTCCCGGCCAGTACGCGCGGGTCCGGCTGCAGACACGGGTGCTGCACGGCGCGGTGGTCGTGCCCGAGCGGGCGATCCAGGCGCTGCAGAACGTCACGCGGGTCGGCGTGGTGGACCGGGGCGGTGTGCTGCACGTGCGCGAGGTGGAGCTGGGTCCGACGGTGGGCGGCGAGGTGGTGATCCGCCGGGGCGTGGCGGCGGGCGAACAGGTGGTGGTGGACGGCTTCGCCAAAGCGAAAGATGGCCAGCAGGTCCACCCCGTGCCGGCGCGACCCTCAGCCCCGCCCGCAGGCGTGGGCGGCTCCGGAGCGCCGCGGCGATGAGCCCCTTCTTCATCCGTCGCCCGATCGTGGCGATGGTGGTCTCGCTCGTGCTGGTGCTCGGCGGACTCGTGACGATCCGCTCGCTGCCGATCGCCCAGTTCCCCCAGGGCATCACCCCGCCGCAGATCAACATCCAGACCTCGTACCAGGGCGCCGATCCGCTGACCGTCGAGCAGGCGGTGGCGGTGCCGATCGAAGAGGCGGTGAACGGCGTCGAGAACATGATCTACCTGCGGTCCATCAACGCGGCCGACGGGACGATGTCCATGCAGGTCACGTTCGACGTGGACAGCAACATCGACCTCGACAACATTCAGACCCAGAACCGGCTTCAGCAGGCCACGCCGTTCCTCCCGGCGCAGGTGAACCAGGTCGGGGTGACCATCCGCAAGGCGAACCCGGCGCCGCTTCTCCTGGTGTCTGTCTACTCGCCCGACGACCGCTACGACCCCACCTTCCTCTCCAACTACGTGGCGATCCGGATGCGCGACGATCTGCTGCGAGTCCCGGGCGTGGGCGACGTCTTCGTCTTCGGCGCGTCCAACTACGCCATGCGGATCTGGCTGCAGCCGGATCGCCTCACCGCGTTGGGCATCACCGCCGTCGACGTCCAGAACGCGGTGCGCGCGCAGAACACCGTCAACCCCACCGGGCAGATCGGCGCCGAGCCAGCGCCGCCGGGGACCGACCTTACCCTCACCGCGCGCGCGCAGGGCCGGCTGCGGTCGCCCGAGGAGTTCGCGGACATCGTGGTCCGGGCCCTCCCAAACGGCGGCGTGGTGCGGCTCCGGGACGTCGCGCGGATCGAGCTCGGCGCGCAGACATACGCCCAGCGTTCGCGCTTCGACGGCCGACCCGCGTCGACGATGGCCGTCTACCAGCTCCCCGGCACCGACGCGCTGGAGGTGGTGCAACGGGTGCGGGAGAAGTTGAAGGAGCTGAGCCAGAGCTTCCCCGAGGGCCTCGCGTACCAGACCTCGCTGGACACCACCCGGCCGGTGACCGAAGGCATCCGCGAGATCCTCATCACACTCGTCGCCGCGCTGCTGCTGGTGATGGCCGTGGTGTTCCTGTTCCTGCAGAGCGCCCGCGCCACGCTGATCCCGCTGCTCACCGTGCCGGTGTCGCTCATCGGCGCGTTCCTCTTCTTTCCCCCGCTCGGCTTCTCCATCAACACCCTCTCCCTCTTCGGGCTGGTGCTGGCGATCGGCCTGGTGGTGGACGACGCGATCGTCGTGGTGGAGGCCGTCAGCCGCCACATCGAGGAGGGGATGACCCCGCTCGACGCCAGCTTCCAGGCGATGCGGGAAGTGCAGGGACCGGTCATCAGCATCGCGCTGATCCTCTCGTCGGTGTTCATCCCGGTGGCGTTCGTCTCCGGCATCTCGGGCCGGATGTACAAGCAGTTCGCGATCACCATCGCGCTCTCGGTGCTGATCTCCGCGTTCAACGCGCTCTCCCTCAGCCCGGCGCTGTGCGCGCTGCTGTTGCGCCCGCACGAGGAGGGCCGCCGCGGGCGCTGGGGCGCGCGCGCCTTCCGGTGGTTCAACCGCGCCTTCGAACGGACGACCCGTGGCTACGTGCGCCTCACGCATGCGCTGGTGCGCCGCGCCGCCTTCAGCCTTCTGGCCGTGGGGCTGTTCGCGGCGGCGGCGATCCTGCTGGCCCGGCGGACGCCGAAGTCCTTCATCCCCACCGAGGACCTCGGCTACTGCTTCATCAACGTCAGCCTGCCGGATGGCGCCTCGCTCCAGCGCACCGACGCGGCGATGGCGCAGATGGAGGAGATCCTCCGGCGCACGCCGGGGATCGCCCACGTGAACACGGTGGTCGGCTACTCCATCCTCTCCACCACCGCGAGCACCAACTTCGGATCCTTCTTCATCACGCTCGAGCGCTGGAGCGAACGCAAGGCGCCCGAGGAGAGCGCGGAGGCGATCGTCACCGCGCTGAACCGCAAGCTGGCGGCGGTCCCCGCGGCGACCGCGTTCGCCATCCTCCCGCCGTCGATCCCAGGGATCAGCGCCACCGGCGGGCTGGTGATGGAGCTGCAGGACGTGGGCGGCAACACGCCCGAGTACCTGGAGGAGCACCTGCAGCGCTTTCTGGTCGACGCGCGGAGGCGCCCGGAGCTCACCCAGGTGCAGAGCCAGTTCCGCGCTTCGGTGCCGCAGCTCTACATCGACGTCGATCGCGATCAGCTGCTGCAGCAGGGCGCGTCGATCGCGGACGTGTACGCCACGCTGCAGACGTTCCTCGCCGGCGTGTACGTCAACGACTTCACCCTCTTTGGGCGCCCGTGGCGCGTGTACGTGGGCGCGGAGCCGAAGTACCGCGCGAACACCGACGCGCTGGCGCAGTTCTCCATCCGGACGCAGCGCGGCGGGATGATCCCCATCACCCAGGTGCTGCGGATCCGGAACAGCCAGGGCCCGCAGTACATCACCCGCTTCAACCTCTACCGGGCCGCGGAGGTCACCGCCACGCCCGCGCCCGGGTACAGCTCGGCGCAGGCCATGGACGCGCTCACCGACGTGGCCCACGCAGTGCTTCCCGGCGACATGCGTACCGAATGGAGCGCGCTCGCGTACCAGCAGCAGCGGACCAGCGGCGTCGGCCGGTCGTTCGCGCTCGCGGTGGTGTTCGTGTTCCTGGTGCTGGCGGCGCTCTACGAGAGCTGGTCGCTGCCCTGGAGCGTGCTGTTGACCACGCCGGTGGCGGTGCTCGGCGCCTACCTCGGGCTGACGCTCCGCGCGTTCCCCAGCGACGTGTTCGCCGAGATCGGGTTGATCATGCTGGTCGGCCTGGCGGCGAAGAACGCGATTCTGATCGTCGAGTTCGCTCGGGCGCGGCGCGCGCACGGGTTGAGCGTGGAGGACGCCGCGGTGGAGGGCGCGCGGATCCGCCTGCGGCCCATCCTGATGACCTCGCTGGCGTTCATCTTCGGCTGCCTGCCGCTGTGGTTCGCCACCGGTTCGGGCGCGGTGTCGCGGCGTGAGCTGGGCACCGTCGTGATCACCGGGATGCTGGTGGCGACGGTGTTCGGGGTGCTTCTGGTGCCGCCGCTGTACGCGTGGGTGGAGCGGCTGGCCGAGCGCTGGAAAGCCTTCCGGCAGCGGCGCCGCCGCCCCGCCGTACATCCGGCCACGGAGGCGCCCAGATGAGCCGCGCAGCCTGCGCCGGAGTCGTGCTGTGGGCGCTGACGGGCTGCGCGGTCGGGCCGAACTACCGCCGGCCGGACATCGTCACGCCCTCAGCCTTCCGCTTCGCCGCGCCCCCGCCCGCGGGCACACCCGCCGACACAGCGAGCCTTGCCGACCTGCCGTGGTGGGCGCTGTATCGCGATCCCGCGCTCCAGCGATTGATCGCGACCGCGCTGGCGCAGAACCTCGATCTGCGCGCGGCGGCCGCGCGGGTGCAGGGGGCGCGCGCGCTGGCGGTCGGAAACGACTGGGCGCTCTGGCCCCAGCTCTCCGTCGCGGCGAGCGCCGATCGCTCGAAGAACCAGACCGCGGTGCCGTTCCCCCAGGCGCGCCGCCCGTTCAACGCGTTCAGCCTCTCGGCGGTGCTCAACTGGGAGATCGACCTGTGGGGACGGCTTCGACGTCTGAGCGAGGCCGGCTGGGCGTCCTTCATGGCCGCGGAGGAGAACCGGCGCGCGCTCGTGGCCAGCCTCGTCGCCGAAGTGGCGCAGACCTGGTTCGAGCTCAAGGGGCTGGACCTGCAGCGGCAGATCGCCGCGCGCACGATCGAGACGCGCCGGCGCACGCTGGAACTCTACCGATCGCGGCTTCAGGCCGGCGTGGGGAATGCGACGGAGGTCGCCAACGGCGAGGCGCTCCTGGCGCAGGCGCAGGCGGAGGAGGCGTCCGTGCTGCTGCAGATCGGCCAGGTCGAAGACCGGCTCTCGCTGCTGTTGGGTCAACCGCCCGGAGCGATTGCCCGGCCAGAGGAGGACGGCCTCGCGTTCGAGACGCCGGACGTTCCGCCGGGGCTTCCCGCAGAGCTTCTGGAGCGCCGGCCCGACGTCCGCGCCGCGGAGCAGTTGCTGATCGCCGCCAACGCGCAGGTGGGCGTGGCCGAGGCTTCCTTCTTCCCGCGGATCAGCCTCACCGGCGCGCTCGGGTATCTGAGCGCCGAGCTCTCGCAGCTCCTCGGCGCGGACGCGAGCTCATGGCGGTATGGCGGCAGCGTGCTGTGGCCCGCGCCGGTGCTCAGCGGCGAGCAGCTCGTCGCCGCGCGCGAGGAGGCGGTCGCCAACTTCGAGGCCGCGAAGTCGACGTACGCGCAGACCGTGCTCACCGCACTGCAGGAGGTGTCCGACGCACTCTGGGCGGCGCAGCAGCTCCGGACGGAGATCGGCGCGCTGAAGAAGCAGGTCGCGGCGCTTGGGACGCAGCGCCGTCTCGCGGAGGCGCGCTTCAAGGCGGGCGTGGCGTCGTACCTGGAGGTGACCACCATCGAGAACAGCCTCTTCCCGGCCGAGCTGGCACTGGCCCAGGCGCGGACACGGCGGGCGCAGGCGTTGGTGCAGCTCTACCGGGCGCTGGGTGGCGGCTGGCAGACGCCTCAGGTGGCCGGAACCGGCGCGGGGACGAAGGGCCAGACCAGCGGGACGGCGAACAGCAGCAGCACGACCGCGAGCGCCGTGAGCGGCCCGCCGACGCGGAGGTAGTCGCTGAACCGGTATGACGAGGGGGTCGTCCGGGCGGATCACCTCGTCCGGATCCGGGCGGAGCAGCGCGCCCCGCGAAGGATCGCATGCACCGGAAGCCCGATCGTCTCCGTGAGCTCCGCGAGGCGCCGGCCGATGAGGCGCGACCCCGGCGTGAACGCCGCCTCGCTGAAGTACGTCCGGTGGACCAGCGTCGTGTCCACGCCCGTGGCGCCATGACCCGCAACAGGTACCGCGCCGCAACGAGCGTGGTGGCGATACCGACGATCGCCAGCGTCAGCCCGACCGGCACCAGCTCGAAGAAGCCGATCGGCCGAATCCCCAGACTCCGCATCGCAGCGCTGACACCAGGTTGGTGGAGGTGCCGAACGGAGTGATCGTGCCGCCGAGGATGGAGGCGAAAGCGAGCGGCATGAGCAGCTCGCCGTGCGGGATCTTCGCCTTTTCCGCAGAGGCCATCGCCATCGGGAGGAAGCCCGCGGTGACCGCCGTGTTGGAGGCGACCGACGAGAAGAGACAGACCACCGCCAGCAGCATGGCGATGAAGACCTTCCGGCCCACGCGCGCGAAGACCAGCATCCGCCGGCCGGTCATCTGCATCACACCCGTGGCGCCCAGACCCTGGGCGAGCACCACCAGCGCGAAGAGGAAGATCGCCGTGTCGCTGGAGAACCCGGCGAGCGCCTCCTTCGGAGTCGACAGCCCGCTGACGACCAGGAGGACGACGATCGCGATTGAGCTGACCTCGATGGGGATCCGCTCCGTCGACAGAAGCAGATTGGCGACCAGCACCATGCCGATAGCGACGGCGAGCTCCATGACTGAGCGGTAGACAGCCCCGGCCGGCCGACCCGGCGCGCAGGGAGCAGCAGCGCGAGCGGTCCGCCGGCAGGAGGTGCACGAGCCGGGAATCGAACCCGGACGCCCCTTTCGGGGCCGCGGATTTTAAGTCCGCTGCGTCTGCCAGTTTCGCCACTCGTGCGTCGCGCTGAATGTAGGCCACCTGCCGTTCTCTCAGAACGAGAACCGGTGGGGGCACAGCAGGCCTCGGCGCCGCCTTAGGAGTTCAGGAAGGTGACCTCCGAAGTGTTGCCGTCCTCGCTTCGGCCGCCGAACCGCTCATAAGCGGAGCACTGCGCGAAGTACATCCGCGCGATTCGGGTCAAGGTCCTGGGCTGGCAGCGCGCCCGCGACGATCGAGCGCGCAGGATCGGCAAAGGACTTCTCCTCCTTTTCCTTCGGGAGGAAGCGCGACCATGGCGTAGCCCAACATGACCTGTGCCGGCGCGGGTGGCCGGCTTCGGCGCGCCTCAGGAGTCCTGGAAGGTGAACTCCAGCGTGTAGCCGTCGGGATCGTGAGCGTAGATCCGGCCGTGCACCTCCTGCGTCCTGGCGCCGAGCTTCGCGAGGCGGTTCAGCAGAACGTCGCGCTCGTGGGCGGGGCAGGTCACCGCGAGGTGGTCGCCCCAGGCGTGGTGCTGTGGATCGCCCTCGCGCCATGGCACCAGAGCGAGGCGCAGGCCGCCGAAGCAGACGAAGCTGTGTCCCGTCTTCGGTGCCGGCTCCACGGTGGCGTCGAAAAGCCGCACGTAGAAGTCCGCGCTCCGCGCGACGTCGCGCGTGGTCAACCCGAGGTGATGGATGGTGAGCTGCATGGCATGTCTCCGTCAGGAACGCTGCGCACACGCGTGCCCAGCGCCGCCGCCACGGGTCCTCGCTCGTCGTCGATGACGAGCTGGACATTGTCCCCGACGGGGTGCCCGGGGCTCACCGATAACCGGGCTGCCTTTTCTGGCGGTTGGGCACCGCCTTTCTAGTGCTGCAGCACGGGCTCGTCCACCCGGACGCCCTGCCCCTCTTCGAAGACGGCCGGTGCGTGCTCAGGCTCCATCTGCGGCGCCTGCAGCCTCGGCTTTCCGGCGGTGGCGGTAACGGCCGGCTGAATCTGGGCGAGCGCCAGGGCTCCCAGCGCGAGCCACGCGTCCCGCGCGGCGATGTCGTAGTCGCGGTTGAGCACGAGGTTGGCGGCGATCGACGCCAGCCACGCGCTGGCCACGTACGCGGCGTACCTGCGCAGCTTCGGTGAGAGCACCGCGACGCCGACGCCCATCTCGATCACGCCCACGAGCCGCATGAACGTCCGCGCGCGCATCGGCAATACCCGCCGCGCCAGCGGGCTCAGGTACTTCTCCCACTGGCAAAGGAGGTTGGTGAACTTGTCCGCTCCGGCGACGATGGGAAACACCCCGTAGCCGAGCGTGAGCGCCTGCTCGCTGTTCATTGGCTTCATGCGTGGCTCCTTTCCCTGAACGATGCGCACCTCCCGTCGGCGGCGTGGGTGCTGCTCGCCGCCTTTCGGTAACGGCACCGGGCCTGCGTGGCTGCTCGCCCGGCTCTGGTAGCTTCCGCGTCCCCGCCTGACCGGCCGTGCTCCCGGAGGACTCGATGCGTCCGCATTCGTGGATGATGCTTGCCGCAGCGGCAATGATCGTGGCGCTCGCCGCCTGCGCCGGTCAGCTTCAGGACCCGTGCACAGAGTCATCGGACTGCGCGAAAGGGCTCGAGTGTCTTCAGCCGAAGCTCGAGACGCAGACCGAGAACTGCCGCGCGGCGTCGCTTACCCAGCCACCCCGGGCCTGCAACCTGCTCTGCGAAACGGACGACGACTGCGCCGCGCTGGGTGACGACGTGGGGTGCTTCCACTTCGGCTGTCCCGGCAGCGACGCGTACTGCGTCCAGAAGAACAGCCGCGGCGAGCCGATCGGCGTGGGCGCGGACGGCGGCTCCTGAAAGCGTCCGTAGGCCCTTCAGCCACGGTGCAACCGCGCCTTCACCTCCTCGAGCTCGCGCTTCAGGCGTTCGCTCAGCTCCACCGGGTAGTCCACCTTCCGGTCGAGCGCCTTCAGGCCCTCCGGCAGATCCTTCAGTGTCCGTGCGCAACGCGCCCTCGCATCCGCCAGCGACCACGCCGACTCCGCGCCCGGTACGCGCCGTCCGTCGCGCATCACGCACCGAAGCAGCGGCCGCGCGCCGTCGATCCGCTCGTCGTGCAGGCCGATCACATCCCGGCTCCAGTCGTCGAACCGGAACACCTGCTTGCGCCCGGGCAGCGTCACCTTGTCGCGCGAGAGCTTCATCCGCGGCGTCCCGTCCTCCTCCGCCAGCTTGTAGACGCCGCCCAATGCCGGCGCGTCGGCGCTCGTCCCCAACTGCGTCCCCACCCCGAACCAGTCCGCGGGGACGTCGTCGCGCACCATCTTCGCGATCGCGTGCTCGTCGAGATCGCCGCTGAGCACGATCTGGATGTTCGCCAGCCCTGCCTCGTCGAACATCCGCCGGACCGCGCGCGCGTCGGCCGCCAGCTCCCCCGAGTCGATCCGCACGCCGCTCACGTCGATCCCCTCGGCCTTGAGCTCCCTGGCCACCTGCACCGACTTGCGCGCGCCCTCGATCGTGTCCCAGGTGTCGATCAGGAACACCGCCCGGTCGCGGAAGGCGCGCGCGAACTGCCGGAACGCGTCCGCCTCCTCGTCGAAGCCCATCACGTAGGAGTGGGCCATGGTGCCGCTCGGTGGGATGCCGTAGCGCATCGCCGCGAGCACGTTGGAGGTGGCCGCGGCTCCGCCCACCCACGCCGCGCGCGCCCCCAGCAGCGCCGCGGTCGGGCCGTGGTCGCGCCTGAGCGAGAAGTCCACGAAGCCCCGCCGCCCGCCGCACGCGATTGCCAACCGCGCGGCCTTGGTGGCGATCATCGTCTGAAACGTGATCGCGTTCAGCAGGAACGACTCCACCAGCTGCGCCTCGGGCAACGGCGCGGTCACGCGAAGGAGCGGCTCGGCGCCGAAGACCGCCTCTCCTTCGGGCACGGCCCAGACCTCGCCCGTAAAGCGCATCCGGCCCAGCCATTCGAGGAAGCCGGCGTCGAACAGCTTGAGCCCGCGCAGCGCGTCGATGGCAGCCCCCGAAAATCGGAACGTCTCGAGGAAGTGGAGTGCCTGATCCAATCCGCAGGCGATGAGGAAGTTCCGCTGCTCGGGGAGTTTGCGGACGAAGAGGTCGAACGTCGCGGAGTGCCCCTGCCGGTGGGCGAACCACGAGGCGGACATCGTCAGCTCGTAGAGGTCGACCAGGAGCGGCGCGCTCGCGTCGTCGATCCAGTCACCCTCTCCCGGCTTCCCCCATCCGACCACGCGCACCTCCGGCGCGGCCGCTCAGGCGTCCCACGCCCGGGCGATGGTGGCGCCCTCGCGTGCCATCTGCGCGAGCGCCGCCGCGCCATCCCCCGGCCTGAGGTCCACCGCACGCACCGCATCTTCCACGACGACCGTCTCGAACTGGAGCCGGCGCGCGTCCAACGTGGTGTGCTTGACGCAATAGTCGGTCGCAAGCCCGCTCACCACCACGCGCCGGACCCCGAGCATCCGCAGCATCGCGTCGAGCCCGGTGTCCTGCATCCCGCCGAACGGGCGCGAGCCGGGCGCCTCGCTGAACGCGGAGTACCCGTCCGCCTCGCCCATGCCCTTGTGGATGACGACCGCGGGGCTCACCCGGTACAGGCCCTTGACCCACTGCGCCCCCCAGGTGTCCCGCACGCAGTGTGGCGGCCAGGTCCCGCCCGCCTCCTTGAAGTGCGGCGTCGAGGGGGGGTGCCAGTCGAGCGTGTAGACGACGAAGCTCCCGGCCTCCCGCGCCTGCCGGAGCAGCCCGTTGATCGACGCCACTGCCTGCTCGGCGCCCGGGACGTACAGGCTCCCCTCCGGATCGGCGAAGTCGTTCTGCAGGTCGACGACGATCAGCGCCGTCTTGCGGTCCAGCAACAGGCCCATGTCCTCAATGTATGGCCGGGTCGGCTGCGCGACCGTTGGACGGCGGGTGGCGACCGGGAGAGCGGGCGCGCGCGCTCGCCGGCGTTTAAGGTGGCGTCCGGCCCTCGCGCCGCCCCGGAACACGAGGTCGCACGGGCCCCCACCTTGTTGTAGAGAGCGCGCCATGCTCGAGACGGTCACCAAAGGCTTCCGCGCGGCGAAGAACCGCCTCGCCGGGAAGGCAGAGATCACCCCCGAAATGGTGGACGAGTCCCTGCGCGACATCCGTGTGTCGCTGCTGGAGGCGGACGTCGCCTTCGACGTGGTGAAGAAGTTCGTCGCCCGCGTCCGGGAGAAGGCGATCGGCGAGGTGGTGCAGACCACCATCACCGACAAGAGCGGCCGCAAGGTGAAGGTCTCGCCGGGCGATCACTTCGTGAAGATCTGCCACGACGAGCTCGAAGCGCTGATGGGGCCGGTGGACACCCGTCTGGCGTTCAAGCCGAAGAACCAGGTCACCGGGATCATGATGGTGGGCCTGCAGGGGTCCGGTAAGACGACCACCGTCGGCAAGCTCGCCACGAAGCTGCTCAAGGAGGGGCGTAGGCCGCTGCTCGTGGCGGCGGACATCTACCGCCCCGCCGCGGTCGATCAGCTCAAGGTGCTCGGACAGCGGGTGGGCGTGCCGGTGTTCCACGAGCCCGGCGTGGCGCCGCCTGATCTAGCGAAGAAGGGCTACGCGCAGGCGCGCGCCCAGGGCTGCGACGTCGTCATCATCGACACCGCCGGCCGCCTGGCGATCGACGAAGAGCTCATGCAGGAGCTCGAGGCGATCAAGAAGGAGGTCCAGCCGGACAACACGCTGCTCGTGGTGGACGCGATGATCGGCCAGGACTCGGTGCGCACCGCGGCCGAGTTCGACCGGCGGATCTCCATCGACGGCTTCATCCTCACCAAGCTGGACGGCGACGCCCGCGGCGGCGCGGCCCTATCCATCAAGGAGGTCACCGGCAAGCCCATCAAGTTCCTCGGCATGGGCGAGTCGATGGATCGGCTCGAGGAGTTCCGCCCGGACGGGCTGGCCGGCCGGATCCTCGGGTTCGGCGACATCGTCGGCCTGATGAAGGACTTCGAGGAGGTCGTCGACGAGAGGAAGGCAGAGGAGGACGCCAGGAAGCTCCTCTCCGGCAACTTCACGATGCGCGACTTCGTGGACCAGATCCGGATGGTCCGCAAGATGGGGCCGCTCAAGGACCTGCTCGAGAAGTTCCCGCTCTTCGGCGACCTCACCGAACAGCTGAACCCGGACGAGAAGGAGCTCGACAAGATCGAGGCGCTCTTCAACTCGATGACCGAGAAGGAGCGCCAGAACCCGTCGCTGATCGACGCGTCACGGATGGAGCGCATCGCGAAGGGTTCGGGGCGGAAGAAGGAGGAGGTCCGCGAGCTTCTGCAGAAGTTCACGATGATGCAGCAGGTGATGGGGTCGATCGGCCAGAACCTCGGCCTGCTCGGGCGCATCCCCGGGTTCCGGCAGCTGGCCCAGTTGCAGAAGCTGAAGGGGATGGACCTCTCTTCGGTGTTCGGCCAGGACGCGAAGATGATGGAGCAGGCAATGGGCGGCGGCGGCATGGGGATGCCGCTGCAGATGCCGCAGCTCGCCCCCGGCTACACGCCGCCGATGGGTTCTGCCCAGATGGCCCGCGCGCGGATGATGGGCTATTCGATGGGCCCGCAGAAGTCCGGGATGACCGACCGCGAGCGCGAGGCGCTCCGGGAGAAGCGCAAGCGCGAACGCCAGAACAAGAAGAAGAACCGGCGCAGGCGCTGATCTGGCCGGGCCTCATTCGCCCGGCTTCTTGGAGCGCTCGCGCTTCTTCCGCTTCTCCGCCGGCATGGGGACGATCAGCCCGCGGGAGAGGCGCCGGAGCACCTGGTACTTCTGCCGCTGCTTGTACTTCTCGTGTGAGCTTTCGCCCTCTTCGTTCTGCAGGGCGGTCTCCTGATCGACGATCTGGAACTCCACCAGCCCGAAGGCCAGACGGTTCTTCCGCTCGCGGGTGTCCTCCTCCAGCCTCGGGAGCCATGGGTCCACGCGGATCGGAATGTCGACGACGAAGTTGAGCACCCGGTAGCCCGGGCCGCTGAAGCGGTTGCGGGTCTGAAGGTCGTCGGCGTCCTCCTCGTAGTCCGTGTGCAGGTGCAGCTCGTTCGCGTGCTGAGCGAAGTTCGGGTACTGCGAGAGCAGGTCTTTGAACGAGATGAGCGAGTTCACCGTCTGGCCCGGGACCACGAAGTTGAACGGGAACAGGCGCTGGGTGAGGAAGTAGAGCGCGAGCAGGATGTCCTGCTTCGTCCGCGTGACGATCCGGAAGCGCGTCTTGTCGTAGACCTGCGCCGCCACCGTCTCCTTCTTGGCCAGAAGCTTGGTGATGAGCGAGTCGCGGCTCTTGAAGGAGAGCGCGAACTCCACCACGGGGATGCCCTTCGAGGCCATCTCCTGAACGCACATCGCCACGCGCCGGGCCAGCACCTCGGCGATCTCCGCTTCGGAGACCTCCAGCTTGAAGAGCACCTCGCGCCCTTCGATGTGCTGGATGACGTGCATCACCTTGAGGACGATGCAGGCGATCCGCCGGTACTTCCCCGGTTCCTTCGCGCCCGAGGCGTAGAGGAAGAGGTCGTGGATCTCCTCCGGGTTCGCCACCGCCTCGGCCACCTTGTAGTTGAAGGTCTTGCGCAGATACGCCACCGCGTCTGCGAGGACGGTGCGCATCCAGCGCTGGTCCTCCGGATCGTCCGGGTCCAAAAGACACAGGCGCAGGAACCGGTCCACCTCCTCGCGCGTGGTGAAGTGCAGCCGGCGCCATTCGATCACCGACCCCCCGCGGAGGATCAGCCGGATGCGCTCCAGCTCCTTGAGCCCCATCTCTTCGACGCGGCGGAGCGGCAGATCCGGGAAGAGCGGCGCGTACGGGGAACCGGAACCCATCGTCGGTCCTCTTACTCCAGAGCCTTCGAAAGACGAACCCCGGCTCACCGCGCGGGTGGCCGGGGCCGGTCCTGCAACTTCTGACGGATGACTAGCGGGTGACGACCTGCACCGGCTTGCCGGTCACGTCGAAGGCCTTCACGTCGCCGACGCGCACGCCGTCCCTGTAGGTCTCGATCGTCTGCGGCTGGCCGTTCGGGTAGTACTCGATCTTCGTGCCGTGGTAGGCGCCCTTCGCGAACTCGATCTCCGCGGTCTTCACGCCATCACGGTTGAAGTAGGACCACTTCCCGGTCATCAGCCCCTCGTCGCACTGGCCCTGGGCGGAGGTCTTCCCATTCGAGTACTGCTCGAGGAAGGCCCCGTGGCAGAGGCCGGCGATCCCCTTGCTGGTCTTGGTGCACTTGTAGGTCGTCGAACCCGACCCTTCGTCGAACACCTTGAGCTGCTTCGTTCCGGCCGGGCAGTTCAGCACCGGATCCGCAGCGAAGGCGGAGCCAGCGAGCCCGAGCGTGCCGATCACAACCACTGCAACTGAAAGACGCATGTTCCAGGTCTCCTTTGGGTCGCGGCTTTCACCGCGCACGTTTGAAGCGACGAACTACGGTTCGGTGAATTCAGCGGATCGTCCTACTGGACCAGGAAGCAGAACTGGTTGCCCTGGGCGAACTGGAAGCCCTGGGTGAACGCGCCGCTGGTGGTCGAGTTGCAGAGCGTCGCCCGGACCGTGATGTTGTTGGTCCCGCCGCCCTGGTACTGCGACGGCTTGATCGACGGCGGGAGCGACCCGGTCGAACCATCCTGCCGCACGAAGACGAACCCGTTGAGCTGGTTCTTGTCGGTGGGGAACGGCGTCGGGCTGTAGGCCTTGATCTCGATGGTCTGGGCGGTCGCGCTGCCGCTGCAGAACGACGTGTCGTCGGTCACGTTCTCGATGGAGTAGATCACCGGACCGCGATCGGTCGCCGGATTCCAGCTGATGTTGTTGTGGCTGAACGGCGAGCAGCTCGCCGGATCCGGGCGGTCCACCGGATCGCAGGTTCCGCTCTCGCACGCGCTCCCGTAGGAGCACACGCCCGCCTGGCCCTCGCCGGTGCACGACACCGCCGCCTGGCACTGGCTCGCCTCGAGGTTGCACTTCTCGCCGGTCGCGCACGCGGTCTCGGCCGACGCCCAGTCACACGCCGCGCCGGTGCCGCCATCGGTACCGCCGTCGGTGCTGGCCGGCTTGCACTCGCCCGTTGCGGTGTCGCACTCGAGGCCCGAGCCGCAGTCGAGGTTGGAGGCGCACTTCGGCGTGCACACGTCGAAGGTCTCGGAGCAGATCGAATCCGGACCGGCGACGCCGCCCTGGCACAGCGGCGTGGTGGTGCACTTGCAGATCTTCGTGCTGTCGGTGGCGCTCAGCGCGTCGCAGTTCTTGGACGCGTCGGGACAATCGTCACCGGATTCGCAGGTCTGGACACAGACTTTCGCGTCCGGGTGGCAGATCTCCCCCACGCGGCAGTCCGCGTCGGCCGAGCAGACGATGCTGTTCGGAGTCGTTCCGTCACTGCAGGCGATCACGAGCGCTGCGGTCGCAGCGGCAGTGATGCCGACCAGGCCAATCTTCTTGAGCATGTGGTGACTTCCTCCCTGTGGACTGATTCAAAACGGAGCCGCCGGGACGCGGGGCTCCGGCCTGCATCCCCTTGAGACGGGCATCTTCCTACCCGCTCGATCGAGCGAGTCAACTTGCCCGGCGCCCACAAGACGCAATCCGTGGACCACCATTCACGGCGCTGGGATGGCGTTCACCCTACCCCGTTCGCGTGCGGATCTCCGGGCTTTTCCAGACGCTTGGAGGACGAACGGTGGGAACTGCACGCACGTCGAACCGCGCGCCGCGCGCAAAGCGTGACATGCGCGCCCTCTGACGAAGGCGTCATGCCCCGGAGGAGCGGGCCGCCTGGAGCTAGAAGGTGAAGGGGAAGTCGATCGGTTCGCCCTGCACTTTGTGCTTCGGGAACGACCAGTTCTTGATCAACCCGGCGATGCAGTTGGCCATGTACGTGGATTTGTACTCGGCCGTCTTCACCTTGATGTTGGTGGTGGTGCCCGACGGGCGGATGACCCAGCTCATCACCAGGCGTCCAGTGAGCCCCGGGTTCTGCTTCTTCTGTTCGTCGACGCAGCGCTTGATCGCGGCCTTGTTCCCCACGACCACGGTCATGATGTCCGACTGGGTGAGCCGTTCGGGGATGTCCACCGCGCCGGGTGGCGGCGGGATGTAGACTGAATCGCGGCGGCCCTTGCGGTCGTCGGATTTCGTGTCCGCCTTCTTCGACGACGTGGAACCACCACCGAAGACCGCAGCGAAGTCGTCCGCCGAATCGCCCGTGCTGACGTCCGGCGCGCTCTTCTCCTCGTGGCGCGGAGTGATGACCTCTTCCGGTTCGGAACGCCGGGGCGGATCGTCGCGGACCGCCACGCGGCGCTCTTCGCGGTCCGGGCGGCTGCGGTGTTCGGTGTGCCGTTCCGCCGGCGGCTCCTCCTTCTTCGCGACCGCGGTGCAGGTGGGCTCTTCGTTCCGGGCCGGCTCGTCCTTCTTCGCGTCGGCGACGGGCTCAGGCTTCGGCTCGTCCTTTCTGGCCTCCGGCGCCGGCGTGGAAGGCGCAGTGGAGGTGGTGGGCGCAGCGGCCGCAGGCTGCGGCGCGGTGGCCGGACCGGCGCGGGCAACCACCACCGGCTGCACCGGCTTCTGGGCGATCTCCTCGAGCTTCTCCTGCTGGAGGATCACCATCCACGCCACCAGCCCGATGAGGATGAGGATGACGAGCGCCGCCGCGGCGCCGCCGTACACGAGCGCCTTGCTGGTCTGCTTCGCCGGCTTGTAGCTGGTCGCGTACGGCGCCGCCCCGAAGGGTGCCGGCGTGAGCGCAGGTCCCGGCGAGAGCACCGGCGGCGCGCCGCGGGGGACGCTGGGCGCGGCCGAGAACGGAGGCCCCGAGTCCACCGGGTGTTGAATGGTGGCGCCGTTGTCCGGGATCGGGTTCTCCTGCGAAGGCAGATCGAGAAGCCCGCGGATGGGCGAGGCTTCGTCCTTCCCCGGCTCTGGCTTCTTTTTCGCAGCGGGCGCGGGCCGTGCGAGCGCTTCAATCTCCTCCTTCACCAGCGACGCGAGCGCCGAGGCGGCGGACGGCTTCCAGCCCACGTCCTCGCCGGCGGCGGGGGCGGCGGTCATCACCGGCACTTCGGAGCGCACGGTGTGGGTCACCCCGCCGGCGGTGAAGGCGGACTCCACCGGAACGGTCACTACCGAGCCCAGCGGCGGTTCCGGAGCGGTGCCTACGATGACGGGCTGCTTCGGTTTGGGCGCCAGCACGGAGGCGAGCTCGGAGACCTCCGAGAGCGCGACCCAGTCGCTGAACCCGGCGCGCCAGCACAGCGAGTCCGGGCCGATCTCTCCCGAGTCCCAGTACTCCTTGACCTTGTCCAGCTTGAGCGGGCCGACCTGCTGATCGTCGATCGCCACGAACCAGTCGTGGTCGGTGATCGTGGTGCTCGCGTGCCCGTTCTTGCCGTTGGAGACCGTCCCGTTGGAAGCGGTGCCCTCCTGCTGCGCGGCCTCGTCGGCGAGCTTCTTGATCACCTCGGCGTCGAGCACGCGCGTGCTCATCCGATCATCCGGGGATTCACCCAGCGAGGCGCCGTTGCCGTTGACGCCGTTGCCGGAGCTGGCCTCGGCCGGGATCTTGTGGCTGCCGGACTGCAGGACCTGATCGAAGACCGCGCCGATCTCGTCATCGCCCACGCCGGCGAGCGCGTTGGAGGCGCTCGGAGGCTGCCCCGGGTGCGTGACGTCCGGATCATCGGGCGGAGGAGGCGCTGCGCCGGACAGCGGGTTCTGCATCACCTGGGTGGCGTCGACGCCGTCGTCGGTGGGAGCGGGCGGGGGCAGCGGAGCGGCAGCGACCTCCGGCTTGCGCACCAGGATGACGTATCCGCACTTCTTGCAGCGGACCTTGACGCCCCGGGGGCCGACCTTCTCGTCGGAGATCATGTACTGCGCGCGGCAGCTGTCACAGACGAAGCGCATCACTCCCCGCCAACTTCCAGAAAAGACAGAGAAAACCCGCCGAATCGTAGAGGCCGCCCCTCAGAAGGGTCAAGGAAGTGTCCGTCGTGGCTGGAGCGTGGTGAGTGGTGTGGCGCGCTGGTCCGCTTCGCGGCGCACGCAGGGGTTTGTCAGATCCGTGTGGTCTTATTGTTCACACGAACCGAACAGGAGGCCGGTGGTCGGGGCGATGGGGGTGGGCGATGGAGACGGTGAGGACGGTCTGGGTCGGCTTTGACGAGTACCTGGGCGTGCTGAAGGACGTGGAGGCGCTCTTCCGGTGGAGGCTGCCGGAGGCGTCGGTGCTCCGGGGGGTGCTCGAACGAGAGATGCGCGCGCGACACGTTCTGGACGACCTCGGTGAGCAGGAACGCACCGACCTCGCGTTGGAGGTGGGGCTGTTGCCGGACTGGTTCGTGGACAAGGCCCTGGAGCTGGCGCAGGCGGACCGCCGGGCCGAAGCCGAAGCGCTCGTCCAGCTGGCGGACGTGCTCCATCCCGCCGAGGCCGGCATCAGCCTGCAGGTGCTGCGGGCGCAGACCGGACACTTCGACGAAGCGGTGGCGGCGCTGATCGCCCAGGTCAGGGACGAATCGAAGCGGCGCTACTCGCGGCTGTGCGCGCTGGAGGCGCTCAACGACATCGGCGCGCTGCACGAGTTCGTGGGCGCCGCCTTCTGGCTCGCGCAGTCGTTCCTCGACGCGGGCGACTACGAGTCCGCGTGGTGCGCGGTGAACACCGTGGACGGCGCGCTGTTGGAGGTGATCGAGGAGAGCGGCCGCTCGTGGCCTGGATCGGAACGAGGCCGGGCGGCGTTGCGTCAGTAGCGCGGAACCTGTGTCCGGCGGAGTGGTCCGTCGGGCACACCGCGCCCGGGTGGGGGACGCACCATGTCGTTTCGCTTCGAATATCGCCTGGGAGAAGCCGGGTGGGCGCTCGCGACCATCGCGCTGGGCGGCCGCAAGACGTCGCTGGCAGTCTCCTATCTGCACGACTCCCTGCGGGACCTCGCGTCATCCGTCCGCGCCCTCTGCGAAGGCGCACCGGCGGTGACGGTGGTGTTCATGGACGAGCCCGGCGAAGCGCACCTCCGCCTGCGCCGGTTGAACGACGACCGCGTCGGGATAGAGGTCATCTGGTACTCCGACTGGAAGAGTCGCGGGATGAACCCCTCCGTCAAGGAGCGGCGCCTCAAAGGATCGACCACCCTGGCGAAGGTCCGCAGCCAGGTCATCGCCGCGCTCCGAGCCGTCCTCACCGAACACGGCGAAGCCGGCTACCTCGAAAGGTGGATCGCCCACCCCTTCCCCACAGAGGAGCTCCGGGCCCTCGAAACGCTCCAGCCGAAACCACCGCCGCAACAGCACTGACGACCCGGGACCGGATCCGGGCGCAGCCCGAACACGCCAGAACCGGGCCACCCGCCCACCACGGACGGCCGCAAGCACCCCATCCGGAGCCCCCGAAGGGGGCGGCGGATCGCCCTACTCACCACTCACCAGCCACCACGAACCACGTCCGAAACCGGCACGGCCCCGTCGAAGTTACCGCCGCGCCGGGATTTCGATGCTCGTTCCGACTGCGGCGCGGAGGGTGTGGAGGTCGTCGGAGAGGGCGAACACCATGAGGTCACGGATTTTCGACCGCGGGGGCACGCGGTAGGCGTTGCCCGTCTCGCCGAGGACCATGCGTTTGACCGGTTCGACTTCGCCGGCGACGAAGAGGCCCGTGCGCGTGGCGGTGAGCTCCGCGCCTTCGAGGTAGTGGCGGAGGTCGTCCGCGGAGGCGTTGGCGACCCAGGCTTTGATTTCGCGCGAGAGCGCGATGCGCGCCTGGTCCGTCATGTGTTTGTCGAGCAGCCGGCGCATCTCGTCGATCGCCCGCGGATCGGCGGTGTAGCGGAAGCGGTTCACGAAGAGCGAGACCGCGGCCTGGAGGAGCGCTTCCAGCTTCTCCGCCGGCAGCCGCTGACAGAGCGCCAGCTCCGGGCGGATCAGCGCGAACGTGCGGCCGAGCTGGTACTGCAGCTCCTTCTGCGAGGCTTCGTTGGCGTCGCGCGGGAAGAACTTGCCGCCGACTTTGATGCACACCGGATGCGTGTGGCAGATCTCGATCCCCACCAGCGGTTCCGGCGCCGGTTCGTTGGAGCGCTTCGCCATCCGCTCCAGCGTCGCCACCAGGTACGGTGAGTACAGCTCGACGGCTTCCATCCCCAACAGCCGCGCCACGTAGCGGTACTGGTGGATCTGCAGCACCTGCGCCGTGGCCACGTCGATCCGGTGCTTCTTCGGGGAGATCTGGAACTGACTGTGCTGCGCCGCGAACAGGTGACCCACCTGGTCGTAGAGCAGCGACATGATCTCCGCGAGCGGCCCCCGCACCTTCGGGTGGAACAGGTGCGTGCGCCACAGCCGGTCGGTGAGCGCGTGCGTGGCCTGCTCGCGCCGCTTCGCGTACGGGGCCAGCTTGGTGAGGATCTCCCGCTCTGCATCCCCCACCTGGCCGATCAGCCCCTGCGCCACCTGCGCTGCCAGGTACGCGAGGTCATACTCCTTGCGCCGCGCCTGCAGCGTGGCGAGCGCGCTGACCACCTTCGCCGGATCCGTCGTGGTGGGCAGCGCGCGCCGCCAGGCTTCCACCGCCTTGGCTTCCTCTCCCGGCTTCTCCCCCGCCAGCTGCGCGTAGGTCTCCTGCACCGCGGCGTCGTCCGGCATGCCGGCCGCCACCACCTGGTACGCCATCAGGGCGCCCTCGTTGTGCTTGAGGACCTTGAGGTACAGATCGCCCAGCGACCGCCAGAGCGTCATCCGCGCGGCGTGCGTCTCCGGCGTCCTGGGGATCCGCTGGATCATTCGCGCGTAGTTCTCCTCCAGAAGCTTCCACTGCTTCTGCGCGGCGAGGAGCTGTTCGAGCGCGCTGAAGGCGTCGACGAACCGGTAGTCGGAGTCCAGCGCGGCGTTGAACGCCATCACCGCGCGGTCCAGATCCTTGAGCTCGTCTCGCGCCACCTCCCCCAGCGCGAACCACACCCGCTTGAAGCGCGTGCTCTTCCGGAGCTCCGGCTCGGCCAGCATCTTCTCGAGGATCTCGCCCGCCTTCTGGCCCTGCTTCGTCTCGCGGTAGAGGACGTAGAGCGCGTCCATCACCTCCAGCCCGTTGGGCCGGAGCCGGTGCGCCACCAGGTACGCGTCGATCGCCCGGTACGGATCGTTGAGCTTCTCGCGCGCGAGGATCCCCAGCTCCACCGCCATCTGGAACTTCGCGTCGCCGTCCAGCACCTCCAGGAGGCGGCGGCGGTGTTCGGCGGCCTTCTCCCAGTCCGACGTCTCGTCGGCGATCCGGATCATCGCCCGGAGCGACGGGTCGTGGTGCGGATCGATGTCCAGCGCCTTCTCGAAGTGGTTCTGCGCACGGTCCAGCTGGCCGAGCGCGAAGTGCACGTCGCCCAGCTGCCAGTAGATCTCCACCACCTCCAGGTCGGTGAGGTCGTCGCGGTGGTGGATGAGGATGGTCTGGTAGACCTTGAGCGCCTCCTCGTACCGCTTCGCCTGGACCAGCAGGTTCCCCAGACCCTCCAGCGCGGGCAGGTAGGTGGCGTCCAGCTGGTAGGCCTTCTCGTACGCGCCGAGCGCCTTGTCCTTCCGCCCGAGCTTCTCGGAGACGTAGCCCAGCCGGTACAGCTGCCGGCACAGCTCGCGCGCCAGCGCCTCGTCCTGTTCGGACACCGCGCGGTTGGCCATCTGCACCGCGACGATGTCGAGCATCTTCTCCGCGCCCGCCCAGTCCTCACGCGCCACGTAGATGTCGGCCAGCGGCCGCGCCGCGTCGAGGAGATCCGGGACGTGCTTGAGCGCCTCCTCGAAGTACTTCGACGCGCCGTCGCGGTCCTCCTTCTTGTCGAGGAAGTACCGCGCCACCTCCACCAGCGCCTTCGCCCGGGCCTCCGGGTCCTCGGTCTGCTGCGCCTCCTGGATGAGGGCCCGCTCGTAGCCCTCCCAGTCCTTCTCGATCTCGTGGATCCCCTTGAGCGCGCGGATGCAGGGCAGATAGCCGGGGTCGATGCGGAGCGCGGCCTCGTAGCAGGCCTTCGCGCTCGCCGGATCGAGGAGCATGTCCTCGTTGATCTTCCCCATCCGGTGGTACAGCTCCACCGCCTCCGGGGTGGCGCCGGCCAGCTCCGCCTCGCGGCCCAGCATGTCCAGCGCGAACGGCCAGTTGCCGCTGCGTTCGTACAAGGTGCCCAGCGCGTGCATCGCCTGGCGCGACTTCGGGTTGAGCTCCAGCGCGCGGTGGAACGTCGCCACCGCCCGGTCCACCTGACGCAGGTGCTGATGGAAGACGTCGCCCATCTCCACGCACAGCTCGGCCTGCTCCTCCCGGCTGGTGGACAGCTGGATGTGGTGCTCGATGACGCCGACCAGCTCCTCCCAGCGCTCCTGGCTGCGCCGCAGCCGCTCCAGTGTCTTGATCGCCTGGAGGTTCTGCGGGTCCATCGAGAGCACGCCCTCGATGCACGCGTCGGCGTTCTGGAGGTTCTGGTACTTGTCCTCCCAGATCTGCGCGGACTTGAAGAGGATCTTCACCCGCTCGCGGTAGTCCTGGGTGACCTCCAGCTGCCGCTCGTAGACGGACAGAAGCTCGGCGGGGCGATCGAGCCGCGTGTACAGCCGCTCCAGCGAGGTGAGCGCTTCGCGGTTGGTGGGGTCGAACTCCAGCGCCTGCCGGTAGCCTTCGATCGCCGCCTCGTCGTCGGCGATCTCCCGCTCGTAGACCTGGGCCACCTCGGTCTGCAGCCGCGCCCGTTCGACCGGATCCGGCGCCAGATCGCGCCAGCGGATCAGCGTCTGCGCCACCTCGGGCCACTGCTTCTGGCGGCGGTACAGCGCCACCAGCGTGGACAGGGTGTCCACGTCCGCCTCGAGCTCGAGCGCGCGCAACAGCGCGTGCGCCGCCTCGCCCGGATCGCCCAGCCGGTCGTCGAACACCCGGGCGATCTCCCGGAGGATGGACTTGCGCTGTTCGATCGACCCGGCGGTCTCCAGCTGCTGTTCGAGCGCGACGACGTACTCCTTGTTCCGCCCGCGCCGGCTGAACATCGCGGCCAGCGTGTCCAGGGCCACCTGGTTGGTGGGGTCGAACTCGAGGATCTTCCGGAGCGCCGCCTCCGCCGCCGCGGCGTCGTCCAACTTGAGATCGTGGACCTTCGCCAGGGTGAGGTAGAGCCGTTCGGCGAGCGGCCCGCGCGGGAGCTCGTCCGCCACCTCCTCGTAGACCGCCGCCAGCTCCTCGTGCGACCCCGTCTCATCCGCCAGCCGCTCCACCTCCTGGCGGATCGCGTCGTCGGCCGGGTTCAGCTGCAGCGCGCGGCAGGCGGAGAGGAAGGCCACGTCCTTCTGGCCGAGCTTGTGCTCCTGGACGGAGATGAGCTCGCGCAGCGTGGCGAGCTTCTCCTCTTCCGTAACGAGGTTCGGCAGGTAGCGATCGGTGACCTGCGCCCAGGCGCGCCAGTCGTTGCCGCGCTGGTACAGCTCGCGCGCCTGCTCGTAGGCGGTCCGGTTCGCCGGATCCAGCTCGAGGATGCGCTCCAGCGCAGGGCCGGCGCTCTCCGGCCGGCCGCCGGAACCCCGCCAGAGGTCCGCCAGCTCGAAGAGCGTCTGTACCGCAGCGTCCTTCTGCTCCTGAAGCAGAAGGGCGTCGGCGCGCAGCTCCAGCGCCCGCGCCGCGTCGCCGAAGGCCCTGAGCGAGACGAACACCTGGTAGACCGCATCCAGCTCCGCCGGCGCGTGCGGCTCCACCTCCAGCGCGCGCCGCGCGGCGTCCAGCGCCTCCTCGCGGCGCTGCAGCGCAGCCAGCACCTCGGCGAGCCGGATCCGCACCCGCTTGACGGCCTGCGCGTCCTCCGCCAGCGGCACCAGCCGGCGCAGGACGACCACGAGGTCGTCCTTCTGATCGCCCGCCTCGTAAATCTCCCGGAGCGCCTCCAGCGCCCCGCGGTGCCGCGCGTCGCGCTCCAGCGCCGCCTTGAAGTACGGGACCGCCTCCTCCGGCTTGCCGGCGAGCTTCCACACCACGCGGCCCAGCCGGTCGTTGAGGCGCACCAGCTCGCGCGGATCGATCGTGGCCTTGAGCTTGTTCTCGAGCAGCTCGCGCAAAGCGTCGTACTGCTGCGCCTTCTCCAGAAGCGCCTCCAGCGCGGCGAAGGCCTGTTCGTTGCGCGGGTTCTTCTGCAAAAGGTCGCGGTAGATGGCGATCGACCCGGCCACATCGCCGATGGCGTCGGCGGAGAGCGCCGCCATCTTCTGCAGGACCCGCTCCTTCTCCGGGCCCTGCACCCGGTCCCGCATGTGCTCGAGGATCCGGTAGAGCCGGTCCGAGTGGTGGCTCTCCTCGTAGAGCTGCTCCAGGAGCCGCGCGGAGGCGAGGTGGTTCGGATCCAGCTCGAGGATCGCCTCGTACGCCTGGGCGGCGCGGTCCGGGCTGTCCAGGATCTCCTGCGCGAGCTGGCCCAGACGGAACAGGTAGCCGATCCGGTCCTGCGGCGCCTCGGCGTTCTTCGCCAGAAGCTCCAGCACCTCCGCCAGCCGGTCCGCGCGGTTGAGCTGGTTGTACAGCCGCTCCAGCGGCACGAGCGCCCGCGCCTCCCACAGCGCCGGGTCGAGCGTGCGCGCCTTCTCGAAGAACTCCACCGCCCGCGCCGCGTCGCCGAGGCGTTGATCGTTCAGGTGCCCGAGCTTCAGGCACAGCTCGGCGGCGTCTTTCGCCTCGGCGATGCGGGGCAGATCCTCCTCGTAGACGCCGGCCAGCTCGTCCCAGGTCTTCGCCGCGTCGGCGGCGCGCTCCAGCCGCGCGCGCACGTCCGCGTCGTTCGGATCCTCGCGGAACGCGCGCAGGAGCGACATGAACGCCAGCTCGGGCTCGTCCTGCACCTCCAGCCGCAGCTGCGCCAGCTCGAGGAGGAAGCCCTTCCGCTCCCACGAGTCCTGGGAGAGCCCGGCGCGCGATTCCAGAAGCTGCGCCAGCTTCTGCGCCTCGCCGCTGGCCCGGTACGCGCGCAACAGCACGTCCGACGCGGCGACGTTCTGCGGCTCGCGCTCCACCATCGCCTCCACCCGCCCGAGCGCGCCGGGGTGGCGCGGATCGACGGCGAGCAGCTCGGTGTACGCATCCAGCGCGCCGAGGCGATCCATCAGCCGCGCCTCGCGCACCTGGCCGAGGCGGAACTTCAGCTCCAGCGCCGCGGCGGAGGTGTCCCCACCGAGAAGGGCGATCCTCCGGGTGAGCACGTCCGCCAGCTCGGTCCAGCGCTCGTTCGCGGCGCACAGAGCGTCCATCCGCTCCAGCGCGCGCGCGTCCTCCGGGTTGAGCTCGATCAGCCGGCGGAAGGTGGCCAGCGCCCCGGCCGTATCCATGAGCGTGTCCGCCTGGAGCGTGCCGATCTGGAAGAGCAGCGCGGCGCGGCGCTCCGGAGACTCGGCGGTGGAGAGCTGACGGCGCAAGACCTCCAGAAGCTCCGGCGCGCGGTTCTGGGCCGCGAGCAGCCGGCCCATCTCCTCCAGCGCCTGGGCGTCCTCCGGCGTGGCCTCCACCACCTTGCGCCACGCCTCGAGCGCGGCCTCCGGATCGCCCTCGCGCACCTTCGCCTGGGCGAGCGCCCGGTAGAGGGCAGCGCGCGCCGTGGGCGTGGTGGCCCGCGGCGCCACCTCCTCCAGGGTCTCCACCAGCGCGTCCTCTGCGTCCGCCGGCTTCGCCCAGTGGATGCACAGGGCCAGAGACTCCGGATCGTCCGGCAGCTCTCTGAGCGCGCGCGTGGCGGTGATGAACGCCTGCTCCGGCGAGTCGAGGTGCTGGGCGTAGATGTCCGCCATCCGCCGCAGTAGCTCGGCGCGCGCCTTCGGCACGGTTTCGGAGGAGACCCGCGACTCCAGCATCTGCACGAGCTTGAGGTGATCGCCCCCGCCGGCGAACACCGGTTCCAGCGCACTGGCCGCCTCGCCCCGGAGCGCGCTGTCACTCTTCGCCAGCTCCTCCAGCGCGCCGATCGCCCCGGCGTGTTGCGGTTTGCGCGAGAGCACCTTCTGGAAGAGCTCCAGTCCGCTGCGGGGATCGCCCAGGCGCGAGTGCTTGAGCCGGCCCAGCCGGACGGTGAGCTCCAGCGCCTCTTCGACGGCCCCGCGCGACTCGGCCAGCGCGATCTCCTTCTCGATGAGCTGCGCCAGCTCCGGGTAGCGCTCGGTCTCCTGGAGCACGCGGCCGAGGAGCTTGAAGGCGTTCAGGTCGGACGGCTTGCGGTCGAGGATCGCCTGGTAGCACTTCGCGGCGATCGCCTTATCGTGCAGCTGCTCCTCGGCGAGGTTTCCCAGCTCGAAGAGGATGTTGACCTGCTCTTCGAGGGAAGGGTGCGCGCCCACCTGGCGGCGCATCACGTGGGCCAGCTCGCGGAACTGCTTCGACTTCCGGTAGATGCGCGCGAGCGTGTCGAGCACCACGAGGTCGTCCGGGACGCGCCGGGCCACCTCCTCCAGCGCACGGGCGGCGAGATCCGGCCGCTCGAGCCGCTCGAGGTACACGGCGGCGAGCTTGCGCCACAGCTCCACCGCCAGCGGTTCGGGCGCCCCCCGTTCGATGGCGTCTTCGTACGCGCCGGCGAGCTCCTCGAAGGCGCCGGTGTCCGCCGCCAGCCGCTCCAGCTCCGCGCGCGCCCCCTCGTCCTCCGGCGCCTCGGTGAACGCGCGCAACCGGGCGGCGAAGGCGAGTGACTTTTCGCCCAAAGCCTCGCGCAGCGTGGCGATCTCCGCGATGAGCGCGGGCCGATCCTCGGCGCGCGCGGTCGCAAGGCGCAGGTCGAGCACCTCGGCGAGCTTGCGGCGGTCGTTGAGCGACCGGTAGACGGGCTCGAGGTGCGAGGCCACCTGCGCCCGCACCGCCTCCACCTGCATGAGGCGCTCCAACCCCTGCACCGCGCCGGGATCGGAAGGCGCGACCTCCAGCACCCGGAGGTATTCGTCCAGCGCCTCGGCGTACTGGCCGCCCTTCTCCAGAAGCTGCGCGCGCCGCAGGCGGTACTGACGCTTCTCCTCCGCTCCCGGGGCCAGCTGCACGAGCTGGTCCAGCACATCCGCCTGCGCGGTGTGCTGGCGCGTTCGCCCGTAGAGGCGGTCCAGCCCCTCCAGCGCCGCCCGGGTGACCTCGATCGCCAGCGCCGCCTTGAACGACTCGATGGCGTTGGCGTCGTCGCCGGCGGATTCGTACGCCAGCGCGGCCTTCTGCAACAGCTCGCGCTTGTCCGGCGGCTCCTGGGCGAGCTGCGCCTGTCGCGCGTAGACCTCCGAGAGGTTGCGCGCGTTGGAGGTCTGTTCGTACAGCCGGGTGAGCGCCTCCAGCGCCGCGCGATCCTGCGGGAGCTCCTCCTGCACCTGCTTCCACAGGCGGGTGGCCTCCTCGGTCTCGCCGAGCTGTTCGCGCAGCTCGGCGGCGCGGCGCAACAGGCCCGCAAGCTGCGGATCGCCCGGCAACAGCTCGTCGGCGGCGGCCTCGTAGATGTCGGCGAGGTCGTCCCAGGAGCCGGTGATCTTCGCCAGCCGCTCCAGATCCGCCTGCACCCGCTCGCGGTCGATGTTCCAGGAGAATGCCTTCAGCGCCACCATGAAGGCCGCTTCCGGCTGCCCCAGGTCCACCTCCGCGATCCGGCGGATCTCCTCCGCCAGACGGGCCTTCTCCTCGGTGAGCGCGAACCCGAGCCGCGCCTCGCGCAGAGCGATCCGCCGCGCGTGATCGCCCGCTCTGGCCAGGACCGGGTCGAGCACCTCCATCGCCGCGGCGGAGAGCTCGACGTCCGAACGCGCCCACTGCTCCAGCACCTCGCGCGTGCCGGCGTGGCCGGGGTCCTCGTCGAGGATCTGCCGGTAGAGACTGAGCGCGGCGCGGGGATCGCCCAGCACGGCGCGCTTGAGACCGGCCAGCCGGAACGCGACCTCGCGGCCCTGGGGGGACTGGCCCTCCTGAGCCCGGCGCAACTCGAGCGCGAACGCCAGCCCCCGCGGATCCTCCGCCTGGGTGTAGAGCCGATCGAGCGCGAGCGCGGCTTCGCGGTCCAGCGCGTCGGCCTCGGCGATGCGGCGCCACGCCGCCGCGGCGCTCTCGGTGTCGGTGAGCTTCTGCTCGTGGAGCGTGGCGGCTTCGCGCAGGGCGGCGATCCGTTCGGCCGGCGTGGGTGCCACCGCGGCCATCTGCTCCAGCACCTCCGCCAGCGCCGCCCACGCCTCCGCGCCGCGATGCAATCGCTGCAGCGCCTTGAGCGCGTCGAGGTGGGCGGGCTCCTGCGCGAGCACCGCGCGGAGGTGGGCGATCGCCCGATCGCGGTCGTCCAGCTTCTTCTCGTAGAGGTCGGCGAGCTCGCGGTGCAGCGCCGCGGCCACCGCACCCTCCGCGCGCGCGGTCAGCTCCTCCAGCTGCTCCGCGAACTCGGGGAGCAGATCCGCGTCCTCGGCCGCCTGGCGCGCGGCAGAGCGCAGGCCCCCATCCAGCGGGAACACCTGCACCGCACGCATCAACGCGGCAAACGCCATCTCCGGCTGGCGCAGGTGGACGAGGTGCACTTCGGCGGCCTTCCGGAGCGCGGCCACCTTCTCGTCCGTGGCCTTCGCGCCGGCGGCGATCCGGTCGAGCGCGTGGACGAGCTTGCGGTGGTCGTTGACCGCCTCGTACGCCGGGGCGAGCGCGTGCGCCGCCTCCGCGGCGCAGTCGGGATCCTCCAGGAGCGCTTCCAGCGCCGCGAGCGCGTCGGGGTCCGACGGCTTCTGACGCAGGATGTCCGAGTAGTTCTTTACGGCCGCGGAGCGGTCACCCAAAGCTGCCTCCAGAACCTGCGCGCGACGCAGCGAAAGCCGCGCCACGAGATCGGCATCCCCCAGGGTCTGCGCGAGCTGGATGTGCCGCGCCAGCGCCCATGCGAGCTCGGTGTTGCGTCCCGCCTGCGCGTACAGGTCGCACAGCCGGGGAAGGTGTTCGGCCTCGTCCGCGCCGGCGGCGAGCGCCTCCTTGAGCGCGTCCGCGGCGTCGGCGGGCCGGCCCAGCTCCGCGCGCACGTCGCAGAGCGACAAAAGGAGCCGGAGCCGCTCGGACATGGCGGCGGGCGTCTGGTCCCCGGCGAGCGCCTCCAGCCGGCGCCGCACCAGGCCTTCTGCCTCCTGCAGCCGCCGCGAGCCCTGAAGGAGCGATAGGAGCCGCGTGAAGATCTCCGGGTCGCCCGGCCGGCTCATCAACGCGGCCTGGAGCGCGTGGATCGCGTCTTCGGGCGACCTTGCCTCCTCCGCCAGCTCCGCCGCCTCCAGGAACAGCGCGCTGGCCGCTTCCGCGTCGGAGAGCCGCCCGGCGAGGTCGATCCACTGGCGAGCCACCTCGGCCTGGGCGTGGAGATCGCGCGCAAGGCGCACGGCTTCGGTGCGCATCGATCCGTCGGACGGATCCAGGGCGATCCCCCGCAACCAGAACGAGAGCGCGGCGCGCCCGTCCATCAGCGCCTGTTCGTGGAGCCCGGCCAGCGCGCGGATGAGAGACTTCTGCTCGGAACGGTCCTTCGTGGTGGACAGCTGCACCAGAAGCGAGGCCGCTCGCCGCTGGTGATCGCCCGCGGTCTCGTAGATTGGCGCGAGCGCGCGGGCGATCTCCGCCTCGCGCACGTGCGCGCGCGCCAGCTTCTCCAGCGCGTTGAGGATGGGCTCGGTGCGGACCCCTTCGGCCAGAAGCGCAAGGTAGAGCCCCGCCGCCTCGTCCCGCCGGCCGAGCCGTTCGGAGTAGACCTGGGCCAGCCGCGCGCGCCACTCCTGCTGTTCGGCGGGCGTGAGGGACAGCTCCGCCATCCGCGCGGCGACGTACGCGACATCCTCCCACCGGCCGAGCGCCGCGCACGCCGCACCGAGGCGCTTGAGCGCGGTCACGTCGTCCGGCGCCAGCTCCAGGATCCGGCGGTACAGGACGATCGCCGCCTCCGGATCGGCGCCCTTCGCCTCGAGCGCACGCGCCTCCGCCTCGAGACGGGCCTTCTCGTCGGCGGGTCCGGGTGCAGCGGCCTGCGCCGCCTGTTGCAGCGCCCTCAGCGCCGCGGTGGCTTCGCCGTCGCCCGGAGAGAGCCGGAGCACCTCCTCCCATGCCTCGCGCCAGAGGGCCGGATCCGCCTCGGGCGTCGACAACAGCCGGCCCACGTTCCGCCACAACGCCGTCGCCGCGTCGCCCGGCGCGTTGGTGGCCGCGCGGCGTAGCCAGAGGGCCAGCTCCCCGGCCGCGTTCGCCTTCTGCGCGTGCTCGGCGGCGCCCTGCAACAGCGACGGGTTCGCCGGATCGAGCACGAGCGCGCGCGCGAGCGCCTCGAAGGCCTTCTTCGCCTCGCCGCGCTCCTCGCACAGGAGCGCCACGCCCTCGCACAGAGACACCCGTTCGCTGACCGGGCGCGGCGCGAGGAGCGCCAGCTCCAGGAGCGGGGCGATCGCCTCCGCGTCCGCCGCTTCGGCGAGGATCCGGCACAGCTCGAAGGCGGCGTTGGCCGAGTGCGGCTCGAGCGCCAGCGCGGCCTCGAGGTGGGTGCGCGCCGCCGACGGATTCCGCAGCACCGTCGTGCACAGCCGGGCGATCCGCAACCGCAAGGAGATCTGCTGCTGGCGATCCTTGAGCGCGGGCAGGTGCCGCTCGTAGAGGGCGATCGCCTCGTGCGTCCGCCCCTGTTCGAGCAGCTGCTCGGCACACAGGCTCACCGCGTCGGTGCGGGAGAGGTCGATGCGGGTGGCCTTCTCGAAGGCCTCGAGCGCGCGGACCTTGTCGTCGAGGCGCGTGAGGCGCAGCTGGCCCAGGTAGAGCCACAGGTCCACCTGCGCGGTCTTCTCCTTGTACGCGGTGGCCATCTTCTCGATGGCCTGCTCCGCGGCAGGGAGCGCGCCGTCGGCCTCGGCAGTGCGCACCATGAGGTCGAGCGCGTCCGGCATCGCCGGCCACAGAAGGAAGCAGCGATCGAGCGCGTCCTTCATCCGCGCCCGGCCCTTCGGATCCCACGCCGCGTGCAGCCGGGCCACCGCGAGGGAGAGGTACGCGGCCTTGCGGCGGTCGCGCTCCTCCAGCGAGTCCTGGCGCAAGACGCGCACCCGCGTCTTCCAGTTCTCCTTCGACGACTCGATCGCCCGGATCGCCGCCTGGGCGCGGTCGAACGCCGGATCCAGCTCGAGCGCGATGTGCGCGGCGCGCAGCCCCAGTGGGTGCGCCTCCGGCATGTCCAGCGCCGCTTCGGCGATCTCGGTGTACGGCTCCGCGAGCGACTTGCCCCCGCCGAGCGCGGCACGCTGCCGCTCGAGGCACTCGAACGCGGACTGGAGCTTGAAGTCCGCCATCAGGATCCGGCGGATCCGGTCATACGCCTCGCGGGCCTGCGGATCGGCGCGCGTGGCCTGCTGCAGACAGAGGATCGCCCGGTCGCGGCGGCCGAGCTTCTGTTCGTACAGATCCGCCGCGCGCAGAAACAGCGCCGCCGCCTCCACGCCTTTCGAGTGCGCGCCCAGCCGCTCCAGCGTCTCCGCCAGGCCCTGCGCGTCCTGCTTCTGTTCAAAGAGGCTCTTGAGGCCAATGAGCGGTGCGCGCTCCGAGGGATCGGCGAGGGCGGCGCGGCGGAAGAAGTCCTCGGCGCGGTCGAAGCGCTTGAGACGATCGCGCGCGAGCTCGCCGGCTTTGTGCAACAGCCGCCCGACTTCCGCGCTGATCGGCACCTCGCGGGCGCGGGTCTCGTACAGCCGGATCAGCTCCTCGACGCGCCCCGCTTTTTCGAGCTGTGCCTCCGCGTCGGCGAAGGACGCGTCCTGCGTTCGGTTTTCCATGGGGCCGCGAGCGCGCAGCGTAGCACGCAACTCTCGGGAACTACTGACGGAATGGCCGCACGGGCGCAGACCGGCCGGCCGCGCCCGTGAGTCTGCCGGCACTGCAAAATCTCACGACTCGCCGGGTAGGGGCTCCAGCGCCGCCGCAGGCTCGGGCTCCGTGGGCGCCTCTTCGGAGGGCGTCTCCTCGGACGACACCGGCGTGGTGCGGCCCGACTCCTCGGCCGCCGCGTGCTCCCGGTCGGCGGCCTCTTCCTCGGCGCTCACCCGCTGACGCTTCTTGCGCTCCTCCGGCGAGAGGCGCGGGAGCGCGGCGACGCGGTTCTGGTTCTCCGGATCGCCGGCGCGCCGGTAGAGATCCTGCGCGCGGTCCAGATCGCCCACCGCCTCGGCCTGCTCCGCCGCCTTCTTGAGCCTGCCGCACTTCTCGTTGCAGACCGACGCCCGCTCCAGCCGGCCCGCCTGTTCCCACGCCTCGGCGGCCTTCTCCTGGTCGTCGAGCATCTCGTACCAGCGCGCCGCGGCGGAGGGCTTCTTCTCCTCGAGCGCCTTCGCCAGCTCGCGCTCGGCGAGCGCTTTGGCCGCCTCGTTGAGCCCGAGCCGCTCCATGAAGCGGAACGCCTTGGGCGCGGGCACCGCGAGCAGCGCCGCCACCGCCTCGTCCTTGCGTCCGCTCTGGACGAGCAGCGTCGCCGCGCCCAGCCGGTCGCCGCGTTCGATCAGCTTGTCCACCTCGAGGTTCTTCACCCGCTGGGCGTTCTTGAAGTCGCGGGCGCGCTCGTAGGACTTTCTGGCCAGCCCGAACTTGCCGGCCTTCTCCCAGGCCAGCGCCGCCTGGTCGAACTGCCGCGAGCGCTCGTAGAGGCGGGCCACGTTCTCGAAGTCGTTCGCCCCGACGTAGCGCTCCATCAGGATCTCCCACGCGCCGGCCTTCTCCAGGACCGGCCGGGCCTGGTCGATCGGCAGCGCGGCGGCGAGCCTCCGAGCGGTCTCGGTGTCCTTGCCCGCGAGCGCGCAGCGGAGCGCCTCGCGCGGGTTGCCGCCCGCCTCGAACAGGCGCGCCGCCTCCGCCCACGACGAGTTGCGCTCGTGGACGCGGGCCGCGTCGCGGGTCCGTCCCGCGGCCTCGTACTCCTTCGCCACCTCCTGCCAGTTGCCGCCCACCGGGATGTTCACCGGCTCGCGCGAAGGGCCACGGTCGCGCTTCTCGCGCGGTGGGCGTTCGCCGCGCGGACGCTTCTCGCCGCGCGCGCCCTTCTCCCGCTTCTCCTCGCGCGAAGGCTCCGCCTCCACCGGCTCCTCCTGCTGTGGCGGAGCCTTCCCGGAGAGCTCGAACGCGGAGGCCGCGCGCTCGGGTTCACCCGCCGCGCGCCAGATCCGCCCCACGAGGAACAGGACGTCCTGATAGCCCTGCGCCTTCTCGTCGACGGGCGCCGCTTCCGCCGGCGCGGCGGGCGCAGACGAAGCCTCGGCCGGCGGCACCTCAGTCGCCGCACCCTCGGCGGGTGCAGCCTTGGGCACCGCAGCCGCCTCGGCGGCGGACGTCACCCCGGCTTCGGCCGCGCCCTCCGCTGCGGGAGCGGGCGCTGTGTCCGGTGCCGGCGTCGCCGGCGATTCGGCCTGCGGGCCGTCCACGGTCGTCTCGGGCGGCGCCGCCTCCTGGGCGCTGCCCGTGTCCGGCGCCTTCGCCCCCGCCTTGCTGGCCTGCGCCGCGCGCTGATGCTCGAGCAGCGCCTCGAACCCGGCGGGCCGCGCCTGGCGCTGCACGCGCACGATCGACGTGAGGAACTTGCCGCGGGTGGCCGGCTCCATGCCCTCGAGCGAGCTCAGCCGCAGCGGGCGCAACGCCTTGAGAATCGCTTCGAGCGACGCCTTCTGCGCCGGGAAATCGCCCTTCGTCAGCGCCTTCTCGAGGTTGGGCAGCTCGCTGGCGATGCGGTACACGCCGCTGCCGCCGCCCTCGCGCTCTCCCCGGCCCCGTCCGCCGCCTCCACCGTCACGGCCGCCGCGGCCGCCTCCGCGATCGCCGAAGCTGAAGCCACTCCCGCCGCGCCCACCCGCG